>CAYPOV010000048.1:0-18784 GCA_964412385.1 uncultured Geminicoccaceae bacterium
ATCGATCAGCGCAATCCGCTCCGGAAAATACGATCTCCTCTATTTGACAATATCGTGCGGTGCGAATGCTCCGAAGATTGCGTCAAAGACGTCGTTGGGGCCGGAAACATTGACGTCGGGTGGCGGCCAAAGCCTTGAGGCGCTGTTCGAGGAATTTGTCTCGCGCAAAGATATTGGCGAGCTTGAGTTGTCATTGGTTCGAGTGATCGGCCTCACAAAGCTTTCGTCCACCCAATATCGGCGCGTCAAGGGTGTTGTTGACGAACTCATGGGTGTTTTGCGCTGTCTCTCTCTGGATGGCCAAGCAGTCACACAACTGGGCGCTGGACAATTTGCGACGCTCGGTGTTGCAGGACGGCGTGGTGACCTTTCCGAGCAGCTTAGCACCACGGTCGAGGAATGTGGCCTACCGATTTCCTCGAATGTCGATGTCCGAACAATTGCTCTCGGCGACATGCCGCTAGCCGGTGACGAACTCATGGCGGCATTGAGCCAACTCGCTCGCGAGTTCGCAGGGTCGCCGGAACGCATACCGGAAACCGGTCTCACGGACGCGCTTTATGCCAAACTTGAAGAGACCCGTGATCGAATTTCGAAGTCTCGACATTTGATACAGCGCCGAGATTTCACCATGGTTTTTCAACCCATTGTCGATGTGAAATCTAAAGAAATCCATCATTTCGAAGCCCTTGCACGGATTTCTCCTGGGGCCTCTCCCGCCGAATTTGTCGCGTTTGCAGAGAATGCCGGGCTTATTGCCGACTTCGATCTTGCGGTCGTCGAAACCGTGTTGCACCGCATGGGGAAATTGAACCGCCAATGCACCAATCCAAAGATCGCGGTCAATGTTTCGGCACGCTCGCTGTCAAGCGACCTGTTTGTCGAAAGAATAAAACGCCTCTTTTCGTGTCATTATGAAATCGCCGAGCAGCTCCTCTTTGAAATCACCGAAACGAGCCAGATTGTCGATTTGGAACGCGCCAACACGATTATCCAAGATTGGCGTTCATCCGGCAACGAAGTGTGCCTAGACGATTTCGGCGCCGGTGCTGCGGCCTTTCACTATGTTCGCAGCCTCACCGTCGACTACATCAAGCTCGATGGGGGCTATGTAGGTCGGCATTTGTTCAGTCCACGTGACGCTTCGATCCTTCAGGCCATGGTCACTTTAAGTCGAAACCTCAAGGTAGCGACAGTTGCCGAGATGGTTGAAGACGATGCGCAATTGGAAAGCTTACGCACACTCGGTGTCGATCTCGCACAGGGTTATCTCTTCGGCAAACCGAGTACGGATGCAGTCCGCCCCAATTGGCAGCGCCGTGCTCAACCAAACGATTCGACCCCAATGCTGCGTCCAAGTTCGGCTCTGGATCTTAGCGGATCGGCCTAGTTTTATAGCTATTCTAAATATTCGCGCCGAAAGTCACGGAAACGATGCACTCCGCATCAACACAATACGCGAAAGAATCAAGGGATTGGCATGACCGGCAAAGCGTTGTCATCATAGCAAGAGATTTGCCGGAGGCCTTTGATGAATGCAGGACTGGCCGAAATACAGGCCATCCTATGTCGAGCCGGACTTGCGTCCCTCGGATCAGTCCGCGACGCGGTGCCACTTGAAGGTGGCGTCTCCTCGGACATTGTTCGTGTCGACCTTGTGCACGGCAGTGTTTGCGTGAAGCGTGCACTTTCCAAGCTCAAGGTCACCGCCGATTGGCGCGCACCGGTAAGCCGAAACTTGTTCGAGGCCATATGGTTCAAAATAGCCGGTGCAATCGTCCCTCAGGCGGTCCCCAAGATTTTTCACATCGATGCCTCGGCCCATGCCATCGTCATGGAGTTTTTGGGACCGGATCAGCATCGTGTCTGGAAACAGCTTCTCCGAGATGGCGAGATAAGACCTCAAACCGCCCGTGCCGTTGCCGAAGTGATCGCAGCAATCCATGACGCCACATCCCGCCAGCCGCGTCTGCCCGCTCTGTTCCCAACCGATCGGACATTTCACGCCATCCGGATCGAGCCCTACCTATTGGCGACGGCTGAACGTCACCATGACATGCGTTTGCCGCTGCGGGAGATCGCACGACAAACGGCATCGACCAAATTTGCTCTCGTTCACGGGGATGTAAGTCCGAAGAATATTCTGGTTGGACCTGAAGGACCCGTCATCCTCGATGCCGAATGCGCGTGGTTTGGCGATCCTGCATTCGATATTGCCTTTTGCCTCAACCACTTGCTGCTCAAATGCGTTTGGCGGCCTTCCTTCAGCGAAGGCTATCTCGCTTGTTTCAACTTGATGGCCGAAACTTATCTTGGCCGCGTAACATGGGAACCGCCAGAAGCCCTAGAGAAGCGGGCGGCGTGGCTGCTCGCCGCTCTGTTTCTTGCAAGGATCGACGGGAAATCGCCGGTCGAATACATTGAGCGCGAGGATGAGCGCGACCGTGTCCGCGGCGTGGCAAGGGCACTCATTCGAGACAGGGTTGAGCGCTTCGACGATGTGCGAACGGCCTGGAGCTTGGAGTTGGGATTGAATGAGCGCAACAACGATCATTAGCGTCAAGGGGCGACAGGTATGGGATAGCCGCGGAAGACCGACTGTCGAGGCCGAGATCGGCCTTGCTAGTGGGATCGCAGGTCGCGCCATTGCTCCGGCGGGTGCTAGCACCGGGAGCGGTGAGGCGCTCGATTTGCGTGACGGCGGTGAAGCATTCGGTGGCTATGGCGTCACTAAGGCGTTGCACCACCTCAGCACGTTTGTAGCACCCGCTCTGATCGGTATGGACGTCAACGATCAGCGAGCAATAGACAATCACATCATTGAGCTCGATGGAACATCGAACAAATCGCATCTCGGGGGAAACGCGACAATTGCCGTTTCGATGGCCGTTGCCCAAACGGCAGCAAGTGCCAACCGCCAAGCATTATGGACCTATTTGAGCGACGGAAAAGCCTGCAGACTTCCACTCCCTGAAATCCAGATATTCGGAGGTGGCGCCCATGCTTTGGGATCGCTCGACATTCAGGATTTTCTGATCGTATGTCCCGGCGCCACGAGCTTTGCGCAAGCCCTGGAATGGACTGCCGAGGTTTATCGCCATGCCGGCCAATGGATGAGAGATACAGGCAAACTCCGCGGCGTTGCCGATGAAGGCGGCTACTGGCCTTCATTCGACTCTAATGAAGAGGTGCTCGAAACCCTAAGCACCGTCATCGAGCGAGCCGGCTACAGGCCGATCGACCAAGTTGCTATTGCCCTCGATGTTGCCGCCTCCGAGTTTGGCAAGGATGGAGTCTACCGGATCCAGGGAAAGACAAAGGCACTGACCAACGACGATATGGTTGAGTTGATCGAGGATTGGACAAAACGTTTTCCCATCGTTTCTGTCGAGGACCCGCTTGCCGAGGACGATCATGAAGGATTTGTTCAAATAACCCGAAGACTTGGCGAGAAAGTCCAAATTATCGGCGATGATTACCTCGTGACCTCGGCCGAGCGTGTGCGCAATGCGGCATCCACTGGCGCCTGCAACGCTGTTTTGATCAAGCCCAACCAAAGAGGAACGTTAAGCGAGACACTGGATTGCTGGCAAGTAGCACGCGAAGTTAATTTTGGCGGCATCGTTTCGGCGCGCTCCGGCGAAAGCGAGGACGTCACGATTTGCCATCTCGCGGTTGGTTGGAATGTGCCTCAATTTAAAGTGGGTTCATTCACACGTTCCGAACGTATGGCCAAATGGAATGAAATGTTGCGGATCGAAGAGGGTTTGGGCGATCGGGCGGAGTTCGTCGGACGTCGGGCTCTTTCAGGATAGGAAGACATGAGCACAATGGCATCAAAGATTGGTGGTCTCGCGCGCGACGCGCTCACTTCGGAGCAACATCGTCAGTTCTGGGCTAAGCTCGGTCGTGTTGCAGCAAGTGTGCCGTTCACCCGGGACCTCTTGGCAGCATACTACTGTGCCGTTGACGCGAGCACGCCAAATCACGTCCGCGCGGTGTTAATTGGTGCTATTGCCTACTTCATCCTGCCGTTCGATGTCGTGCCTGACTTTATCGCCGGCCTTGGATTTGCTGATGACGCTTCCGTTCTCGCAGCCGCGATCGCAAGTGTTCGCCACTACTTGACACCCTCTCATTTCACGCAGGCCGACATTAGGCTTGCGGAATTGCGCGCGCGCTCGGCCAAGACGTGAGGTGGCCACACCAGGGAAAGCTGGCGATGCGGCATTAGACCAGCCAAACGCGTTTGTTCGCGATGCGCTGCGCGACCGCGAGCGGACCAGCATTCGTCGGCTCACACGGGCGCGAATCGTCGTTTTCTCGGCGATATTCTTCTGGTTGTGGGGAAACTACGGAACCACCATTGCGTTCCAGAACGCGCCCTATTTGGCACTTTTCATTCTCAATGGCTTCATTCTCTTATTCGGTGTTGAACGGCTCGGCTGGGCGCGAACCGCGCCATTTGTGACCATCCTTTTCGATTGTTTGCTGCTGGCGGCGACCCTTCTGGCTCCAGGCCGCACCTATCCGGTCGAATGGCCCTGGGCCACAGTCTTGCGGCAGCCGAGTTTCCTCTACTGGTTGATTATTCCAGTCCTTGCGAGCCTCACTTTTCGTCCACTGCTGGTACTTTGGGCTGGCTTCTGTGTCGTCGCTGTTTGGGGCATTGGTGTCAGCATAATCGTTTCGGATCCCTCTGTTGTAACAACGCTGCCTGATCCTAATTCTCCCCCGGGTGTTTTCCTCGAGATCTATCTGTCGCCCAATTACGTGCATCTTGACGACACATTCGTTCGTGTTTTCCTCACGCTCTTGCTGACTGCAATTCTGGCCCTGGGCGCACTGCAAGTCCGTCGACTATTGTTTCGGCAAGCCGAAGTGGCGCGGCAACGTGCGAACCTGGCTCGATTTGTGGCTCCGAATTTGGTCGATCAGCTTGCCGTGTCGGATCGTCCTTTTGGCGATGACCGACAAATCATGGCCACGGTTATGTTTGTCGATATCCGAGGCTTTACAGCACTCGCCGAGGATTTGTCGCGTCAGGAGGCGATGACGCTGCTTCGTTCGTTCCATGGGCTCATGGCAGACCAAATTTTCGCACATGGCGGCACTTTGGATAAATTTATCGGTGATGGTGTGATGGCGACGTTCGGAACACCAGAACCCCGCCAAGACGATGCCAGCCGGGCGCTGCAATGTGCGCTCGCCATGCTGACGAAAATCAGAAAGTTGAATGCGAGGAGTGGAGGTAATCAAAAAACCATTCATGTCGGGATCGGCATTCACTATGGACCAGTGATAATGGGCGAAATCGGAAGCACGACCCGCCTCGAATTCACGGTTATTGGCGACACGGTGAACGTCGCGAGCCGAATTGAGGACCTAACGGGCGCATTGGGCGAGCCTCTCCTCGTAAGCGCGCATGTCGTGGAACAAGTCCGCCAAGAAAGGGGCGACACGCGAAGATTGCGACCCATTGGTAGCCACACGCTGCGTGGAAGAGCCGAAGCCATCGAGCTTTGGGGACTGCAACAAGGCTCAATCTCGACGTCATGACCGCTCACTTCGACCGAGCGATACTGCGAAAACATCGTGAGCGCGCCTCACGGCTATCGAGAGATCCGGATTTTCTGACCCGTGAGGTCTCTGAAAGGCTCTATGAGAGAATCGAAGAGACCAACCGACATTTTGGTCTCGTCCTCAATTTGGGGTGCGGCCGTGGGTCTCTAACCCCATTACTAACGACGTCGAAAAAGATCGACAGTGTCGTGGCAACCGACTTGGCGATCGGCAATACAGACATACAGAGCTGTCCCGCCGCGGTTGCTGATGAGGAGGCCATTCCCTTTGGTGCCAAAAGCTTCGATGCGATCTTGAGTTCCTTTGCACTCCACTGGGTCAATGACCTTCCCGGCTGCCTCGCTCAGATACGCTATGCACTCAAGTCCGACGGGCTTTTTCTGGCAGCACTTGCTGGTGGACAGACGCTTCAAGAGCTTCGTTGGGCACTGACGCAAGCAGAGATCGAGGTCAAAGGCGGCGCAGGTCCCCGGGTTGCGCCCTTTGTCGATATCAGGGACGCAGCCGCCTTGCTACAGCGGGCCCGTTTTGACATGCCCATGGCAGATATCGACCGCGTCACCATCCGTTACCAGGATCCCTTCCGCTTGTTTCGCGACCTTAGGGTGATAGGCGAAACCAATTGCCTTGTGGATCGTCCGCGCGAGCCGCTTTCCCGCGAAGTTTTTGCACGAACCCTCGACATCTATCGGGAGCAATTCGGAAATGGCGAAGGCGGCATCATTGCCACATTCGACATAGTTTATCTCACGGGATGGAAACCCCGGGACTGATCAGGCTAGCGACACCACAAGTCAAAGGGTCGAGGGCCCTTCGCTCTCACGACCGATCAACGTTTCCAGCCGACGGCACTGACGAGCGCCCTCTGACCAGGACGCTTGATGCATGGTCTCGCGGATCTGAAAATAGCCGACCTCGAAATCGCCACTTTTATTGTCGCCATAAAGAAACAAGTCGAGCGCGCAGCCTCGATAGCTATATCGCCAATAACGGGCCGGCTCCTCGATACGCGTGAAGCTCGGTAGACCAAAGAGCCCTTCGAGATCGCCCGGCGACATGCCAGTAAGATGGACGGAAGAGGTGATTATTGGCCAAGGTTGAATACGATCGTGAGCAGAGTTGGTCTGATAAGGCACCTCCTCGGGCTCTTCCAGATCGGTAGCGGTACAGCCAAGAACGAGAAGGCAAAACGATAGAACGATTGCCTTCCCGAAAGCTCCCGGCGAAGTCACCGACAATTAGGCACGCGAGGGCGCTGCTGCTGCAGCACTTGAATCCTTATTGGAGAGCCCCGCACTCGAGCTTCCGCCCATCGACGGAGATCCCCCGGACGAGGACGACTTCGAGCTCGTGGATTTCGCGGAGGGTTCGCCATCGAGCATGGAAACCTCGCCTGTCAGCATGCCACCGCGCTCGATCTGAAGCTCACCATAGCGGACAGTGCCTCTGACCCTGCCCGTGCCTCGTATCAGGAGACGTTTTCGGACCGTCAGTTCGCCCTCGTAGATGCCGCTGATTTCGGCGTCCTCAACTTCTGCCTTGCCATTGGTAAATTCTCCGGACTCGGTAATTTCAATAGCTCGGGTATCATTGAGCGTGACCTGGACACGACCTTCGACGATGAGCCGGTCACAGGCAGTGATTTCTCCGCTCAAGCTAATGCCATTGCCGACGATCAGTCGTTTCGCGTCACTCTGATCAGTCGGAGCCAAAGCCGAAGCTGCCGGTGGCGTTGCCGCACGCTGGCGCTCGTGCGCCGCTGTCACCGCTGAAGCATTCGTCGGCATCTCGGCTTGGCGTCGTGGCAATTCTGGCTGAGATTTGACTTCGGATCCCGATCCCTCGGACGACATGCCCTTGGAAAGCGTACTTGCCTGCGGGCTTTCGGAATCCTTGCGACGAAACATGGCTCTCATCCTTTTTTGGTTCGGGCATTGAGTATGGCTGAACGATTCAACCAAAAATGTATTTTCGGAGAGATTGTTTAACTCGAAACGAGAGCCATGAATAGCATCAAAAACTCATCAACTATGCCATTATGCCGCACTCGGAATGTCATCAGAATTGAACAGTTTCCATTTGTGCATATTGAGAGTCATGAATGCGATGCCCGCAATCGAAGCGACGAGATTGAAGAACGGGATGAGCAGCATGACCGCCAAGACAATACCCGCGAGCCAGCAACGCCTTTGATTCCGGCGACGAAGGCTGCGTGCCTCTCGTGCCGGCATCCGTCGAACCGCTATCTGCTCAAAATACTCACGACCTAGAAGATAACCGTTCAATGCCAGGAAAATGGGAATATTCGCACCTGGAATCAAATAGAGGGGCAAAACAAGAACATTTGCACCGAGTGCGATTGCGGCAAATCGAATTGCGCCAGCAATCGTCTCACCTACAGGTTGTTGGCGCACCGCAATCAGACCGGGATAGTGACGATCCTCGACCGCGTCGATGACCTGATCGAGGAAAAGGCCGATCACAGCGGACATCAAAATGGGGAATAGGAGATAGGCGAGCACAGCGGCGCCACCGAGCCCGGCAATCTGAACGATCCAGTTCAGCCACGTCCACCCCGTGTTGGCAAATGTGTCGAGCAACCACTGGCTCGCAATGGTCAGAACGATCAGCACGCCAATCGCCACAGCAATGCTCAAGAGCAGTAGCTTTTGGATGCGCCGATCGTCGAATTGACGAAGCGCCGACAAGAGATTCTGTAACATCAGACGCTGCGATCGAGCCTTCAGGCCGCGACTTTGGCAGCGACAGCAGCCACGGCGTCGCTCACCGTCTCGAGCACGTCTCCGAGCAAGGTCTCGTCTTCGGCTTCAACCATCACACGCACCAGAGGTTCGGTGCCGGATGCTCTGACTAACAGGCGGCCTTTACTGCCAAGTCGGGTACGATTGGCGTCGAACACGTTCTGCAGATCACTGTCCTCGAGATCGACCCGCCGCGGTGTCGGAACGTTCTTGAGGCGTTGTGGGAATGGCTGGAAGGGCCGTCCGATCTCGCTCAGCGGGCGATCGCTGCGTTTCATGACAGCAAGCACTTGCAATGCCGCAAGCATGCCGTCACCCGTAGTTGCATAGTCGGTCATCACGACGTGCCCAGATTGTTCGCCCCCCAGATTCCAATCGAGTTCACGCATCGCTTCGACCACATGTCGATCACCAACTTTGGTACGTTTCAGCGTGAGGCCAATGCCGCCAAGGAAGGTCTCGAGCCCGAGATTGGACATTTGCGTTGCCACCACACCGCCCCTAAGCCGCGCGTCTTTGAGCCAGTCTCGGGCGATGATCGCCAACACCTGATCGCCATCGATGGTATCACCCTTATCATCTAAGAGCACCAGCCGATCGGCGTCTCCATCCAAGGCGATACCCAGGTCCGCGCGGGTTTCGATGATCTTTGCCTTCAACGCCTCGGGTTGGGTCGAGCCACAGCCTTGATTGATGTTAAAACCGTCGGGTGCTGTGCCGATGCGAACAACTTCAGCACCCAACTCCCATAAGAGATCGGGCGCAATCCCGTAGGCCGCCCCATGGGCGCAATCGACAACAATGCGCAAGCCGTCGAGTTCCAGGCCCTTCGGAAAGCTGCTCTTGAGGTTTTCGCTGTAGCGGCCGCGTGCATCTTCAAGCCGCGTTGCGCGGCCAAGTCGTTCTGGTGCGGCTAGTTGCAGCCGGCCGTTTTCAGCCATCAACAGTTCGATTTCGGCTTCGATTTCGTCGGAGAGTTTGAAACCGTCGGGCCCGAATAGCTTGATGCCATTGTCGTAATAGGGGTTGTGAGAGGCCGAAATCATGAGCCCGATATCGGCTCGCAGGGTCCGTGTGAGAAAGGCGACGCCGGGTGTCGGGACGGGGCCCACCAGGACGACATCGACCCCAGCACTGACCAAGCCGGCAACAATGGCCGGCTCCAACATATAACCCGAAAGCCGCGTATCCTTGCCGATCACGGCTCGATGGCGATGGGCGCCACGGCGAAATCGATGACCGGCAGCCTTGCCCAATGCTAGCGCCACTTCTGCGGTCATCGGATGGGTATTGGCCTTACCACGAATGCCATCGGTTCCGAATAAGCGTCGTGTCATCTCGTACTCAACATGGTTGCGGTTAATCTGCGTCCTGCATCAGCGTATGTCAGCGCTTGGGAAGTGTGCCCAGAAATCACGTCGTACGGCATATTTACGAAATCTTTACCACAGGCAGAAGCGTTACTAGCACGCGAGGCATCGCATGGTTCGGTCACTAAACGTCACGGGGACAATCGAGATTCTTCGGCCAAACGGCGACATTGTCGAAATTCGCGGCCAGCATGAGGAACACCAGGTCGGGAATTTCTACACTCGCCAATCCGGATGGCATCCCGACCGCGTTGTGTTTGCAATCTGCGAACGCCGCAGACGCAATCGACGTCGTAGTAGCGTTTGTAGAGGGATGATGCTCGACGTCGAGCAATAAGTCTCAGCCCTGTTTATCCGAGGCCAGTGACTGAACCCAATTCCAACTGTCTGCGACCCAGCCCTCAGGAGCCATATGACCGCGATCGTGCAGACACAGTTCCAGAACTCGGTCGGACTGACAGCCATTCCAAATGCGGCAACGCCTCTGATCGCTCAGGTCGAATTCGGCCGGATTGGTTCGACAGCCATTGACCTCCCGCATGATCTGGAAAGATTCAAACACGTCTCCTTGTTGCCAGGTTCTGATCGCTCTGCCTTCGAGAGGCACGACGTTATCCACAAATCCATGGATATGGCGAAGATTCACGGGTCCGGCCGGACAAGTTTCGGGAAGCTCCTCCCAAAAGGCACCTGAAACAGGCGCGAAGGCCGCAAATTCATCGCCCCGATAGCAAGCGACATCCCATGCCATCGACCCACCTTGTGAGAACCCGGTTACCCAGAACCGAGACTCGTCGATCGGCCATCTTGACCTCACATCCGCCAATAGCTGATCGACAAACGCAATCTCGTCGCGCGCCTGGGTGGGCGAGCCTACATGCGACCAAGACTTTTCCTCCCCCTGCGGCACGATCAACATGACACCGATGTCGTCGAAGGCCTCGCGGAGCTTTTCATTGGCCATAGTAGCGTCGGCGGTCGATTGCCAACCGTGGAAGTAAATTGCCGCCGGCAGAGGCGACGCGCCGTCCCAACCCGATGGCAGCGACACCCGATATTCGCCCGTCTCGAGCATGCAGGACGTCTCTGCGTTACAGGCCAAGGCGGTGCCGGTTATCAGTGACAAACCCATGACATATCGGGCAACGCGCATCATCTCGGTTCTTCGATCCGTGGCTGGTTCATGAGAACCTGCAACGGGACGTCGGTGATCTCCAATAGCAACTCCGCGAGGGCACGCGATAGATGGTCAAGGATCGCTTCACCCTTATCGGCGGTGGCTTGCGACGCGTTGCCGAGCGCGCCTTCCACGTTGAGATCGTGGGTCTGCCATCCCCAGCGATCGAAGCCGAGTCGTTTAGCCCATGCCGTCACTGCGGTCTTGCCACCAAAATCTAGTGGGAAATCCTTGATCTGATCACCGTCTATCCATTCCGGCAAGAGCGCCATCATTAGGGAAGTCTCGATGTCACCACCATGGATGCCATGGCGTCGCTCGTGTTCGTCGATCAGTCCTTGGGGCAATCCAAGATCCGACCAGTGAATGGCGGCAACGAGCATCTGCTGATCAATTCTAAGATCGCGGGCGACCAGCTGCGCGAGTTGGGAGTTGCCGCCATGACTGTTGAAGATAACGATCTTGCGTATGCCTGCGCGACGCACGGATTCACCGATCTCAAGCCAAGTCTCGTAAACGAGCTCAGTGGAAATGCTGAGCGTGCCTGGATAGGCGCTGTGTTCGTCGCTCTTGCCAATCGCCTGTGTCGGCAGCCGTAGAATAGGCGCATCGATTTCCAGTTTGGAGAGGGCCCGGTCAACAATGCCCTCGTTAATGACGAGATCGGTCGCGACTGGCAGGTGGGGTCCATGTTGCTCAATCGCAGCAACCGGAAACAAGACCACGGTCCGATCGAAATCCAATCGGGTAAAATCCGCTGTTTTAAGTTCTTCCCACCGGCACGGTAACGTCGGTGTCTGACCTTTGAGACGCATCATTCGCTTCCTTGACAATTGCGGCTATAAGGTAGCAGCAAACTATGAATGTCTGCGGAAAGATAATGACACAGTCCTTGGTGGCAAAACTCCTTGTGCCAATCGTCACTTGCTTTGTTTTTTTGCAAGCAGATGTTGCAACATCGCAAACAGAAAGCTCACAGGCGGACATCGCGGCACAACTGGCCGATAGCTCGGGGTCTCTCCCGCCGGCAGCCGTGGAGGCATTGATTGCGCGATTGAGCGATAAAGAGGTCCGCCAGCTTCTCATCAACGAGCTGGAAAGCCGTTCCACGCCGGTTGATGCGCAGTCAACGATCGACATCGCGGGATTCGCTGATGATGTCGAGGACCAGTTGGCGTTGGTTGGTGAGCGGGCTTTGCAACTTCTCGCCGCGATACCGAAGGTTCCAAGTGCCTTCTCTAAGGCAATGTCCTCGCTGCAAGATGGCAGAAATTGGACTTTCTGGGTTCTCCTGCCTCTCGGGTTTGCTGCCATGCTCGGAGGCGGTGTCGTCTTGGAAAAGGTCTTCAAGCGTCTCGCCCAAAATTCCTTCGCCGCGATCGAACAGCGCGCCGAGAGCTTTGGTGGCAGACTGGGTCAGATTGCACTCGCGACAGCACTTCGCCTTGTTGAGCTGATACTGTTTGCGATCGGCGGGCTCGCCGTCTTCTTTGCCGTCTGGTCTGGGCACGAGGCCACACGCGTGGTCATAATGACGTTTTTTGGTGCCGTCATCGTCACTCGTCTGGTCGGCATCATCCTGAGAGTCTTGCTTTCACCCGATCATGCCAATCATCGGATCGCCAACTTCGACGACCATGACGCCAGGATCCTCTACAGGCACGGTATGATCGTCGCTGCGGTGACAACAATCACCAACTCGATCTGTGCCGCCTATTTCGTACTCGGTGATCAGCCTGACGTGCATTACCTCGTGTTGCGGCTCGCAAGTATGGCGATCTTCATCGCGATCTTCGTCGGCCTGTTGCGAGCCAAATCATCGCTTGCAACCGACCTTGCCGATGATGGCAGCAATATCGCCCGCAACCACCTCGCAAAGGTTTGGCCCAACATCTTATTGGGATACTCAGCCTTATTGTTCGTCTTCAATGTCCTCGCTTTGCTGGGACATCAGATCTCGCTATTGGCCGCCTTCGGGACGTTTCTAACGGTCCTACTGGTTCCCCATATCGATGTGGGACTTGAGCGCATGGCTAAGAGGCTCGATCGTGAAGGCGAAGGCGGTCAAATACGCAGCGTCATTCTTCGTGCGTCGAGAATTGCGCTGCTTGCAGCCTCCCTAGTCTTCGTAGCCGAAATTTGGGGTATCGATCTCTTCACGATCGCGGAAGAGAGCGCTGGCGCAAGGCTTGCCGATGCGTTGATCGACATCGCGTTGACGGCACTCATTGCCTACATTCTTTGGGAGGTTACCCGCATTGTCATTGATCGGAAGATCAATTTGGAAGCAGGTCCTGTCGAAGCGGAAGAGCGGGGCGGTGAGGGCGGTGGGCAGGGAGCAACCAGACTCGCAACGATCCTTCCACTGATCAAGCGAACCATCCAGGCGACCATCGCCGTGATGGCCATCATGCTCATGCTTTCGGCACTCGGCGTGAACATCGGCCCGCTTCTCGCAGGTGCAGGTGTGGTCGGCCTAGCGATTGGCTTTGGCGCCCAGACGCTGGTGCGCGATATCGTTTCGGGATTCTTCTTTCTCATGGATGACGCTTTTCGCGTCGGTGAATACATCGATGTCGGCAGCGTTAAAGGCACCGTCGAGAAGATTTCCGTCCGCTCATTGCGGCTGCGCCATCACCGCGGACCGCTTAACACGATTCCTTTCGGCGAGATCACTCATCTCACTAACTTCAGCCGAGACTGGGTGATCATGAAGCTCGAGTTCCGGGTACCTTTTGATACTGATATTCAAAAGGTGAAACGGATCTTCAAACAAATCGGCAAAGATCTGATGTCCAATCCGGAGATCGCCGACGACTTCCTCGATCCGTTCAAGTCTCAAGGGGTTTATACGGTCGATGACAGCGCTCTCGTCATTCGCGCCAAGTTCACGGCGAAACCGGGCCGCCAGTTCATTATTCGCCGTGAAGCTTATCTTGCCGTGCAGCGAGCCTTCGCCGAAAACGATATCAGATTCGCCGATCGCCGCGTTACCGTGCATGTGCCTGAAGCCGCGACCATGACGGAAGAGCAGCGTCAAAAGGTGGAGCAGGCGGCCAGTTCAGCGCTGATCACGGATCAACAAAAACCCGCTGCCGCCTGAAGGTACGATATAATGAAGCTGGGTTTAGGGCTCTACGGGAGGAACCTCGACGACGATAACATGGCATTTGCGCGACAGTGCGGGTGCACGCATATCGTTGCCCATCTGACCGACTATTTTGCCGGCAAGGACCCGGAGATCTCCTCGGGTGACGTCCAGGGTTGGGGAGTTTGCGAGGGTGCGGAACTTTGGAGCCAGGAGACACTTGACAATCTCGTATCTCTCGCACGGGCTCATCAGCTCGAGATCGCCGCTCTCGAGAATCTCAATCCTGCCTTTTGGCATGACGTCCTCCTCGATGGCCCGCGCAAGCGCGAGCAAATTGAAGACCTCAAGATCCTGTTGAAACGCATCGGTAAGGCAGGAATTCCAGTCCTCGGCTATAATTTTTCTCTCGCCGGTGTCTGGGGTTGGGCGCGAGGACCCTATGCAAGAGGTGGTGCCATGTCCGTAGGCATGATGCCCGGCAAGGTGGATCTCGATTCGCCGATACCTTCGTGCATGGTCTTGAACTATATCTACGTCACCAATGCAGAGGGAACAGTCGCGCCTGTATCGAGCGATGAATTATGGGAGCGTCTCACATTCTTTCTCGATGAGCTTCTACCTGTTGCGGAAGAAGCCGGCGTAGCACTCGCCTGTCATCCCGACGATCCGCCCGTTGAAACATTGAGACGGACGGCACGGGGGATCAACCAGCCAGCCAAATATGACCGGCTCATGACCCTCAACGCCAGCCCCAAAAACCAGATCGAGCTGTGCCTCGGTTCCATCCAGGAAATGACTGAGGGCGATGTCTTTGAGACCACGCGGAAATTCGTTGGTGCGGGCAAAGTCGGTTACATCCATTTCCGCAATGTGAAGGGAAAGGTGCCCGACTACCGGGAAGTCTTCGTTGACGAGGGCGACATCGACATGGTCGCCATGATGCGGCTGCTTCACGAGACAGGTTATGACGGCGTGTTAGTACCCGATCACACGCCAGCTCTCACTTGTGGCGCGCCTTGGCATGCCGGAATGGCTTTTGCCCTCGGCTACATGCGTGCGTGCATGCAGTCATTGGCGCATTGAGCAGTGAGGCAGGATAAACACGGCTTGGTCCGACGGGATAAGAGATGAAGATCACGGCGATCGAAACGATCAGACTAACCAGTCTGCCGAACCTTTCATGGCTTCGGATCGAAACGGATCAGGGTCTGACGGGATTGGGCGAGGCATTTCGCAACAGCGAAGCAACCACGGCCTACATCCATGAGACGCTGGCTCCCTATTTGCTCGGCCGCGATCCCAGGAGGATCAATACGCACAAAGAATCGATCAATAGGGTGATCGGCAACCGCTTCATGGGAACGCCTTCACGTTCGGTGGAGCTTCGCGGCAATTCTGCGGTAGACGTTGCACTTTGGGATATTCTTGGCAGATCCCTGAACGTGCCCATCGCACATCTTCTTGGCGGGATCGCTCGGGACAAGGTGCGATCCTACAACACCTGTGCGGGCTACGGCTACAACACGGCGGTCAAAGCCGACTGGCAGAGCGATTATGTTCGCCCTGGCCAATCCGCAACGACTGACAATCCCAAGAGACCCTATGAGGATCTCGAAGCTCAAGTGGTGCGACCGGGCGAATTGGCCATGAGCCTCAAAGAGATGGGCTTCACCGCTATGAAAGTTTGGCCGTTCGACTCAGCAGCCAAGGACACAGGCGGCAATCATATTCCGATGCACGACCTCAAAGCTGCCATGCGCACCGTCGAGGCTATCCGCGTCGCGTGCGGCGACGAGATGGATATCATGCTAGAGTTTCATGGGCTTTGGCGTTTGCCCGCGGCTGTGAAGATTGGCAAGGCGCTCGAGCCCTTGGGACTCTTGTGGTCCGAAGATCCGATTGAAATGCATCGGCTCGAGGATCTCGCGCGCTATCGCGAGCGCGTTGATTTGCCGGTGGCCGGCAGCGAGAATCATGGCAGCTCCTTTTGGTACAAGGATGCCTTTGCCCAACAACTAATCGACTATGCTCACTTTGATCTTGGCTGGACCGGGGGGATCAGCGACGGTTTGGATGTTGCGGCACTCGCGCGCGCCTATGACCGAGCGATCGCACCCCATGATTGTGTTGGGCCGGTTCAATTTGTGGCCAATCTCCATCTCGCGATCAGCCAACCCAATACGATCCTTCAGGAAATGGTGCGCGCCTACTATTGGGGGTATTATCGGGAGATAGTGACCACACTGCCACCCTTCGAGCACGGCTACCTAGCACTTCCCGATGGCCCCGGCCTTGGTGTTGACTTGTTGCCGGATTTACCCTTGCGGGAGGATGCCATTGTTCGGCGAAGCCCCATGGAGTGAGCGAAATGTCGGATGATCTTAAGTTCGAGCTTGATGCCAACCTCGAGGACGACAGCGACCAATTAGCCGATTGGGAGTTATGCCAAGTCCGCCTTGTCAACGACATCAATTTTCCATGGCTGATGCTCGTCCCGAAACGCCCTCTTGTAGCCGAGATCACCGATCTTTCAGCCGAAGACTGGTCGCTGCTGACAGGCGAGATCATGGCTGCGAGCAAGCTACTGCAGAAGCTCGAGGAACCGCACAAACTCAATATCGCAACGCTCGGCAATCAGGTTCGTCAGCTTCACGTCCACATCATCGCGCGCTTTGACGACGACGACGCTTGGCCAAAACCGATTTGGTCTATCCCACGTGGGGCGAAGCGGGTCGGTGAAGAGCGCGACATGATTATGACGCGCTATCGCCAGGCCTTCATCCAGGAGGCCGGTTAGACTTCAAGGCGCTGTTGGCGGCTCTTTGTCGGTCGGTATGCCGGCAGCATAGCGATAAAGAGCCGTCACACGATTGGCCAGAGCTTTGTCCGGAATGTCGAAAAAACTGCTTCCGGCGTATTTCACACGCGTAATTGCGTAGTAATCCCAGTTCCCGTCGTCGCCCATTGTGATGGTGACGAAACCACCTGTGCCATCAGGTTCGATTACGGTGACTACCCACGTTTTGCCGGCCGTGGCGTTCTTGCTCTGGACAATGAAACGTTCGTCCGTGCGCTCAAGCACGGTGAATTCCTGGACCATGCCACTTACCCGGTCACTCTCATCGAGAAAGGCATAGAGCACAGCGCCCGTTTTCATGGCTTCTGGAGAAAACCGCTCGCGCTGTTCTTCCGGATCGGGACCTCTCAGGGCAAACGCCTTGTCGAACATCGGCTCCCATTGTTGACGATCAAACGACCAGAATTGGATTGATTGATAGGCTTCGAGATTGCCGATACGACCGATAATGTCGTCGAGCGTCTGATCGCCGGAGATTCGTGCGGCGACCGCGGCCACAAGATTGACGTCGCTCGGCGTCCAACCCTCACATCCGATCAGCTTGAGCCCTTCCTCGAGACTGTCTCCCTGCCAAACTCGAACATTGGGGTTTTCGCCCAAAGCAGGAAACGAGATTGCAGCGTTAACGGCACAATCCGGAACGTCGGCCCCGGCAAAATCGGAGCCCAATGTAAGGGCAGCGACGATCATTCCTGCGCGAAGCGAGACTTTGTTCAAGGTGTGGTCTCCATCCTTGGTGACGCGGCTTCTTAACTGCTGCTTAATCTAATTATGGCAAGCCACGAGGATGTTATCACGGCGTATGCTCCGAACCCACACTTGGTTGCACTTTAGTGCGTTGTTGATGCTCGCTTTATGGCTCATTCAGGATCAAGCCATAGCAGACCAACCCTTATCGACGCCGATTTGCGATGCCCAAAGCAATGGCATAATTGCCTGCATTGCCAATAAACAATGCCAGTGTGACTTGGAGCGCAGCGGAACGATGACCGGTGCAAACGAAGGATATCGCTGGGATTGTGGTGCACTCAGGCCGCGCTGCGATACGGCCGGCACCGAAGTCGAGCGAGATAGAACGCCACTTGCGATCACCGTCGAGCCAGTTGTCAGACCCCATAACCGACCGGAGAGACCAAGACAAAAGCCGCGATCTAGACCGCTTCGCCATTGACTTGCGGGTAGGACTGCACAGGTCAGGCTCATGAGCATGATACGTTGTTCCGTGTGCGCATTTGTGGTGACGCTGTTAGTCTACCAAGACGCGTTCGCCCAGAGTTCCGCAGGCGCGCGCGCGCGCGAGGCGCAGGCGCAACGGCAGATCAACAGCATCAACCGGCAGCAGCTTGCAGATCCCGCAGGGGCGGCTCGGCGCAGCGGAACGGTTCGTCGCGACATCATCCGCAATCAAGGCGGCGTGAATTTCGACGCGCGGTCCCGGCTCCAAAACCGCGAGATCCGCGCCATCGACAACTCCGTCGAAAGCGGCCTACAGTCTGAACGCCTGGATGCTCTTCAGCCCGAGCGGTCCGAGATTGATACCAGCTTGCCGTCATCACTCGACCGCGAGTCGGCACCACTGCCGAGCATGCAGCGCGACGTCGATCGCATTGCCACTCTTGTCAACCGAGCCTCTGCCGCACTTGATGGTGGAAGAATTCAGCAGAGCCGATCGGATCTCGAACTCTCCAAGGCGTTCCTGGGTCTCAGCGATCCTGAGGAACTTAGTGCGAGCCAACGCGAAGCGCTCAGGGACTATGAAGAACAGATCGAGGCCCTGGAGACGGAACTCGATCGCCAACTTCAGGCACAATAATCAGCGATCATTGGCCCTTCGCCAGGTTACGAATTCCTCTCGGCTCTCTGGCGTAGCCGGATAGATCCCGAAGATTCGCCTACCCTCTTTGATCTTTTCCGTCACGAAATCCTCGTAGGCGGTCATCTCGA
>CAYPOV010000049.1:0-18493 GCA_964412385.1 uncultured Geminicoccaceae bacterium
ATCGTCATCCTCGCCAAAACCTTCCTCGCCGTCGTCGTCAAAAAAGGCGCTTACTAAACTTTCGCACGGCGCTTGGAAAAATTCGCGTGTCACTTCTGGCAAAACTGACACCATCAATCACTTTAGAAGTTAGCGTTTGATGTTCGACGGAAAGCGCTCTCATTTCGGTCGTTGAGACAGTCAAAGGGTACCGATGACGAGAATTCTTCGCCTATCCCGCCGATCCTTTGCGGCAAGTCTGCTTGCCATGTTGTGCTTGCCGCGTGTCGGCCATTCGAGACCCCGACCCACGCGTGAGATCGTCATTGTTGACGGATGGATATTGCGTTCCAGCGATTTGAAGAGAATGGGTCTCAAATGATCGGTGACGCAGAGAACAACGATGTCCGCGCCAGTGTCGCGGAACCCTTTGATGTTTGCGTCTGTGGTGCCGGTCCCGCGGGTATCACGCTAGCGCTCACCCTCGCTGAAAAGGGCTTGACTGTTGCCCTGCTCGAAGGCGGTGACCTCGACTACACCGATGAGTCCCAGACAATCTATCAAGGTGCCAACATCGGCCTTGACTATTTCGATCTCGATATCACCAGGATGCGTTATTTCGGCGGCTCGTCCAATCACTGGGGTGGTTGGCTGAGACAGCTCGACGAACTCGACTTCAAGAAACGCGACTACATTCCTTATTCTGGATGGCCGATCGCCAAGGCCGATCTCGATCCCTATGCCGAACGGACCAATGAGTGGTTCGCGCTTCACGAAGGTACCGGACACGGCAACCACGCCAAGCTCTTCGGTCTCGACTTTCCATCATTCCACACCATCACGTTTCGCGATAATCCGGTGCGCTTCGGTGAAGTCTACCGCGAGGCGATTGCGCAGAACGAAAGAGTGACGTGTCTTTACAACTGCAATGTCATCGACGCCTCGCTTAATGACGCCTTGAACACGGTTACGAACGTGACCTGTGCGTCCTACGACAATCCCGAGGCATTTAGTGTTCAAGCAAAAAGCTATGTGATCTCGATGGGAGGGCTCGAAAACCCTCGCTTCCTGCTCAACGCCAACGCTCAAATGCCGACCGGCATCGGCAATCAGAACGATCTCGTCGGGCGCTTCTTCCTAGAGCATCCGCATTTCGCCAGCGGAACCTACGTCGTTCGTCCGGAAACACCCAACCAGCCGGGCCCGACGTACTGGATCCCCTCGCCCGAATGGCAGGCAGAGCATACCACGACCAACTTCAATTTGACCGTGGGCCGGTACTTCATCGAAGACATCACCAATCGATCGCAGCTGGTCTACAGGCTCAAGCGTCTCGCCTGTGTTTCCGACTATACGCTCGAAGTCCTGCAAATGTTGGGTCAGCGAATATCCTGCTATCAGGAGTTTGAATCGGAAGAGGGCCTGCCCGGCGTCGGCGGTATCACGCAAGTGACCGAACAGGTTCCCAATCCTGACAGCCGGCTCCTGTTGGGCGAGGAGGTGGACCGTTTCGGCAAGCGCCGTCCCGTCTTGGACTGGCGCCTTACCGATCTCGATTTCCACAGCATGCGCCAAGCGGTGATGGCGCTCGGCGAATTCATGGCCGAGCAAGATATCGGACGCGCGCGCATGCCGGATTGGCTGGCTCAGGAGCCGCCGCAATTCCCGACAACGCTCGAAGCCCATGTAGGCGGCCATCACCATATGGGAACGACGCGGATGGCCGATGACCCGAAAGACGGTGTGGTTGATCGCAACAACCGCGTTCACGGCACCGACAACCTCTATATTGCGGGCTCGAGCGTCTTCCCGACAACGGGCTATGCCAACCCTACCTATAGCATCGTCCAGCTCTCGCTGCGTCTCGCCGATCATCTCGATCGCAAGCTGGCAATGAACTGACGTCGCGTTCTAGCTAGTCTTGGTTTGCCGATTGCGCGTGAGCCAGCGATCGATCAGATCCGCCGCTGCATAGGCCGCCAAGATGAACAGAAACGGCTCGACATTCATGCGGTAGCGCGCGTGCACGGCATAGGCCATGGTAACGATGGTTTGCGCAATGAACACGGCGAACATCGCCCATACACCGTCGGGGATGGGCGGCCGACGGGCAACCATGATGATCCCTAATATCGTGAAAATAAATGTAGGAATGAAAGCAATAAGATAGACCGCTCGCGTTGTGAGCTTGTCATAAACGTCGAAGGTCCAGAACAAGAGGACTTTTCGCACCGGCAGCTCAACGAAGGCCCGCACGGGATCTTCGCGGATGAAGTTCATTGCTTCCGCCATAAAGACATCTTGCACGTGCGATTCGTAGTGATCATCGCGGGGCAAATTTTCCGTCAGGCGAGCTTCGACCTGATCCCGTCTGCCCGACGCTTCGACTTCATTGCCTGAGCCCTTCGAATAGGGATTGAAGCCCTTCCAGACATTGTAGCCTGTTGAATTGGCGATCGGAATGAAGCGTTCATGCACGACATAATTGCGCATCGTCCAAGGGATGATCACCAGTGCTGCGCAAACCACACTGACGGCAAAGATCTTGAAATCGCGATGGCGCCAAAAGGCGAAGATCATGAGAGCGGCAAACAGCATCATGTATTCGACGCGCCACAAGGTGGCAGCCCCGCCGACGATGCCGAGGATCGCCGTCGTGGACAACCGGGGCCGCTCGATCAGATCGAGCATCAGCCACATACCGGCCAACAGCAGAAAGATGTAGATTTGCAGGGCGTGATAGGTGATGACCGAGAAAACAAAAGTCGGATAGCCGGCGATAATCGCAGTTGCCAAAAATGTGACAAGGCGATTGGCAAAAATCCGCTGCGCGATCAGCCCGGTCATGACGACGATCCCCATCGAGAAGACCAAATTCAAGACCAACATCCCGAGCACAGCCGTCGAGGTGACACCAAAGAGTGAGAACAGGGCGATCCATAGAAATGTATGGGCCGGCGGCATGTAGCCTGAGGCATAAACAAGCCGTTCGCCATCGTCGAACTCAATAATGCGTGCCATTCGGCCAAGCTCGACATAATTGCGCGCGATCTCGGCATATTCCCAAAGCTTGTTGTCGTCCGGGTCAATATTGCCGAAGATGGCAATAACCGTGAGCCGACACAACAAACCCAAAGCAACAACCATCAAGAACAGGGTGATGAAGCCGCGGCTCGACATGCTCCCAACAAACGGAGAGGCGGCTTTAGGCTCGTCGAAAAATGAGACCATCTTCCACTCTAAGAATGTTGTATGGGCAAAACGCAGGAATTGGGATAGTCAACGAAACGAAAACTTCTTGTGGCCGATATAGCTTGTCGGAATTGGGCTCATGACACCGATGATATGCGCGATAAGCTCGGCATGCCAGGTGAAACCAATCGCCGGAAAGATCAGCCGGGCCAATCCGACACTCACGAGCCAGACTTGCGCAAAGGCCAGGGCGTTCACCAACGCGAACCTGACATACTGCTCGCCTGCGTGTTTTTCGCCCTGATCGAAGACCATGGTCCGGGCGAGGATGAAGGCGGTCGTCATACCGAAAAGATAGGCAACAGCAACAGCCACCTCATAACCCAGGAGCGGATTAAGGGCCCAGCGCGCCGCAATATTCACAAATGCGGCAAAGCCGCCGGTCATCAGGAAACGGACGAAGCGCAACGCCTCCACCCGTTGGAGAAGCTCAAATCGCATGAGCCATCTCCTGACCTAGGCGGACACTTTCGGCAATGCCCCGATCTTCCGGATAATAGTAGCAGGTGTCGGCGATCTGCAGGCCCGCAATCGGTGTCTGCACCGGCGGAATGACCTTGGCAAAGCCGGGAGGACACACCGGCTGGGCATGACGCAGCCGCCCGACATAACTGGCAACGACATCGTTCTCGGTGATCTCGGGATTGAGCAAGGAAAGACATGCCAGTGACCGGCTCACCATTTCCTCGTCGCTCTCGCCCCAAAGCGGATTGTCCGGCGGCATGTAGTAGGGAACGTAAACTACCGTCTCGCCATTCGCCACCGGACGAAGATTCGAGAATTCGATGATACCTGGGATGGGCATCCTATCATCGAAGACATTCACCCAAAAATGCCGGGTGACACGCCTTTTCAAACGAAACACCACACAGATCACACCGATATTGAGGATTTTTTCGAACGTCTCGCGCCAATCTCGAGGCAAATCGGGCACTAGTTGCGGCACGAACGGCGTCGGCACCGTGGAAATCACCGCATCGCTTTGATAAAATCCCGACTGGGTTTCGAGGCCTTTGACCTTATTGTCCTCGATAACCACACGCTTGGCCGGATCGCCGAGTGCTAGGATCCCTCCCTGAGTGTTGATCTTGTCCACCAAGGCATCGACCAGGGTCTGCGAGCCTCCTTCGATATAGCCGAGTTCCTCCTGCATCATCGAGCGCCTCGAAGTGCCGACCCGCTTGATCCTGGTCCAGATCCAGGCCGCCGAAATATTCTCGGCATACTGGTAGAATTTCAAATAGAATAGAGGATGCCAGAGCTTTTGGTAGACCTCGTCACCGCACCAGGAACGAATCCAATCCTTGGCCGAACGGTTCTCGAGCGAGGGCCAGTCCTTGCGGCGCGTCGAGACGAACGCCAAGAGCGCATAGCGGAACTTCTGGACAGGATTGAGATGCGGAAACCGCAGAAGCGAGACCGGATCGCCCCAGTCGTGAAGCTTGCCCTTCGTAAAGTATCCCATCGACGTCGATACCCAGCGCATTGTGTCGCCAAGTCCGAGCTCATCCAAGAGATCGAATGTGGGCTGATCCGCCTTGCAGACAAAGTGGTAAAAGCGCTCGATAGACAGCCCAGCCAAGTCAAAATGAGCCGCCATGCCGCCCGCTTCAGGTGCGGCTTCGACCAACCGAACCTCATGGCCGAGCTTGAGGGCTCGATAGGCTGCAGCCAACCCCATCGCCCCCGCACCGATGACGATCACACGGCTCATGCTCAAAACTCCAAGGCAATCGACGAATAACGACGATCACCAAAGGTCTGGCGCATCGCCTCTTTGAGCGGTGTCGCCTTTATGCCGAAAATCGAAGGCCAGTCAATGACCTCGAACAGGTCCGGCGTCACCAAGGCTTCGAGCTGCTTCACCGTGAAGGGCGGATCCTTGTCGAACAGGGCATAGCCGCGAAGCGCCAGGCCGAAAGCGTGGTAAGGCACGCGCACAATCGGGGTCTTAGCACCGCTGGCATCGCGCACCAAACGGATCAAATCGATATAGTCGATCTTCTCGAGACCGGAAATGTTGTGCGCCTCTCCCTCACGCCGGTGCTTGAGGCAGGCAGCGATGATCGCGCAAAAATCGCCGGCATAGAGCGGCTGGCGAAGATAGCGCCCATGACCCGGAATGGGGAAGAAAGGCGCACGCTTCATGAAGCGCGACAGCCATCCCAAATGCTTGCGATCGAACCAACCGAACATCAAGGTCGGGCGCAGCACGATCAAGGGGTTGCCGGTCTCATGGACCAGCTTTTCCTGAGCCTTCTTGCTTTCCGTGTACCAATCCACAGCCTGCGAGTTGACGACGGACGAACTCATATGGATGAGGTAGCGGTCGGGTTTGCGCGTGGCGCGCTCGAGCAAACGCTCGGTGGCCGTGACATTGTTACGTGAGAATTCCTCCTCGCGCAGCCCACCGATTTGGGCATGGCCGATGATCAGCGTGTCGGCATCATCCACCGAGCTCTCCCAAGAGCCAGGTTCGGCGAGATCGGCATCGATGACGGTCAACTCGGGATGCAGCTCGCGAAGAATACGCAAATTGGCCTGATGCTTGTCGATTGCCACCAAGTCCTCGACACCCTGATCGCGCAGATGCGCAATCAGGTTCTGTCCGACCAAACCCGCAGCGCCGGTGATGACGACCTTGCCGCCACTCATCGCTAGAACTTCGTTCGATGAAAAATCGGCCGCGGCACCTGGCGGACGATGAACATGATCCAGCGCCAAAACCAAGGCGTGTAGACAATCGCGCGCTTCGTCTCGATCGCCTTGGCCATATCGGCAGCAACCGTCTCAGGGCTCGCCCAAAGAGGCCCCTTGCCTGCCAGATGGCTGGTCATCTTGGTGCTCACAAAGCCCGGGCGGATATCCAACACCTGAACAGCGGTCTTGGCGAGACGGTGCCGCAGGCCGTCCAGATAGACCTGCATGCCGCCTTTGGCCGAACCGTAGATGTAGTTGCTTTGGCGACCGCGATCGCCGGCGACTGAGGTAATCACGACAAGCGAGCCCGAGCCGCGATCCTCCATCTTGGCAACCACCGCCTCGCAAATCGGAACTTGGCTCGTGAAGTTCACGCGCAGCGCCACCTCGGCCGCCTCGGGATCGGTCTGAGCCGCCGATTGATCCGGCAACAGCCCATAGGCGAGAATGGCGATGTCCATGACGTCCAGCGTCGACCACGCGTGGTTCGCTGCCTTTACCCCCGAAACCGGATCACTGCAGTCAGCATTGATCATGGCAACATCGCCCGCCCCCCTCACCCGCAGGTCATTCGCCAACGAATCGAGTTGTTCCTGGTTGCGGGCAATGAGTGCAAAGCGTGCACTCTTGGCTGCGTAATCACGTGCAAAGGCTACGGCGATATCCGATGTCGCGCCAAAAATGGCGATTCGCGGCGTCTTTCTGTCTTCGCTCAACAATCGGCTCCGTTTCCGGCAATCAGTCCAACACGCCGCGCAAAAGAGGAGGAGGCACGGCGATCGATATGCGCCCGAAATGCCGGCAAAGCCGGATAGCCGCGCGCGAAGGCCTCGCCACTCATGAGGCTATCCTTGGCCGGGTAAATGCGTCCGCCAGCCGCAAGGGTAATCTTTTCAAGGGATGCCAACAGGGTCTCCGACCGTTGACCTCTGTTCGGGAAATCGAGAGCCAGCGTGGTTCCGGGCATCGGGAATGAGAGCATGCCGGGAGATGGGACATCTCCGAATTTCTTGAGAACCGCTAACATCGACCCTTCGCCAGCCTTGCTGACAACATCGAGCATGTCTTTCACGGCCGTTCGGGCCCCGCTATGAGGAACCGCACATTGGAACTGCAAAAGACCCTTCGGTCCATAAAGACGGTTCCAAGCACCAATAGCATCAAGCGGGTAGAAAATTGACGCATAATGCCCCTGAAAGTGTTTTCGCGTTCGCTTGACGCCGAGCTTCCGCCAATAGACCGCGTTGAATGCCTTGAGCGGCCAACCGCCAACCAAGGAGAGTGGCGGATCGAGCGGAATACCGAGCTTGGGTGCCGCAGGCGGGGGCTCGACCCAAAACCCCTCCGCATGTCTCGCCCGGTTGAACACACCACGCCCCAAATTCTCGCCTGATGCTAGGCAATCGATCCAGGACGAGGTGTATTCCCAGTCCTGATCAGACTCCTCTGATAGTGCGAAAAAATCGTCCAAACGATCGAACCGAATCTCCTCGATCTCAAGTCCGGTTCCCATAACCGGGCGAAGCTGCAACGTCGCTCTCAGAATAACGCCCGTCAGGCCAAGCCCCGCAATTGTTGCGGCATAAAGCTCCGCATTCTCCTCGGCCGAGCAGCGCAGCACAGATCCGTCGCTTTTTGCCAGATCAAACGAGCGAATCTGCTTTCCGAATGTTCCAAAGAGGTGATGATTCTTGCCATGAACATCATTGGCGATGGCACCGCCAAGCGAGATGAAACGCGTGCCAGGACTGACAGGTATGAACCAGGCGCGGCCTAGATCGTCCGGTTTGCCGATGACCCGGAGAATATCCGAAAGGCGCACACCGCATTCCGCCGTGAGCCTGCCGGTCACCGGATCGAGTTCGATAAAGCGATCGAGATGGTTGCAATCAATAACGGCACCCTCGCTATTGAAGGCGACATCGCCATACGAGCGGCCGGCACCCACAGGAACCATGGAATGGTTCGCCGATTGGTAGATCTCGCTGGCTTCGCTAGCCGACACAGGGAGGTAGGCGGTTTGCGTGGACGTCCCTCGGACACCACGACCCCATGATTGATACTCGGCGTTGCGTTGACGCATCAGGCCCAAGCAAGAATAAGCACGGTGAATGCGAGAATGCCCACCAGTCTTGAGAACCCATCCTTGAGCGCAAACAGAACAGGATCCTCGTTCATTTTGCCATGCACGGCCAAATGCCAAACACGAAGCGTCCAAATGAGAATAATCGGCATGAGTGCCCAGAGAACGCCAGGACTGTTGTAGACGTCACTCGGATACTGTTCGGCGATCAGATAAATTGTCATAATGATGATAGCACTAAAACCGGAGGCGACACCAGCAGACAGAATGAGCGGCAAATCCCGCTCGGTATATCCTCTGGAGGCGATCAGCGTATTGCCTGAGCGTACATTTCGCTCCAGCTCTGCATAGCGCTTTACCAGCGCCAAGCCCAAAAAGAACAGCATCGAAAACGTCAAGAGCCAAGGTGATATCGGGGTCGGCATCACCGCGCTGCCGGCAAAGACACGTATCGTAAAAAGACCGGCCAGGATAAAGACATCGACGACCGGCTGCCGCTTTAGCGCAAAGCTGTAGCAGAGCGTGATCCCCAAATAGCCGAAGATTGACAGTGCGGCGATCCCGGGAACCAAGGCAAGAAGCGATAGACCGACGGCCATCATCAGCCCGGCCGCCAGTACTGCCGACTTTGCCGGAATAAGCCCCGAGGCAAAGGCTCGATGCCGCTTTTGAGGATGCTGGCGATCCGCACTCAAATCGAAAAGATCATTAATGATGTAGGTCGCCGAGGCAATGAGACCCATTGCTAGGAAAAGAGCCGCAAGGTCGAAGAGTATCGCTCCGCTTACGAATTCGAGCGCCATGATCGGAGCCACGAAGACAAGTGTATTCTTGCTCCAATGCTCAAGTCGAATAGCCTTCAGCCAGTGTTTTGCGCCCTTGGAGACGCTGGGGAAACTCGCCTCAATAGAGGTGTCGCTGGAAACGTACCGGCGCAGTTCTTCAGTCTTGCCAACCAGGATGGCAGATCTGGCGGCCTGAAACAGTGGCTTGTCGACCGCTCCATCGCCCGCATAAGCAAAGTCCTCGCCGAATTCGTCGCGAATGGCTTGAAGCTTGTTCTCGCCGCTTAAATTGACTGTTCCATCGGAGCCACGAACAACGGAAAAGATGCCGAGATGATCCGCTACGGCCTCGGCAATCGACTGATCTGCCGCCGTGAAGAGACCGATCATCCGTCCCTTCGCCTTCTCACGCCGGAGATAATCCAGGAGATCTTGGTTATAGGGAAGGACCGAGGCATCGAAATCGGTGGCTTCGGCAACCTTGCGCTTGAAAGCAGCTTTGCCTTGCGGAATCGCCGCCAACAGTCGATGCAACTCGAATGGATGGTGCTTGATGCAGGCAATCAAGCCTTCGTGTAAGGTGTCGATCTTGGCAAGAGTCCCATCGAGATCGACAGCTATCGGTGGCGTGACACCTTCATCAACGACTTCATGCGTGACAATCTCAGACAGGGACGACACTGCTCAATCTTTCGCGTTCGATGGCAATATTTTGAACATGGACTTGCGCTCCGTGCGGTGCAGCCCAACGAACTTGCGGCAATGAACAGGATTTCTATCGGCGCGCATATGACCTACCGCACAAGCCATCACCTTTCGATCGACAGGCTCTTTAGCGCCTCATAACGACAATCCAAGCACAAGAGCTTGGCAACGCTCTGGTCAACGCCGGTAAAGTGGTGCTGCGTGACCCGTCTGCTCGATTGCCGGATCAGTCTCGTCCTCGTCCCAATACTCGTCTTCGTCATGGCTTTCCTGCCTTTTCGGCAAGCGCACGCACAATAATGAGAGATAAAACAGCTGTTCGCGAATCTGGTCCAGATGGCCGTCCGTCGCGGTCAAGAGGAGTCCGAACATTGCGAGCATGAAAAATCCCAACATGACCGGGTGTTCGCTCAACCTCTGATAGGTAACGTGCCGGAAAACACTCCATAAAAACACCGCAAACAGGCAAACGCCGATCAAGCCGAGCTCCGACAGGATCGACAAGAACAAATTATGAGCATAGGCGCCATATCCAGGAATGCCGGTATGCAGCATGGAATAAGAACCGAAGCCAATGCCGAAGATCGGCTCCTGGAACCAGAAATCGATGGCCGCCCCAAAATAGATCACTCGGCTCACATGAAGACTGTCGGTATCGCTTCCGGTGGACAATGCATCGAGGATGCGAGCGACGGTTGGCATCGCTTCGCCCGACATGAGCATGAACGAAATCGTGCCCACGCCTGCGAGGACGCCCAGTAGTCCGATCAGCTGCGGCCAGGATAGATGAAAGCCTCGGTGGCCTGCTCTTGTCGACGCGATGAGGATCGGTAGGAGACAAACCATGGCAGACGCGAGGAATGCCATACGCCCTCTCGAGAAGAACACGTAAGCAAAGCACAAGACGGCCAACCCGCCAAAAATTAGTTGTCGCGGTGATAGAGGTCGCGAATGCAAGCAATAGAGAAAAGTTAAAATGAAGCCAACGGCAGCCACCTTGGCCCAGTGCTTGTATGAGAATTGGAAGAGAACAGGCCTGTCCTCTACGAAATAATAATAGAGGCCAAGAAACGCGATTAACACACCAGCAAAAATCAGAAGGCGAATGATCCGACGTACGCGCTCGGGATTCGGTGCAATGATCATCGCACCTGCGATCACGGTCCAGGAATTGAGAACCATGATCTCAATGAGCTGGCGGTAAGCAGGCCCAGGCTCGGCACTCCAGCTCCAGGCAATGACCGCATAAAGTTGAACCAGCCACAGCGATCCCAGAGCCGTGAGGCCCGGCAGATAGATGCCTTGGCGTAGGATCGCCGGAATTCCGAACATAACGCTGATGAAAAAGAAGCGCACCGTGGCATCGACCGGGAAAGGATCGAACGGCTTGAAGGTGCCGACAAACAGAAACACGAGGAAGAAGAACTCGAACGAGAAGACTTCCGTCGCGATGAAAAACGGCCAGTACCAGAGCGGTCTCTGATGTGTCTGAAATGGCGCTGTTCGTGCGTACATGCGACTATCCGAAAATCTTCATTGCATCACGATCTGTGGGTGAACTAGCGCAAACTTCGTCTGGTGTCCAATGCAACTGCAGTAATTGTTACCTCAATATGGCGATCGCGGGCTTGCCGTCACATTCAAGCTTCATGCCAGAGCTTGCCGGCCACAATCACCTTGAGACAATCGAAGCGTTGGGTGCCCTTGAGTGTCTCGCCCATGACGTCCTCATAGACAAACTCCCCCTCGGCAATCTCGAGCACGCTGGCATCGCCCGCCGAGCCTGGCTTGAACGTGCCCAAATCGGGGCGATTGACGGCCAGAGCCGCTGTCGTCGTGCTTCGCCGAATAACTTCGTCCAAGGGCATGCTTAAACATAAAAATTTCGACATGGTGTGCAAAAGATCATAGGCGGGCCCGTCATCGATATTGAGGCAATGGACATCGGAGCTGATGGTATCGGGCCAGATATTCTGCTCCATCATGGCTTGAGCGCTGCCGAAACCGAATGATCCCGAGCCATGGCCGATATCGAAAATGATGCCGCGCTCGCGGGCCTCGAGCCAAATGTCACGAACTTTGCCGTCGCGGCCCACAGGTGCATTCGGGAAGGGTCGAAAACAGTGGGTGAGAATGTCGCCAGGCCGCAGGATCGCGAGCACTTCGGCCAAAGAAGGTGGCGGGAAATCGACATGGGTCATGAGCGGCAGGCCCAGCTCCTCGGCCACTTCCATGGCGATATGAAGCGGCCCTAAGCCATTGGCACCGCTGGTCTTCTGTCCGATGCGTACCTTGATGCCGAGGATGTCATCCGGATACTCGCGTGCCACACGCACACAGACGCGCGGGTCCAACAAGCGGATGTCTTGCGTCTCGCCGACCATCACCGTGTCCGAAAAGGCGTAAATACCCGGGAACGAAACATTCAAGAGCGCCACGATACGAACATCGGATGGATCGATGATGTGGTGCTTGAAGCCCGCAAAATTGCCGGGCCCGGCCGTGCCGACATCGACAAATGTGGTGGTCCCGCTACGCCTTGCGACACGCTCGGCATCGACGCCGATGGAGGTGCCGCGCCAATAGACATGGGTGTGCAGATCGACCAGGCCGGGTGTGACGAGCTTGCCCGACACATCGATCACGGTTGCCGAGTTCGCCTCGAGCGACGCGCCGATCTCCGCGACCTTGCCGTCACGAAACGCGACATCGCCCACCTGATCGAGGTCTTGCGAAGGATCGAGGATCCTTCCGCCCTTGAGGACAAGATCGTAGTCGGCCAATGTCAATCCCTCCGTCTGTTGCAATCGCGTGCTCAGAAGGATTCGGACAATTGCGCCTTCCTGGTCAAGAGATAACGCCGAACCGCAACATCTTCCGTCAGGCCGATCGACATCGTATAGGCCTCCGCTGCAGCATCGATTGCAGCGGTTCTCGCCAAAATGGCCGCCCGAACCGCCCAGTATGGCTGGTAATTTCGGGTTCGATCCTTGGGAAGTTCAGCAAGCGCATCGAGGCCGGCTCGCGGACCGAACGCCTCGCTAAGTGCAGCAGCACGGCTGACAAGGGCTCCCATGGTCGGCGCAAAATCGATGAGCTTGTCGTAGAGCGCTGCAATCTCACGCCAATTGTCGCGATTATCGATCAGCCGCACCACATGGGCGGATTGGATCGCCGCCTCCATGCAATATCGCCCAGGACCCGTGGCATCCAGGGCCGCATGGAGATGCCTCTCGGCCTCCCTGATCAGTGCTCGATCCCAAAGTCCGACATCCTGTTCCGACAAAGGCACATAAGCCCCCTGGCGATCGCGTCGTGCCCCGCGCCGAGCCTCGCTGTAAAGCATCAGGCTCAAGAGCCCTTTCGCTTCTTGTGCATCGGGCAGCAACGTGACCACCAGGCGGGCAAGCCAAATGGCTTCGGCACTGAGCCCTCTCCGCTTGGGATCGGCGCCTGCGGCATCATCCCATCCTATGCCGAATGCGGCATAAATGGCATCGAGCACGGCCTCGAGCCGCTCTGAAAGATTCTCGCGTTCGGGAATCTCGAAAGCGATGCCGGCAATCTTGATCTTGGTTTTCGCCCGCACCAGCCGCTGGCCCATGGTTGCGGGTGCGGTCAAGAATGCCGAGGCGATCCGTGCTGCATCCAAGCCCATGACGATTTGCAGCATCAAGGGGGTGCGCACCGCTTCGTCGATCGCTGGATGGGCGCAGACGAACAAGAGCTTCAAGCGCTCGTCCGGAAAATCGGCCCGTGTTTCGGAAAGCTCCTCGGTCATCAATGCCAGCGTATCGGCTGCACCATCGACCACTTTTTCATGCCGTTGGTGATCCAGGACGACATTGCGGGCGGCGCGCATCAGCCAGGCTTCGGGCTTTTCCGGAATACCCCGCTCGGGCCAGGTCTCGAGTGCCGCACGAAACGCGTCGCTCAAGGCATCTTCGGCGGCTGCGATATTGCGTGTGCGCGCTGTGAGATAGGCGACGAGACGGCCGAATGACGCGCGCGCGACATCTTCTGCTGCGGCGTCAACCTCGGGGCGTCTCATCGCCACCGGCTCAGCTCATCTCATATTTCGGGCGCAGTTCGACGGCACCATACTCGGCTGCCGGGCAGCGTGACGCCCATTCGAGCGCTGAATCGAGATCCGGCACGTCGAAAACCATGAACCCGCCGAGTTGCTCTTTGGCATCGACGAAAGGCCCATCTTGCACCTTGCGCTCGCCGTTCTCGATCCTGAGCGTTGTCGCGGTATTGCCGTGCTGAAGAACAGCACCGCCGGAGATCACACCGGCTTCCTGCAAGGCCTTGTGATAAGCCCCCCAGGAACCCCAATAGGCCTCCTTGCGCGCAGGATCGGTACGCCGGTCGAACCCGTTCTCACCCTCATAAATAAACATGATGTAAGTCATCGTTCGCTCCTCTCATGTCGCATACTGCACGAGTGCAGCGCACCATCGCGCTGCCAATCCAATGACGTCCGAAGAGGTGCCGTTTCGACCGCTCACGCCATCTCGAGCTCTGATTTCTTCATCAAGCAAAGACGAAAACCAGCCCCAACCCCAAGGATGCCCAGAGCCGCAAGGGCAAACACCAGAGGATAGTTCGCTGCTTCACCGAGCCAGCCGAAGAAGGTCGCCCCCACCGCCTGACCCATGAAGAGACAAAAGGCGAAAAGAGCGATTGCTGCACTTCGATCAAACGGAGCCATCTGCGTGGCATTGGTCTGCAAGGTCGCATGCAACAGATAAAAGCCGAGCCCCAGAAGAATGATGGCTGCTGTCACAATCCACCATTCAGGGCTCGTGGCTGCAACCAAATAGCCAAGGGCCAACACCGCACTGCCTGCCACGACCAGCCCCTTCTCGCCCCCCAAAAGCCGCAACCACCATTTCACACCAAGCGCGTAAATCAGCCCACCAAGCCCGATCGTGCCCATCATGATGCCGATCTGCAGGTAAGAAAAGCCGTAATTCTTGGTGAGATGGGCACTCATGAAGGGAAACGCCCCAAACATGAAGAGCGATTCCACAAACACCGCCAAAAGCACGACCCGCGCCCAGGGCACCTCGAGCACCTTCCTATATTGCACGAGGGGATTGCCCGGCCGCGAAATCGCGTCCTTCGGCAATTTGCGTGCCTCGAGCAACAGCGCTGCGGCAACCAGGAGAAAACCCGCCGCCAGTACGAAAAAGACCGACCGCCAGCTGAAGAACTCGGCGAAAATCCCGGAAAGTGCCTGGCCCGAAGTCATCCCGATGATCTGACCGGTCATGAATTTGGCCAATGTCGACTGGCGGTCCTCATAGGCCACTACGCCACCGATATAGGCCATCGACATCGGGATAATCGCAGCCGAGGCCATGCCGGCAAGCATACGTGCCAGCACCAACCCAGAAAACCCCGGCGCCAAGCCGCAAAACAAGCACAAGAGCGATGACGCCACGGCTGCATAACCCACCGTGTGATAAGGCCCGATCCGTGCCCCGATCGGCCCATAGGCCAATTGCATCAATCCATAGGCGAACGCAAACGCCGTAATCGTCAACGCCGCCATGCTCACCGTCACATCGAAGCTCAATGAGATCGCCGGCAGCAACGCATCACAAATCCGCATGCCCATGGCCGACATGAAAGCAGCCAAACTCAACAAGAAAATCGCGCGCGTCATCAGCCATCCCTCGGCTCAGATCATCACCCCATGAGGACGGCCCCATGACGCCGGCGAGGTCCGCCGGCAGCGCGATGATGCAGAGACACACAGGAATTGGCTAGTACCGGCTCATGCGCAGCAAGACGCATGCGAAGGGAGGGATCCACTGAACTCATCGAATCGAACATTCAGAAGCGATTTCCAAACCTATCCGCTAATCAATCATGGAAAATACTATTGTAAAAATACATCGTATTGCGCAATCCTGACATAAACGCAGTCGAGCTCGAATTAATGGATCATATAAGGCAACTATCATATTTTGCCTATGATGCTATACTATTCACAAAATATTTATCTTTATTAAATTCTATCGAGAAATTATTTCATTTTACATATATCTAACCCTAACGTGAGTGACCAACCATTTGCAGCGTGGCCAATCGATTCCCACTGACCCCAATGGGTTGGATGCCGATGACACTGCCTTGTCGGATATGATTAGCCACCGCCGTTCGACCATGCGCCCACGAACCTACTAACCCTCACCTCAGCAACGTCCCGGGGGGTCTAGGGGCAAAAAGCCCCCTGCAATGCCAAACCTTCCGCCTGAAAGCGATTTGATCACCGGATTTAACACTCTCGTGAGAGGTGATGACTGTTACAAACACGATCGGGCTTGATGCCTAGACCTTGCGTCGAACGGAAACCAAGGAGTTTGATCCGATGACGACGCAGACGACGACAATCCAGAGCATTCAGGTTCCCGGCATCAATGTTTCGACATTGCAGACGATGCTGGTTGCCGGGGCTCTGGCGACCGCGGCCTTTGATTTGTTCGGCCAGGCGATTTCGCCGATGCTGGGCTTTGCCAATCTGGCGCCGGTTCCGCTTGCGACACAGATCTGGGGGGTGTTGTTTGGCGAGCCATTCCGCCCGGGCGGCCATCTTCTTCATTATGTGGCAGGCCTTGTCGCCTATCCTGCTGGCTGGATGTTCATTTGGCAGCCGCTTCAGGAGCGCGTTCTGCCCCAACTCGGCTGGCTGGTTTCGTCAGTGCTCTACGGCGTGGGACTCTGGGTCTTTGCGCTCTATGTCATGGCGCATTGGGTTGCAGGGAATCCCGCCTTTTTGAACTTTACCGGTATTACCTGGGTGGCGCTTGTCGGCCATGTGCTGTTTGCCGTGGTGGCGGCCTGGGCCGTGAACTGGCGCGAGGCCAAAGCCTAAATCCATAGCCTCCATCATTTTGTCTCCAATTGCGGGCCCGCGCCTTGATCGCGGGCCCTGTCGCTTGATTGCCCGGCCTTTGTGTTGACGCCGCGCGCTGACGCCGCACTTTGTTATACATTTCGTGAATGATCATTAAGTCATTGATAAGTCGAGTAACGGTCAATCGCCTCAGTTATTTCAGATTGCACTATTAAGAGTTGAGCAGATTGGCGCACCGGCCATATACGGGCATAAGTCACCGGAGGCAATGTTGCGGCCATGCTCCGCGAAGAACTGATCGAATGCGCCCAGGAACTGCTCGAGGCACTCGATCATTCTCAGATCATTACCGCGTTGCGCCTTTCATTGCGGGGCCGCGGAAGCGAAAAATTGTCCTCGGCCAAGCTCATTCAGTGTTTTCAAAACTACCAACTCAAGCGCGTCGAGTTCGGCACGGCCGCCAAGAAGCTCGAGCAGAAACTCAAGCTCGATAGGCTGGTGGAACCCGAATTCATCGCGACCACGATTACCGGGGATGCAAGCATCGAGATATTCGACGCTACTCGTTCGACTGATTTCGCACGTCAGGTTCTGCCTTATGTCGTGGAGATCCTGGAACAGCGCGACGACCATCTGGAGTTCGAGCGGCCCCTTGGCGAGTATGAGACGTGGCCGGTACGCCTTCCCGAGCCCAATAGCCAGATCTCGAGTACGCAGCGCCTCGTCGATTTCTTGATGTCAGTCGGAACCATTTATCGGGCGTGCTGCCGTATTCGAGGATTGCCGGACCAGCCGCTTCGGGTTCTCGCCTGTGATGCCGGTAGCGACAAGTCGTTCAACTTTATTGGTATGCGCGTTGCCGGTCAGGATATGCGCGGACTTCTTAAGGAGTTTTGGGAACGGGCCCGGTTGCTGCGCGCCAACAGCTATCGCGACCGGATTGAACTCGGGGCGTCCACCATCACGCTGATCGAGCGTCTATCGGCAAAGAATGGCCACCGCCTTGGCGATGACAGCCATCTTGCTGAGCTTCAGGGATCGCTCAATGACGGCATTCGTCAGTTCATTGCGGTGGGCGCCGTTGCTGCGGAAATCGACAGCCTGGCACTCAGGGATCTGCAGGTCGCCATCGACTAGTCGTTGCCGAAACTGTGCACCCGTGTCGTATTGCGCTCGATAAACTCCCAGTCATAGCTGACGCCGAGGCCCGGGCGTTCGGTCGGCACCGGAAAGCAGCCGCCCACGCCGACATCTTCGAGCTGTTCGCTGTAGCCGCAGGTGTAGATCGGCGGCACGGGATTGGGAGCGCCGGGGGCCACAAGCGCAAGCTCGTAATAGTTGGAATTGCGCATCGCCCCCATGCAATGGCGGTGTGCCGGCCCGCAAGCATGGACCTCACAGTCGAGGCCGAAGCCTTCGGCGATGTGGGCGATCTTCATGGTGCCGGTGATGCCGAGATCGAGATCGGGATCGGCGCGCACGAAATCGGTGGCTCGGGCTGCGATCCAGTCGGCCTTGGGCTCGACCCCGCGGACATGTTCCATGAGCAAAAGCGGTGTCTTCAGACTCTCGCGCAGTTTGAGTGCCAGATGGGCCGACACCCCGCAGTCGCGCATCGGATCCTCGTACCAGAAGAAGCCCGCCTGATCACAGGCACGCCCGACCTTGAGCGCGTCTGCAAACGTCACCAGAACGGAGGCCGGATCGATCATCAACTCCATGTCGTCGCCGACAACGGTACGCACATGTTCGATATTGGCGATCTCGCGTGCGGTGTCGCCATCGGTCCAGCCATGGATCTTGAAGGCAGGATACCCCAGAGCCTTGCAATGCTGGGCGAATTCGCCGAAGGCTTGCTTGCTCGTAAGCGTTCCTTCCTCGCTACCGTGGAGCGTGCTGGCATAGGTCGGAAGCTGCGTCCGATAGCGACCGAGCATGTCGATGACTGGCAGGCCCGCACTCTTGCCGGCGAGATCCCACAAGCCTATGTCAAGTGCGCCGACACCCAAGAATCCTGCCTGACGTAGCGCCCGTTTCATGTCTTCCCAAATGTCGGCCCGCTCGACGGGATCGCGGCCAATGAGGATGGAAGCGATCATCAAAGCCTGACCGAGCTGCGCC
>CAYPOV010000050.1:0-18450 GCA_964412385.1 uncultured Geminicoccaceae bacterium
GCTGGAGGAAAAGGCGGCATCCTCTTGGTTTGGCGGCGGCAGGCTCAAGCCTAAGGACAAGGACGACAAGAACTCCTTCAAGACCCGCAAGGGCGAGGTCGGAGGGTGGCGCGCCCAGTTTGCCGAGGCCGATGTGGAAGCCGTTGATGCGCGCGTCGCAGGCGATCTCGATCCGGTCTATGACTATGCTAAACCGGCTCACGCCACAAAAAGCCCCGCACTCGAGCCTAGCTAGAAATTGGAGCGGCCGTGGCAGTTTCGCGTCATTGGAATAAAACCAAGGTATGCGGTCTTGCGCGCGACATGGTGAATTCTTATTCAACATCTAATGTGCGTAACGATCCTTGAACCCATGATGTCGTCAGTTTCTCTCAGATGGTGCGGCCGGTGAAAGACACCGTATTCATTCATACCAACAACCGACAAATGATCGGAGCCCTCGTCTCAAAATACTCGATCGAGCGCAATACCCGCAATCACGATGCCTTCGATGTTCGTATCATCAGCATCGAAGACTTCCCGTTCTTTGCAGCAAAGGAAGGGAAGACCTATTTGCGAGGCGGTTTGCGCCGCGAATGGCTGAATGCGGATCTGCAGTCCTTCACCCCGCTGCGCTTCGCCCCGCCCGAGTTGATGGGCTATCAGGGCCGTTCCATCGTCATCGATCCCGATGTCTTTGCGGTCGGGGATGTTTTCGAACTCTTGAGCCGCGACATGGAAGGTAAAGCGCTCATGGTGCGCGGCCGCGAGGGTCACAAGAAGCTTTCCAGCGCGGTCATGCTGATGGATTGCGACAAGCTTCGCCATTGGCGTTGCGAACAGCAATTCAACACGATGTTCGAAGGTGAACTCGACTATATGACGTGGATTTCGCTGGGTCTCGAAGATCCCGAGACGATCGGTCTGTTCGAGCCCGAATGGAACGATTTCGACAATCTCGGCCCGCGCACCAAGCTCTTGCACAACACCAAGCGCTGGCATCAGCCCTGGAAGACAGGCCTTCCGGTCGATTTCACGCCCGCCGGCAAGAACAGTCCGCTCAATCCCGTTATGTGGTACCGGCGGCTGCGCGAAACCGTGTTTGGCCGTTATGGCATGCTAGGGACCTACAAGCCGCACTGGGATCCCAATCAAGAGCTGTTCTTTTTCGGCCTGCTTCGCGAATGCATCGAGAACGGCATCATCAGCGAGGCGCAACTCCGCCAGGAGATGGAGCGCAATCACGTCCGCCATGATGCGTTCGAGGTTTTGGAGCGCACGCCGCCACTCGCGGCCTGACAGGGAATTCAACATTCATGGTGGCCTTGAGCGATTCGACCAAGAAATGGTCGGTGCTGATCCCAACGGCCCTCTTGCCGACGGAACTCCGCGTCAAGAGCCGCCGTTCAATGCTCGCAAAGCTTGAGCTAGAGAAGGCCGAAAGTAGCCAGCTCTTGATCATTGGCCACCCGAAATCGGGCAATACCTGGCTACGCGTGATGGTATCCCGGCTTTACGGCATCCGCCATGGCCTGCCCGACAATCTGATTGCCCATTCCGATGAAATGCATCGCCGCAATCCCGCGATCCCGCGGATCGCTGCCACCAATGGGCATTACTCCTATGAGGGCGAGGTTGGCAAAAAGCTCGCCCTTGGTGCGGCTGACAACTCCTTGCGCCACAAACCTGCAATTTTTCTCGCCCGGAATCCTCTTGATGTGGCGGTTTCCTGGTTCTTTCAGTTCACCAAACGGCAATCCAAACAAAAGCAAGAGCTGATCAATCATTGGATCGAGCATCCAATCGACCGCAACGCCGTAACCATGTGGGATTTCGTTCGCCACAGCGATATCGGGCTTCTGTCACTGATCGATTACATGAATGATTGGGAGCGCAATATCCAAGCCCTGCCTAAGGGCAAGCTTATGTCCTATGAGGCTTTGCGCACCGATCCCGGGACCTTTCTAAAGCAACTCGGCGAGCATATGGGCGATCCCTTCAGCGAGGATGAGATCAAGGGGGCCGTCGAATTCGGCGCCTATGACAATCTCAAGGCTTTGGAGAGCCAAGGGCATTTCAAGCAGGGCGGCATGGTACGCCGCAATCCCGGTGATCCCAACAGCGCCAAAGTCCGCCGTGGCAAGATCAACGGCTACCGGGACTATTTCACGCCCGAGCAGGTTGTGCAGCTTGAAGCGCTGGTGAACGAGCGGCTTTCGCCGACCTTGGGTTATACTCCCATCCAGGCTGTCGCGGCCTGATCGACGGCCGTGGACGGAAGCGCGCCCCGGACATGGGTGCTTTTGGGCGACAAGCGGGGCGATAACGGTCAGGTCGAAGCGATTGTTGCAGCCTTGGGCTGGCCGGTGCGCCGCATCAATCTTCGTTGGCTCAAGCCTTTCGACGTCAAGAAGCCGCGTGTACACGCCACCCTCGATCACCTCGATCAAGAGACATCAGACAATTTTGGACCGCCGTGGCCCGATTTGATCATCACGGTCGGCAGGCGTCCTTCGATGGTGGCTGCGTGGATCAAGAAACAAGCGCAGGGCCGTACAAAGATTGCTTTATTCGGCAAGCCTTCCGGGCTGATGCGGCAGTTCGATCTCGTCATTGCAACCGGCGAATCGCAGATGCCGCCGCTCGACAAAATCTGCATGATTCCGATGCCCTTGATGCGCGTCGATGAAGCGGAAATCGCCAAGGAGGCAGTTACTTGGCGCGATTGCTTGGCCAGGTTGTCGAAGCCGCTCATCGCCATTTTGATCGGTGGGCCGACCGGACCCTACGTCTATAATCGAAACGTCGAGGAGAGGCTGCTCGCACTCGGCCGATCGGTGAGGGATGAGGGCGGCACGCCCTATTTCGTGACGAGTAGGCGCACACCCGCACGGCTCAATGAGCTCTTGGAGAGATCAATGCCCGAGGGCGGCAAGCTTGCTGCCTGGGATCGCGCGGGCGACAATCCCTACAAAGGCCTGCTTGGCCTGGCTGATGGATTTGTCGTCACCGGGGATAGCATTTCGATGATGGTCGAAATAGCTCGCCTCAAGAAGCCGCTCAAAATTTTCTCGCTACCGCTATCGGGCCTCGCTCGTATTGATCAGGTCCGCCGCGCTGCGGCTGTTCGAGTTTATGCGCATGATCTTCACAACCATCCTCATGCCGTTTGGCGCAAACGCCTTGCACGGTTGCTTTACGCACTCAATATTCTCGATCACACACGGGACTTCGAAGCGTTTCATCGTTCGTTGATCGAGCGCGGCATCGCATCATCGTTCGACGGGCCCTTTTTGGAACCTGAGACAGCCGTAGAGGATGGTGCGCGTCTGGCTGCACGCAGAATTGCCCAAATGATGGCGGTTGAGACCGCGTAGAGGAGAAGACAATGGCGCTCGCGCAACCAAAACCCGAGTTCGAGACCTGGTCGGATGAGGATCTCTTCGATTATCAGCGCCTTGATGCGACAGCGGTCACGAAAGAGCCGTTTCAATTCATCATCGTGCCGAACTTTATCAAGCCTGGAGCACTCAGTGCGCTCAATCAGGATTATCCGGCACTACCTGGACCTGGCAATTATGGGCCTGATAAATTCACCAGCGGGCCGGCCTTTGCGAGCCTACTCGATGCCTTGCGCAGCTCGGACTTTGCCCAACGCATGGGTGCCAAGTTCGGCACGGAGCTCGACAGTCTCGACCGGACCATCACGGTGCGGACACATTGCGAGAAGAGCGACGGGCGCATCCACACCGATCATCATTCGAAGGTCGTCACCATGCTGCTCTACTTCAACGAAGAGTGGCCGCATGACGAGGGGCGCTTGCGGATGGTGAATTCTGCGACCGATCTCGAGGACTACGCAGCCGAGGTGGTGCCGGCCGCAGGCACGCTTTTGGCGTTCAAGCGCGCCGACAACTCTTTTCACGGCCACAAGCCCTTCGAGGGTGAGCGGCGCATGCTCCAGATGAGCTGGGAGCATGGCAGAAGGCTCAATCGCGGTCTTCGCGATCTCACCAAACCGGTGCGTCGACTGCTCGGCATGAGCTGAGACAAGCTCCAAACAGGATCATGCCACTCAAGATTTCGGGACGCGGCCTGAGGCTCACCTCGGGCGTGATCCTGATGGCCTATGTGATCTCCCACTATAGCAATCACGCGTTTGGGCTGATCTCGCTCGACGCACTCGCGGCGGCTTCTCAGGTGTTTGGTATTTGGCACACCATGGTGGGCGGCTACCTGATACTGGCGGCACTCTTGCTGCACATGTCGCTGACGCTCTACTCGCTCTGGTCGCGGCGCACCATGGAATTGCCGCGCTGGCAGTGGGCGCAGCTCGCATTTGGTCTGATGATCCCCGGCTTGCTGGCGCTTCACTATGTCGGCACGCGGGGTGTCCGGCAGATGTTTCCCGAACTGCAAATGGGATACGACATCGAGCTTTTTCTCATTTGGCCCGGCTCGTTTCTCCAACAGAGCATCTTGCTCGTGATCGTCTGGATCCATGGTTGCATCGGGATCCACTACTGGTTGCGGCTGCGCGCCTGGTATAGGCGCATTGCCCCTATTCTCCTGGGCTTTGCTGTCCTTCTGCCAACCTTGTCGCTCTTGGGCGTTGTTGGTGCGGGCCGTATGCAACGGCGCCTTATTGAGGCCGATCCTGCTGCATTTGAAGCTCTCAAGGCTGCGCAGAACTGGCCTGCGTTTTCCGAGTTCGGAATCGTCTATCTTATCGAAAGCATCATCGTCTGGAGTTTTCTAGGCATTGTCGCGGCGATCGTTGTCGCCCGGTTCCTCCGATATCTCATTCGCGAGCGTCGCAATTCGGTCCGCGTCGGTTATGTAGGCGGCGGATTTGTGCGCGCACCGAAGGGGTCGACGATACTGGAGGTCAGCCGCATGGCGAGTATACCGCATGCGTCGGTCTGCGGTGGCCGTGGACGGTGCTCGACGTGCCGTGTTCGTGTCGTTCAGGGCCTGGAAGCATTACCGCCTGCTGGGGAGCAGGAGCAAAAAGTCCTGAGGCGGGTGGGTGCCAACGATCAAGTGAGACTAGCCTGCCAGACACGGCCCGAGCATCCCATTTTGGTCGAGCCCTTGATGCCCGCTGATGTGGGGTCATCAGCGGCGATGCGTAAGCTCGATCCGGGGCAGGGCCGCGAACGCGAGATCGTCGTCCTGTTCGCCGATATTCGCGGCTTTACGCGGATGTCCGAGGGGCGGCTGCCTTATGATGTCGTCTACATTCTCAACCGATACTTTAAGTCAATGGGTGGAGCCATTGAAAACGCGGGCGGTCGCGTCGACAAATTCATTGGTGACGGGATCATGGCTCTGTTTGGACTTGAGGTCACCGGGCAAGAAGTGTCACGCCAGGCGATGCAGGCAGCACACGATATGTCAGTTGCTCTCGACCGGCTCAATAATGATCTCAAGGGTGATCTGAAACGGCCTCTCCGAATTGGTATCGGCCTGCATGTCGGCAACGCGATCGTCGGTGAGATGGGATATGGCGGCGCTTCGGGACTGACGGCCATTGGCGACATGGTGAACGTGGCAAGCCGGCTCGAAGCGCTCACCAAAGACTATGGTGCTGAACTGGTTGTTTCGGAGTTGGTGATCGAACAGGCGGGGCTCACTGCTGATTTCGGACGGCGGGAGACCGTGGCAGTGCGCGGCCGCCTGGAAGAACTCGCGATCCGGATTGTCGATCGTGCCCAGGAAATTTCTCTGCCGTCATTCACGGACAAGCTAGCAGTCTCGTTCAGTGGCGTGCTGCAGTCGCGACACTAGTGCCTGCCAAAGTCGATCTGACGACGATAATCGCGTTCTCAACAGTGACGTCGTCCTTGATCCCGTAGGCGGAACCGGGGTCAACGATTGTCGATGCATCTTGGACAACGCCCGAAGCCGCTTTGAAGACCGTATAGTCATCGGTGGCGGTCGCTTCTTGTCGCCATTGTCGAACGGCTTTGGGGCCTTATTTGCTGCCTGAGCGCTGTTGAGCCGAAACCGGTCTCTCATGACCGTACACAGCTATTCCACCACCGGCTTGAGCGCGGTACGGGAATATCGCATCCAACCATATGGCAGGACGAGGAAACGCAGCAATGGAGAAGAGATTCTTGACTTTCATGATTGGTGCCACGGCACTGATGACTGGCACAGCCTTTGGGCAAGCCATCACTGAGGATGAGGTCACCGCAGCCCAGCAGAAATGGGGCGATGGCATTGTCGTCATTGGCGAGGCTTATTCCAAAGGCGGCGATTATCGGACCTTGGCTGAAGAGCATGTTGACACGCTCTATGGCTATGATGAGGGCACCGTTTTGTTCAAGCCGACCAAAGCGGCCGAGCATCAGTTCCGTCTCACCGAGGAAGATGCCATTTCGTACTTTGTCGGCGGTGTCATTGATGAGGACACAGGTTTCGCGCTGCAACCCTGGACGGCGGTTCGTTTCGAGAATGCCGGCACAGTGATTGACAGCGATTCGGCAGTTGCTATGGGCAATTACTACTTCACCGACGGCAATACCGGCGAAGAGGCGAAAGTCGAATATACTTTCGGCTATTTTCGCGACGACGAGGGCAACCTCGTGATCAATGTTCACAAATCCGCTTTTCCGTATACGCCGTAGCACCGACGGTCTCACGGCAAACAGCCGTCGGCAGCCGTCTCTAACCGATAGTTGATTGCCACCAATTGGATGCGCGGCAGGTCGTATCTGACGGCCTGCCGTTTTTTGCTGACCTTGAGCTCAGTCACACTGGCAAAAATGCCTTTATCAGACCGCGTCTCTTAGAGTCGTTGTGGTGCTGCCATAGCCGAAAAGCGGTGTTGGGACGTCTTTGATCATCCCGTCGATGACGGCGAGTTGGTCTGTCGTGAAATCCTCGCGATAGCCGCCGACTTTGGCACGCCGGACCTTGTAGCCGTCGGGATTGCCGCCTTTGCCGGGGCGAAGCCGCGCACCGCTTAGCCAATAGACCTTCTTTTCTTCGAGCTTCTTCATGTTGTCATAGGCGGCGTAATCAACGGCGTCCTGGATTTCGTCGGCTGTCGGAGAATGGCCGAGAAACTCGAGAGCTCGTTTGAGTGCCGTGCCCGGTTCCTGGCGCATATCTTCATATGTGATGACGATCGAATCTTTGGTCTTGGGAAGCTCCTGTTCCCAGATCGACAGAAACGCGATAATCGCAGGCAGGCCGACATTCTCGTCTTGCATGAACTGGTAGAGCGAGACGTCCTTGCCCTCAGCCGGATAGTCATTCAGCACCTTCTTGACCGGCTTCATGCGGTGCTTCCACTGATGATATTGTGATACGGCGATGTCTCTTGGATCGCGGACCAACATGATAATCCGCTTGTCATAGAACTCCCGTTTGTCCTGCCAGTTGCCCGTGTAGTTTCGAAGATAATTGCCGTGCGTGAAGAAAAGCCGAGGAATTGCACTATTGATTCGATGGAGATTATCGAATTCGAGCATCCGACCGTCAGCGATGCCGTAGCGTTTTTGGAAGTAGCGAGACAGCATCACGCGAAACCAAGTGCGGCCGCTTTTGCCCCACGACATCAAGACGGCATCGGCTTGCTTGAGTTTATGGGCTTCCTCGTGCCCTCGGAGCCAGCGATCGGCAGGTTTGCGATAGCGCCAAGGCAGGACGACGAGTGTCGATCCCATCACATGCCGCACGGCATCGCGCCAAAGGGTGTTCATAGACAATTCCAGCAATATGTCGGCACCACGCCGATCCTTGACAACCACATTGTATGAGGGACCCATGAACTATCGCCTCTCGCCGCTGATCTCAATCTGGATCTCGAACCTGATCATCGGCTTGATGGTGTTCGCGAGCGGATCGGCACGAGGCTACGACCTTGCCAATCCTTGGCCGAACGGGTCGGAGCTTGCCGAATTCGAGCCGGAACCCGTGCGGTTTCCGAGCAAGAGCCCGTTTGCCCTGAACGATATCGAAGATGACGACGAGGTAACGGAAGCGGTGGGCTATCTCTTCATGCCAACGCCCGATCCCACCGGAGTGCCGGCACCCGCTGTCGTGATGCTGCATGGCGCGGGTGGCGTGATGCAGCCACGAGAGCTCACCTATGGGCGCCAGTTCGCAGCAATGGGTGTCGCAGCCCTGGTGATCGATGTGTTCGCGGCGCGGCGAGATCTCGCCTCCGGCTTCACGGATCGTCTGCTCAACATCACCGAGACCATGTTCTTGGCCGACGCGTTTGCCGGCCGTGACTTCTTGGCGGCGATGCCGGAGATTGATGGCGAGCGGATCGCGCTCATCGGCTTCTCCTATGGCGGCATGGCGGCGACTTATGCCGCCCACGAGCTCGTCAGTGATGCCTTCGCGAATGGCGAAGCGGGTTTTGCCGCTCATGTCTCGTTCTACGCGCCGTGCATCGTCACCTTCGAGGACCCTCAGCCTGCACCAGCACCTTTGCTGATGCTCTATGGTGCGCTCGATGAGATTATTGATGTCGAGCGTTGCCGGGAAACCGAGGAAGCGTTGCGATCACAAGGCGGTCGTGTCGAGGCCGTTGTGTTCGACGAAGGTTTTCATCAATGGGATGGTTGGTCGACAAACGGCCGGCGTTTGTCCCGCGGGCTCGCCGACTGTCATCTCCGCGTCGAGCCAGATCTGGACATCCATGATGATTTTACCGGCTTGCCGATGAGTGCTGTGTGGAATCGCACACTTATTCTGGCGATGTGCGTTGATGATGAGGGTTATGTGATCAAGCGGGACGATACCATCAGAGAGCGCTCCAATGCCATTCTCGGGACCTTTCTCAATAGCGCTTTTTCGAAAGGCACAGGCGGGGGCTAGCCCCATGACTGAGCCTGGGCTATGGAGCTTGTCCGGTGGGCAGGTAGAAACGCCAATCGGTTGACGGGTTTGCGAGGTCTAACCTCTGCCCGCGCGTTTGTTCCTTGCATTCCATCGAGTTAAGCGTTTTTCCAGGCATGACGATCCGAGCCCTTTTCAAGGCCCTTTTTGCAAAGCCCATCAGTCTCGACACGCGGCTCGAAGCACTGCCTCGAAAGGACCTTCCCATCGATAAGGCGCTGCGCATTCGGTGGAATAAGTGGCAGGTGCCCTACATTTTTGCCGAAACCGATGAGGATCTAGCTGTCGGTATCGGCCTGGTGCAGGCGCATCTCCGCGGGACGCAGCTTTATGTCATGCAACGCCTCACCCAAGGGCGGTTGAGCGAAGTCGGTGGACCGATGCTCAATGAGGTCGACAAAACATTGCGTCTCATCGATTTCGGTCATGCCGCGGAAGAGTGTGTTAAAGCTTGGCCGCCTGAAACGCGGCGACTTGTCGAAGCCTATTTGCGCGGCGTGAATCACTACTTCGAGAGGTCTTATCCCGAGCATACGCCACCGGAGCTGGCGATGATGGGGATAAAGTTCGAGCCTTGGACGCTTTTCGATGTCGTACGGGCGAGCCGGGTGGCCGGAACCGACATTAATTGGGTGGTGTTCCTGGGCGCACTGAGAGAGCGGCTACGCCCGGATTACGAGCGGCGCTGGCTGCGATTGCGTCAAGCCGGAAACATGGAACCCGAGGCCATGGCGGCCGAAGCGGAAGGTGCCGCCAAAGCCTTTGACGAGTTGATCCTGGAGACGGCACGCGCCGGCAGCAACAGTGCTGCTATAGCACCACACCGTTCCGAGAGTGGTGCCGCGATGATCGCCAATGATCCGCATTTGAGCCTGATCCTGCCGAACCTATGGGTACTCGCCGGGCTCAAATCTCCGAGTTTCGATGTGGTCGGCATGATGATTCCGGGCTCGCCCTGCATGGGGCTGGGGCGCAATCACCATATCGCTTGGGGCGGCACCAATTCTCGTGCCGCAAGCACCGATCTCTTCGACGTTTCCATGTTGCCGCGCGATCAGATCAAGACCGAGACGGTAACAATCAAGAATCGCTTCTGGCGTGACAAGACCGTCACCCTGAGGCGTTCTCCGAAGGGACCGATTATCAGTGACAGCCGGTTCTATCACGCCCGTCCCGGTGAAGAATTGGCACTCAGTTGGGTCGGTCACCGTGCCAGCGACGAGGTGACAGCACTGTTGAAGGTGATGCGTTCGAATTCTGTGAAAGCGTTTCGGACAGCGTTCAAAACCTACGGCGTTTCGGCGCAAAACATGGTGGCGGTCGATAGCGACGGCAATATCGGCAAGATGCTCGCGGCATGGATGCCGCGGCGAAGTGAAAAATGGCTCCAGGAGGATGTCGTCCACAAGGCCGATGATCCCTCGCATGAGTGGCAGGGCCTGGACACGGTTGAAGATCTGCCGTGGGTCTACAATCCGCCTGAGGGCTATGTGGCGTCTGCCAATGATCGCCCAGACTACATCGATCGGCCGATCGGGTTTTTTTATAGCCCTAAGGATCGCGTGAACCGCATTGGCGAGATCATCCGAAAGAAATCGCACATGGGTATCGACGATTTCGCGGCAATGCACCGCGATGTCCTCTCACCTGATGCTTATGCCCTGGCACAGGATCTCCTTGCGGACATCAATCGCCATCGTTTCGAGAACTCCGAAATCAACGGCTTGATTGAGCGCCTCAGCGGCTGGGACGGCTCTTACCTGGCGTCTTCCTCGGGTGCGGTCGCTTTCGAAATCATCATCTATCATCTCGTCTCCAATCTTGATGCTTGGCAGGACGAAACCAAAAAGCCCGCACGTCTCGCCGGGCAATGGGGCGCACTTAAAAAGTTTCTCATTGATGACTTGCGCGCACTCTCGAGTGACAAGCATAAACAAACGCTTGAAACTGTCTTGATGGAGGCGGCGCGCGATGCCGCGAAATTTGCATCATGGGGCGATATGCACCGGGTTCGGATAGCGCACGCCTTCAGTAACATTCCCTGGATCGGCAAACGCTTCGTTATTGATGAGCCGCCATGCGACGGATCGCGCGAAACCTTGATGAAGCGAGCGCATGGGCTGGTAAATGATCGTCATCGCGCCACTTATGGAGCGCAGGCGCGACAGATCTCCGACATGGCCGACCCTGACCGCAATTTTTTTGTCATATTCGGCGGCCAGGACGGTTGGGTCGGAAGCGAGAACGCGGCGGATCAGACTGTGTTGTGGCGAGATGGCGGCTATATGAGGCTGCCGCTTCGCCAGGAGACCATCGAGCAGGAATTTGACCGTGTAACGGATCTGTCGCCGAAAAGCGATTGATAGGCGCGGTTAGGCTGGTCCGCCTCAATCAAGACAGGTGAATGGCGTGAAGCAAGCGCTCAGCGGCGAAGAAACCGTTATCTCGAACGCGCGACTTGTCCTCGCCCAGGAGGTCAAGTTGGGCAGTCTCTCGTTGAGAGGTGGCCTGATCGCTGATCTTGAGCACGGCCCCAGCCGGCACTCCGGCGCGCTCGATCTGGAGGGTGATTATCTCATCCCCGGCATGATCGAGCTTCACACCGATAATCTCGAAAAGCATTATATGCCGCGTCAGGGTGTGGCTTGGGATGCCGTCTCCGCCGCCATCAGCCATGATGTGCAGATTGCGGGATCGGGCATTACCACAGTCTATGACAGTCTGACACTCGGTGCTGCACCCGGATGGGACGCGCGAGCCGAGACCGTGGCGCCGATGATCGAAGGTCTGAAAATTGCCATTGATAACGAGATGCTGCGCGTCGATCACCTCTTGCATCTCCGCTGCGAGGTGACCCATCCCAATATCGCACCGATCTTTGAGAGCTTCGTCGATGACCCGCTCGTTCGGCTGATGTCGTTGATGGATCACGCGCCAGGGGATAGACAGCAGCCTGACATCGAACGTTATCGAAGGTTCTTGCGACGCACCTGGAAAGATCCGGAAGCGGTCGATGAGCATATCGATCGCTTGATCGAGGGATCGAAAAAATATGGGCCTGGAAACCGCAAGCGGCTCTCGCACTTGGCCAACGCCAAGAACATTCCTTTTGCTTCCCATGATGACGCCAAGCGCCAGCATATCGAGGAGGCCAAACAGCAAGGAGCTGTGATCAGCGAGTTTCCAACCACTGTCGAAGCGGCAGAGACGGCACGGGAACAGGACATGGCCGTGCTGATGGGAGCTCCCAATCTGATCCGCGGGGGCTCGCATTCGGGCAATGTTGCGGCATCGGAATTGGCGGAGCGCGGTCTGCTGACGATACTTTCTTCCGATTACATTCCGGCCAGCCTGATCCAGGCCACGTTCCACTTGGCCGAAGACGAGTTCGGCATTCCTCTGCATGAAGCTGTCGCCAAGGTGACGAAGAATTCCGCTGACGCTGCGGGGCTCGAGGATCGAGGCGAGATCGCACCAGGCAAGCGCGCCGATCTGGTCCGCGTCAGCATTGTGAGAAATCGGCCGATTGTGCGCGAGGTATGGTGCGGGGGAGCAAGAGTGGCCTGATGCCCCACCGTGTTGCCATCTATTATGCGCCTCATCCTGAGAGCCCGCTGAGCCGTTTCGGGGTCGAGTGGCTGGGCCGCAATCACCACACAGGCGATCACGTGCCGCAGAAAGTGATCACTGGAGTGTCACCGACGAGATTGTTCGAGATTACGGCATCGCCGCGGCACTATGGATTCCATGCGACGATCAAGGCGCCGTTTCGATTGAAGGACGGTCAGACGGTCGAAGATCTGGCAATCGAACTCGAGCGGTTTTGCGGCGAGCGGAAGATCTTCGAGGCTCCTTTGAAAGTCGCTTCGGTCGGCGGTTTCATAGCCCTCGTGCTCAGTTCGCCGTCAGAGGAAATGGCATCACTCGAGGCTGATACAGTCATGCATTTCGAGAGATTTCGTGCGCTGCTCGAGCAAGACGAGATCGAACGGCGGCAACCTGACCGGCTTACAGAACGGCAGCGTCGCAACTTCTTGGCGTACGGATATCCGTTCATTCTCGAAGACTTCCGCTTTCATATGACGTTGACGCAGCGTTTGTTCGATCCGGAGCATCAAACGATCTTGTCTTTGGCGAGCGAAGTTGCTGCACCTGTTCTCGAGCACTCCTGCTCGTTCGACGGCCTTGGCATCTACGAGCAGGTCGAGCCGGGGGCGGACTTCATCTGCACGCGGCGATTTGCGTTTTCATCTCGCCAATGAGCCTTTGCCTCGATATTGCAGCGCGATACAGTTCGTGGAATACCAGGAGCGTTTCAAGGAGAGGGCTTGGCTCTCCTGTTTGTATCATCAATGAAGGAGGGGGGCGTTGAAAAAGCCTATCCTGTCGACCGTTGCGGCGGCGGCACTTTTAGCTGGTACGGCTTCAGCCGAAGAGCTTGTTGTCTGGCATGATCTCGGCGAGAACGGAATTGCTTGGTTCCAGCAACTCAGCGATCTCTATGCCAAAGAGAACCCCGATGTGACCGTCACCTCGATCAACTATCCGACCGAGCAGTGGTTCAGCAAGAGCATCGCAGCACTCAATACGGATACCGCACCCGATCTCCTCTACAACAACTACGAGCGGGTTATTCGGGTCGAGAATCAGACCGACAAGATCCTCGATCTGGCGTCGTATCTACCGGCGGATGCAAAAGAGTATCTGAGCGAGGCCGACCTTCAGGTGGCCACTTATGAAGGCAAGATGATCATCTTCCCGATCCAGCGGGTGCAGATGGCGTTCGGTGTGCGCACGAGCTGGCTCGAGGCGGTTGACGAAGAGCCGCCCCAAACTTGGGATGATGTCCTTCGTGTCGCCGAGAAGTTCACGACCGGCGATCCGGACGGTAATGGCGAGAACGATACGTTCGGCATTGCCATCGAGGCTGCCAATCCGCGCGATCTCATCCACATGCTGGATCTTTACACCTTTGGCACGGGCCTTAGGCACACGCTGGTCGATCCCGAGGGCAATGTCGTCATCGATGAGCCAGCGCACAAGAAAGTGCTGATCGAGGTGATGAAGCTCTTCACCGATTACGGCTATGTGGCACCCGATTCGGTCAACCACAGCTTTGCCGAGATGTATCAGGTTATCGAGGGCGGCCGCGCCGGCATGTTCCGTGTTGGTGACTGGAACGTCAAAAAGTGGGACGTTGAGGGAATCGAGGGTGATTTCACAATCATCAATTGGCCGGCTTTCGAAGAGACCGATGAATCGGCGGTGGTGATTGGCGGCATGCGTGGCGTGGCGGTCCCGACCAACTCACCGCATCAAGAGGATGCCATTGCCTTCGCGCAGTTCATGCTGTCGCCCGAGGCGCAGAAGGCATCCTTGGCCAATATCGGCGCGTCGGTGCGCTCGGACTTCGATATGAGCGATATGGGCCTGAGCGAGAACCGCATGGTGTTTGCCGATCCGCAGCACAACCTCAATGCCTACGATTTCCCGGAAAGCATTCATCCCTGGTATCCGGAAGTCGAGGCTGAGTATCACAAACGCCTTCTCGACGTAATCGCCAATCCGCCCGAGGACTGGAACGCTTATGTCGATCAACTGGCGGCTGACATGCAGGCCATGGTCGACGAGAAACAGGGCTGACACGAGGAAACCGGCATGACGACGCTCACCACCGTTGCACAGTTGGAAGAGAGCATCGAGGGTGAGCGTCCGCCAGCGGGCGCAAGCTTGATGATCGAGGCCTTGTGGTGGGCCAGAAAGGGCGATTGGCATAAGGCGCACGGCTTGGCGCAGGATCAAGGTGACGCCGATGGTTCGTGGGTGCACGCCTATCTGCATCGGGTCGAAGGCGATTTGAGCAATGCCGGCTATTGGTATCGCCGGGCGGGAAGGCCCGTGGCTTCAGGTAGTCTCGATCAGGAATGGCAAGCCATCGCGCAGGATTTGATCAGCCGCCAAGGCTGACCGTGCCATGACCGGGAGTAGGTGAGGGTGGTCCAGGACGCCTGGCGTCATCGCCTCTTCTTTGGCTTCGTCCTACCCTTTGCGGCTCTCGTCATTGTTTTCGGTCTCTGGCCGATCGTCCAGAGCATCCAGGTCTCGTTTACCGAGAGCTACACGGCACTTTCGCCCGAGCCCACCTATATTGGGCTCTCCAACTTCCAAAAGATCTTCGCGGATCCCTATTTTCGAAGCTCGCTTTGGTTGACGCTTGCCTATACGGCCGTTTCGGTGGTGGTGAACATCGCCTTCGCGCTGGGTTACGCCCTCTTGCTTGGTGGCAAGCTTATTACCTGGGGCAACGCCTTTTTCAGGCTCGCCATCTTCCTTCCCGTGATTGCCCCGGATGTCGCGGGCTTCATCGTATGGAAGTGGATGTACAACCAGAACTTCGGCGTTGTGAACGAGGTCCTGACAAGCCTGGGCCTTCCGGCCTTCGGCGGGATCGCCGATCAGCACACCGTCTTCTGGGCGCTGGTCATCGCCGAACTTTGGAAACATGTGGGCTTCTACACCATCGTCTTTCTCACCAACATGACCTTGCTCGATCCCAACCTCGAAGAGCAAGCCAAGATTGACGGCGCCAATCGTCTCCAGCGTTTCTGGCATGTGACAATTCCCCAGCTTCGCCCCGCCATTACCGTCAACACGGTCTACGCCGTGATCCAATTCCTCAAGACCTTCACGGTCGTGGTCGTCATGACCAAGGGCGGCCCCAATTTCTCGACCAATTTCGTAAGCTACTACGCCTACCAAAAGTTCGACCAAGCCCTCTACGGCGAGGCTGCGGCGATGGCGACGACCCTCTTTGTCATCGTCATTATGTTCGCCTACGGTCTTTATTGGGCGAATGAGCGGGGAGCCCAATGGCAGCGCGTGTGACGGCTTACGTCGTGGCTTCGGTGATCTCGCTGATTTTTCTTTACCCCTATTACTGGATGCTCGTGAACTCATTCCGCGATACCGAAGCCATCCTCACCGATCCGCTGCGACCCTTGCCCGAGACGTTCGATCTCGATGCGTTTCGCAGCATTGCCGAAATCGGCGGCGTTCCTATCACCACCTTCATCATCAATAGTCTTTGGATCACCGGCGCTTCCACAGCCCTTGCCGTCTTCGTTACAGCCCTCGGTGCCTATGCACTGATGCGCAAACCCAAGCTTCCAGGCTTCCAGCTCATCCGCTTCGGCTTTCTCTTGACCATCATGTATCCCTACATGCTGCTCATGATCCCGGTCTACATCGTCATGTATTATCTGGGACTCTTGGGAAGTTATCTCGGCATGATCCTTTTCCTGAGTCTCGGGCCCATTCAGTTCTTCTTGTTCGAGCAATTCTTTCGGGCCTTGCCCAAGGAAATGATCGAGGCCGCACTAGTCGATGGTGCGACGGAACTTCAAGTCTTGTTTCGCATTGTGTTGCCTGTGGCCTGGCCCGTCGTCGGCACAGTCACTCTGGTCACGTTTCTCCTCAACTGGTCGCAATGGTTCCCGGTTCTTGTCATCTCCACCACGCCCCACACCTACACCCTGCCGGTAGCCCTCTTGTCGCTCAACAGCCAACTCGGCGTGAACTTCCAGGGCATCATGGCGCTTGCCACTATCACCACGCTGCCGGTTGTGATCGTCTTCCTGGTGACCCAACGTCGCGTGATGCAGGGCATTGCCGCAGGTGCCGTCAAAGGGTGAGATCTAGGCCCTCGTGCGCGACGCCTGCGCTTCGGAAAGGCTCAACATCGTCAGCGGCGCCTGACGTCCCTTGACGGTAACGCTGCCGAATTCGGCGAACGAATATCCGCTATCCGGTTCAACGCCCTTAGCCACCGATTCGCTGACAGCGATCACGACGTAAGGATCATCGTCCAACGTGCGGGCCTGTTGCTCGAGGCGCTGGGCGACATTCACGCTGTCACCCACGACCGTGTAGTTGACACGATCCTTGCTGCCGATATTGCCGACCACCGTCATCCCGTAATGGATGCCGATCCTGAGTTTGATGAACGGCTTGCCGGTCGGACCCCTATCCGCGTTGAATTCATGAAACGCCGCGCGAATGCGGAGCGCTGCACGGCAAGATTGTTCCCGGCGTTCGCGCAAACGTTCCGGGGCCCCCCAAAACGCCATGAGGCCATCACCCATATACTTGTCGATCGTGCCATGCTCGTCCTCAATGATGCGTCCTTGAATCGTGAAGATGTCATTCAACAAGATCGAAAGATCACGGGGCGCTAAGGTCTCGGAAATTGTCGTGAAGCCAACAATGTCGGTAAACATGATGGAAAGCTCGCGCTCTTCGCTGGCTAGAACGTCTTCGCCACTTTCGAGGATTCTTCGAACAAGTGCTTTGGGAACATAAGTCTCGAAAGCGCGAAGGCTTGTCATCATATTATTGAAAGCACTGGCCTGATTGTTGAACTCGACAATACGGCTTGGCGGCAAGAGTGGGACCTTTTCAAGCTCCAGTTCCGACACGAGGGCGGTCCGATCCGTATTGCGTTTGATCGGCCGGGCAATCTGTCGCCCTACGACAATAGCAAGAAGAATCGCGATTAGGAGGGTGGCGCCGCCGGCAGCGTAAGCAAGACGCAGAGGCCGAACGAAAGGATCAAGTTCCGATAGTGGTGCATAGGCGCCAATGGTCCATGGAATGCTTCCGAATTTGTGGATCCTCTTGTCGGAGACAATGTATGAGTCCCGGCCAACATCGACGCGCCGAACCGTGACGTCATCCGGATGGTTTTCGAAGCCCGGCAGTGGAGGAGAATCTGCCATGTGCAGCAAGACTGGGTCGCCAAGCTGCTCGATCCTCTCTCCCTCGACCGGCTCGTCATCCACGCTCTCAAACGTTGGATAGGCGATGACATGATCCTTGCCACGGATGGCGAACGCAACGACATCGCTGTCTGTCTCATCGTCAAGGTGGGTGGAAAGTCCGTCGAGGGTCACGCCCGCAACCAAGAATACCTTCTCACCGTCGCCATAGCGTACCGGATGAATTACGTGCAGCGACCTCGCATTATAGTAGGTGTGATCATCAGGATAGCGCCATACAAAATCCTCGATGGAGTTGAGAAAATCAAGGAACCGTTGCAGACCATCTTCTGTTCCATCGATGCTTTCGACCTGGACAGTAGTCTGATCATCTATCCGAATGGCCGCAATCTGCCTTAAGTCACTCCGCACCAGAACCAGTGCACTAAGTTGCTCATGGGTGGCGAGGGCTCCTTCGAGCACAGCACCGACAATCTCCTCCGACTCGGGATCAAGGGAGTCGTCCTGGATGAGCTTTTCAAGCCCCAATAATGCTCTCTGGCCTCCCCAAAGAATCGATTCGAGAATGTCCTCGATCTGATCCATCGCTGTGTCGGCCCGCGACCGCAAGAGCTCGACCGTCTGCTGCCGCAGCATGTGCCACTGAACAAGAATAGCAGCACCCGTCGACACCAGCACCAAAGCCGCAATCACCACAGCCAAGACCACCGATAGCCGGGTCCGGCCATTGCCAACGCTCACCGACGCCACGCCCAATCTCTCCTCGCCCATTTCCTTGACTGCAAGCTAACAGAGCGAGCGCATTCGCACAGAGTGTTTTCTGGGGGCTTTTTGC
>CAYPOV010000051.1:0-18392 GCA_964412385.1 uncultured Geminicoccaceae bacterium
GGTGGTCAGCGTTGCCGTGCTGATCGATTTGAGTTTGTCTCGGTTATCGTCCGTCAAATGCGTAGCCATGGTTTCATTTCCTCCTTTTTGAGGACAACGTGCCAGATTGGTGCGTGGATTGGTCGGCGCCTGAATTGACCGTTTCGTGGTAAATACCGACGCGGTTCAAGGCATACGCGTCGACACGGCCTCAAGCCATCCGTATCGATGGCGGTGTTGCGTTAGTGGCGGGTTCGTTGGGCATGGGGGTGCGATGGTGGAAAACGGCAATCAGGTGACCGATCACAAACTAGCCAATTATGGCGAGCTTGCCCGTGAATTCGCGCTCTTGAGCGAAAGGGGGATCAAGCTCTGGCAAAAACGCCTCGACGCCGCTGCGTCAATTGAAGACCTGCAAATTCCAGATCCCGAAGTGCTGACCCATCTCTTCGGCGAGTTCTTCACGGCGGTGGCGCGCGATCCGGAAGCATTTGTTCGAACTCAGCTAGGCTACTGGCAGAGCCTCAACAATCTATGGTTCAACCAAGCCCAACGCATGCTCGGGCAATCCCTGCCGCCCCTAACCGAGCCGGACCGCGTCGATCGCCGCTTCCGCGACGAGGCCTGGCAGAAGCAGCTCGTTTTCGATTCCATCAAGCAGTCTTATCTGCTCACAGTCGATTGGGCGGAAAAGCTGGTCTCAGAAACCAATGGGCTGGACGACTACGCACGCCGCTGTATCCAATTCTACACTAGGCGCTACCTCGAAGCCTTGGCGCCCACAAATTTCGTCGTGACTAACCCCCAGGTGATGCGCGAAGCCCAATCAACCAATGGAGAATCGCTTCTTCGCGGCTTGCGAAATCTCATCCAAGATCTTGAGCAAAGTGATGGTCAGCTGCAGATCTCGACCACTAAAGATAAGAACTTCAAACTCGGCGAGAATATCGCGACGACACCTGGAAAGGTCATTTATCAAAACGAGCTCATGCAGCTCATCCAATATTCGCCATCAACTGAGACGGTCTATGAAAAACCGCTCTTGATTATTCCGCCTTGGATCAACAAATTCTACATTCTTGATCTAAAACCTAAAAACAGTTTCGTCAAGTGGTCAGTTGACCAGGGGTTTACCCTGTTCGTCATCTCATGGATCAACCCCGACCGGGATCTCGCCCATAAGTCCTTCGAAGACTACATGCTGGAGGGACCGATCGAAGCGCTGCAAGCGATCGAGCAGGCAACCGGCGCGAAAACTTGTTCGGTCATCGGCTATTGTATCGGTGGAACATTGACCGCATGCCTTCTCTCCTATCTTTCCGCCAGAAATGTAAGTCCCATCAGTGCTGCGACTTTCTTCACAACCATGACCGATTTTAGTGACCCGGGTGACTTGGGGGTCTTCATCGACGAAACGCAGCTCAGCCGCCTGGAAAATCATATGCGTGAGAAGGGCTTTCTCGAGGCCCAGTACATGCAGCGTGTCTTTAGCCTAATGCGTGCGAACGACCTCATCTGGAGCTTTGTCGTCAACAACTATCTCTTGGGCAAAGACCCGACCGCCTTCGATCTTCTCTACTGGAACAATGACGGCACGCGCATGCCCGCGATGATGCATAGCTTCTACCTACGCAAGCTCTATCAGGAAAACTTGCTGACGAAGCCCGGGGGGATCTCACTGGCCGGCGTGCCTATCGATCTCCACGCCATCGATGTACCCTGCTATTTTCTGTCCACAAGAGAGGATCATATCGCACCGTGGCAATCGACCTTCAATGGCAGCCGGCTCTTCGGCTCCGAGGTCGAATTCGTGCTCGGCGGATCAGGTCATATCGCGGGTGTCATCAATCCGCCACCGTCAAAGAAATACGGTTACTGGACGTCCGAAAGTGATGCCAACAGTGCCAATATCTGGTTTCAAGACGCCACGCATCACGAAGGTTCATGGTGGCCACATTGGGCCAGATGGCTGGGATCGCGAAGCGGTCAGCATGTGCCAGCAAGACAGCCAGGCGACCGAAATCTAGCGCCCATCGAAGATGCCCCCGGATCCTACGTCCGCGCGCGTGGCATGTCGGTATAAATTTTTTACGGCGGACATACGCATTGATCAATTGAGGCTTGGGATCCGGCGAGTGTGCGTGATAATTTTGCATCATCAATCTTCAACCCATTTGACGCAGGGAATGAGATCCGAGTTGGTGTGTCTATACTTCAAGTTCGGCTGTTTTCGCTTATGGTCTGATTTCTTGAGGACTTTCGCGATCGATTGGGAAACCATAAAGCGTCGAATCGCGTTGGGATTTTACAGAAAGTGTTTCATCATTCGGGAATATAGAGGTGATGCTGGTTAGGTCGCGTAGATGAAAGTGAGCTTGGGTTCGTCCCATAAGAATTTTGACGAGCAACTTCTCGATAATGTGACAGCTCTTAGGCGCTACGCAATGTTTCTCAGTGGTGATGCCAGTCGAGCTGATGACCTTGTTCAGGAGTCCTTGGTGCGAGTTTTGGCTCATGCAAGGGCCTGGCGTCCTATCAAAGATATTCGAGCGTACCTGTTTACAACGATGCATAATGTGTTTGTTGACAACAACCGTCGCTACCATGCGCGGATAAGCGATCAACCTGTTGAAAGTGTACTGGCGAATTTGGTGAGCCCGGCCAGCCAGTCTCAGAGGATGGAGATCCTTGAACTTGTCGAGGCTCTTCAGGAGCTTTCAGCCGAACAACGCGAGGCCGTTTTGTTGGTCGGTCTCGAGGGGATGAGCTACGCAGAGACCGCAAAAGTTCTTGGCGTGCCAATCGGCACTGTAATGTCTCGTTTGTCTCGTGGTCGTGAGGCGTTGCGCCGTCTGACCGACCGTGGCAGCGTTACCCAACTGAGGGTGGTGAAATGACAACGCCAAAAGTCGAGATGGAAAAGGATATGGAGCACTTGCTCCAAGAGTATGTCGACGATCGAATTTCGGAGAGTGATCGTGGCGAGGTCGAGCGCTATCTCGCAACCAGACCAGAGCTTGCCGACCGTATTGCCTCCTATTGCCAGCAGAATGCGCTGTTTGACGAAATTCACGATAGCTTCCAGCCCGAAGACGATGGCGGTGCCATCCACGAGCTTCAAAAGCAGCTCAAGAAATCTCTGCGTCGCCAGCGGCGAGATTTTCGTGCCGTTCGTTATGCCGCCGCAGTCGCCGTCTTCATTGCTGTCGGTGCGTCAGGTCTTTGGCTCTCAGATCATACTAACGAATTCGAGGTCACGCAGTCGACCTTGCCACCTGTACCCTACTCACCCTTCGGTGGGGGCGTGATACGTTCGCCGGCCGAAGCGTTGGTGAGTGAAGGTGAGGAATCCATCGCATGGTTGGCCAAGCAGCTTACCGGACACTCCCTCAAGGTGCCTCGTCTCGAGGATCACGGGCTACAGCTTGTTGGAGGCACGGTGTTAGACAGTGCACAAGTTCCGGCCGTTCGTTTGGTCTACACTGACAAAGAGGTCCGTCCGCACTTTCTTTATGTGGGTTTATCTTCAGACGTCGGAGATCATGCGTTTCCCTTCCTTCCCGAGGGCTACATATCGATCAACTGGCGACGGCAAGGTCTGCTCTTCGCCCTCACCGGCCCGATGGAAAGCCCGGAACTCCTGACAGTGATGCACTCCGTTAGTGACAGCGTGAGCACATTGCCCGAGGCAGGCAAGCCGGTCGAGTCCGTCAAAATGGGCCCATCTTCTGGTGGGACATCGTCCGCGACCCGAAACGAGGGCCCCATCCAGCCTGTCGGTCTTCCCAATCAGGCGGCGTCAGAACCTGAAAGTGGCGACAAGCCCGTAAACAGTGCTGAGACACCTAATCCTGCCGATCCGGTTAAGGCTCCTGAGGAAGTTGCGGCAACGGAGGACGAGCCTAAACCGCTCTAGATCTTACTGATCGCGATCCACTAGCTCGCGCAACTCTTGGGTTTCGCGTCGAAGACGATCGGCTACGTCATTCGCGATGAGGAATGCCCAGTGGCTGCGTCGTTCATTGATGTCTTCGACGCGGTCATCGAGCCACTCTGCCCGATAGGGATCGAGCCCCACACGGTCTGCAAGGAAAGCACGCGTTGTCAGCCAGACACGCTGTCCTTGATTGTGGAGATTCAGCTCGACGAGAATTCGATTCTTGAGCCTCAGAATAATGAAGCGTTCTGACTCACCGAGTAAGATTTTGCTGAGCGGGACGATCTCAATAGCAACGAGCTTGCGCATATCATCAAGCACGGGAACACGACCCGCGTCGACCAAATCTAGTGGCTGATCACCGACGTTCAGCCTGACATTAGCGCCGTCACTCAGTTGGATCTGGATAGGTTCATTGCCACGTTCGGCGATCGTTACACTCCGAAGGTCATCGAATGGCACATCGACAATCGTCTTTTCTGCCCAATAAATCGGAGTGAGCTCGGCACGCGGCATGCGTGTCGCGAGCCAGGCCATGTGATCGTTCCAAATTCGTACGTAGTCAGCGTTCCGTCCCGGTGCCACATAGCTGGGCGCAGGATCGCCAAGAACAATATCTAGGATCGGCCGATTATTCTCCGGAAGAATTCTGATGCGTTCGCTTTGACCGAAAGCCAAGTGGGCTTCGTCGAGGCCGAGACGTCCCATGAGGGCCGATTTTCCGGTCCTGGGTGCGATCAGTCGCACGCCGGCAATCGCCTCAAGCCATTCCGCGACGAGGTCTTGATCGGCATCGTAACCTTGCAAAGGTGTCAATCGCCATCGGCCGTCTTCCAAATCGAGCTCTAGCTGTTCACTTCCATGCAGAATTTGGATACGCGCAGCCGTCGACAAACTCTCGGATGATACAAGTACGCGTTGCTGTGTGGTTATTGTTTGAGATTCGCTCACAATCATCCGCGGTAGAATGGCAAATATGCCGAGAGAAACTGATAGCGCTGCCAGTACCGCGAGAAATATTAAAGTGAGCGAGCGCACTAGAGAAATTGCTCATAGTTGTTCCTATGGCGACCTCGAAATCTCAAACTTCTGTAAATAGCTACGCAAAGACCAATGACAACTATGATTAACGGCGGTATGATGACATTGAATACGATTACTTTCTGCTTCTCCTCATTCACGCGCTTGATCAGTGACCTACGCAAATCGCGTAGTTCCAATCGTGCTGCCAAGAGTTCGTCCCGCAAGCCGGCTAGGCTCTTTTGGCCCTCATCTGTACTGAGCACGCTTAAGCTTCCGACTTCAGTCTCACGGTCACTGATCATCTGCTGAAGGTTGGAGATCCGCTGTCGGAGTGCGATCTCTCGTAGCAGAAAGTTCGATTCTGCCTTCGCCCTAACCGCGTCAAGTCTCGTGAAGGGTCGGCTTCGCCCGTCTTCAAGACTTTCACTTGTGATATCCGGCAGCCCCGCCAGTTTGTCGATCACACTAATGATGAAACGGTTGATATCAGCATTGGCAAATTGCCCGTCAGCTTCTCTATTTGCGGGCTTGAATATTCTCGGATCGAATTGAAGTCGTTCGTCGGCTCTCACCACAAACACGTCAGTCGCCGCATTGTTAATTTCAAGACGCTCCGCGCTTGATCCCAGTGCGTTCGGAGAGATCTTCACGCCCTGCTTATCGAGCCAATCTTGAAGGCGTGGCTCCTCGAGATTTTCCTGTGCGGTGAAGACCAGAACTGATCCGCCTCTCATGGTAAATTGTTCGATCTCATCGATATCCTCGGATCTTAGCCCTATCGGATCAATGAGCCAAAGGACGTCATGATTGAGCGGCTGCAAGGACCCTGGTGTCATATCGACTTCGTAGAGCGCACGCGCGTCGTCGACGACGCTCCATAGGCGACCATTTTGGTTTTCCAGAGGAATTCCGGAAACAAGCCGCACCGACGGCTTGTCGATGACAATGAGATCACGAATGAGCGCACGCAGATCACTCTCGAGGAACGTCTCTCGATCGGGTTCAAGTCGTTCGATCAATGCAAGATCGTCGACCGTATTGGTCATGCCGAGACCAAAATACGCGACATCACCGGTAATATCTAATGAAATAGGTTCAATTCCCATAGCGATCGCGCGGTCCTCCTCGAACGAGACCGGTGACGGATCCACTGTGCGAACGCGAAAGAGACCGTTGGATGCTTCCTCAAAAGACGCAAGTGTCGCTTGGACACGCTCTGCAAACGTGGCGAGCTTCGGATCGAGAGCAAAGAGACTCGAGGAACGAAACAGCGTCGCTTCGATCGGCTCGTCCACCTGCAGCAACAAGTTTCGCGTTGAGGGCTGGATCGTATGAAATTGCCGTTCTGTCACATCGACCCAAATACGACGGAGGTCGAGATGCGCAAATACATTGAGCCCTAGGAAAGTGACAACTACAAGAGCACTGGCAATCGCTAGGGCTCTCATCCCACCCTCTTGATATCGATGAAAAAAACATTGAGTACTAGGGAACTCAAGAACAGTGAAATAAAGAAAAAAACTGCCGGAATACCAACAATTCCGCTCACGAGTTCTGAGAAGTGTCCTTCCACACTAAAAGCGTCAAGTATATTGGCAAGGAGACTCAAGTCAGCAAGTATAAGAGAGGTCTGCACGGGAGGCAATCCCACCGCAAGGAAAGCAAACCCGACAAGGACGGCAAAGATGAACGCGACGACCTGATTGGCGGCAAGAGCCGAGCTGCAGGCACCAATACCGAGGTAGCACCCGGCCATCAGCCAGCTTGCGCAGTAACCGATTGCGATGACGAGATTGTCCGGTTCACCGAGATAGTTGACGGTGATCCACATCGGCGCAGTCAGGGCAAGCGCGATACCGGCAAACAGCCAGGCAGCGAAAAACTTGCCGAGGACAGCACCCGACGTGCTGATTGGCAATGTCATAAGCAACTCGAACGTGCCATCGCGCTTTTCTTCTGACCAGAGTCGCATAGCAATAGCTGGCATCAAAAAGAGGTAGATCCACGGATGAAAGCGAAAGAAACTTTGCAGGTCAGCCTGCTCGCGGCCAAAAAAATCATCGACGAAAATCGGCAATCCGGTGGCAGCGGCGGCAAAGGTGATCAATAAGACATAAGCAAAAGGTGTCGCGAAATAGGCCTCGAGTTCCCGACGGGCAATTGTCAGCATTGCAATGGCGAAGCCTTACTTGCAAGGACTATAGTGACAAAGTGAGTTGGCGGAATAAGTCCTCCAATCGGCCACTTTCCACCATTATCTCACTAACCTTAGTCTTTGTCTCCTGTACCGCCCGTCGCACGGGCGCGACCATCGAGCGTCGATCTGCCGAGATAACACGCAGCACGATCTCCCGCTCGGTCTCGCCAATCCAATCGACCCCGCCAACACCCTTGATACTACGCAGCCGCTCGGAGAGTGCCTCCGCCTCTTCTCTGGCGACGGTGAGGCGGACAGCGTTGTGAAACATCGATTGACGGCGAAGCGTTTCCGGTGTCGCGTCGGCGATTGTACGGCCACGCGCAATGATCACCGTCCTGGTACAAATAGCCTCGACTTCTTCCAAGAGATGTGTCGAAACGATGATGGCCTTGTCACTAGCCATGCGCTCCAATAGTGCTCGCACATCGTGTTTTTGGTTGGGGTCGAGACCGTCTGTAGGTTCGTCGAGTACGAGTACCGGCGGGTCATGAATGATCGCTTGGGCCAAGCCGACACGCCGCTTGAAACCCTTCGACAATGTATTGATCGGCCGGTGAAGCACGCGGCGAAGGGACGTTCTGGCCATGGCTTCACGGATCCGTTGCTCTCGCTGGCGGCGCGGCAGACGCCGGGCTCGGGCGATAAACCGCAGGAATCCTTCGACCGTCATGTCGCCATAAAGAGGCGTGCCTTCCGGAAGATAGCCGATCGCAGATTTGGCAGCGACGGGACGGCTCCAAACATCATATCCATTCACCCTGGCGACACCGTCGCTTGGCTCAATAAAGCCCGTGATCATCCGCATCGTCGTCGACTTGCCGGCACCATTAGGGCCCATAAGACCCAGTATCTCGCCGCGTTCCACACGAAACGAGACGTTGCTCACCGCCTGAACCGGCCCGAAATTCTTGGCCAGACCATCGACCTCGACGAGGGGCTCAGCCATCGATCAATCGCCTGTATTCCCTGACCAGCCAGCTTCCTCGAAACAACGCAGCAGAAAGGCGAACTCCTCCGCCAACTCCTTGAGCGAGTCATATCGTCCCGATGCGCCGAAATGGCCGGCATCCATGTTGGTCTTGAGAAAAAGAGGATGGTGATCGGTCTTCATCTTTCGCAACTTGGCAACGAATTTGGCAGGCTCCCAGTAGGTCACGCGCGGATCGCTGATCCCCGCCGTGATAAGCATCGGCGGATAGTTCTGTTCCTTAATCGTCTCATAAGGCGCATAACCGAGTATTCGCTCGAAAGCCTCACGATCAATCAGAGGGTTGCCCCATTCCGGCCACTCGATAGGGGTGAGCTGTAGACTGTCGTCTAACATCGTATTGAGCACGTCGACGAACGGTACCTGTGCAATGGCGCACCCCCTAAGTTCCGGCCTCATATTGGTAACGGCACCGATCAACATTCCACCTGCGCTGCCGCCCATAATGGCAATCCGCCGCTTCGACGTGAAGCCACGCTCGATCAACGTTTCGGCTACAGCGATGAAATCCGTGAATGTCCGCGTCTTATGCTCCAACTTACCCGCGTCGTACCAAAGCTGGCCAAGCTCGTCACCGCCGCGCACATGGGCAATCGCGCAGCAAAATCCGCGCTCCAAAAGACTGAGACGGCTGGTGCCGAAGCGCGGCTCCATGCCCATTCCGTATGCGCCATAGCCGTAAAGAAAGAGCTTGCCGCTGCCATCCTTTTGAAAATCCCTGGGATAGACGAGACTGACCGGGATCATAGCGCCATCCGGAGCTTTCGCCTGAATTCGCTCGGTCCGGTACAGGCTCTTGTCGTAACCGCTTGGGATCTCTTGCACTTTACGAACGATGCGCTCCCCCGTGGCGACCACGTAATCGATCACCGTGGCCGGTGTGACGAGCGAGCTATAAGAAAGCCTGACCCGATCCGTCTCGAACTCCCGGTTATCGCCAACACTTGCGACAAACACCTCCTCGTCGAACGCAATCGGCGTCTCCCGGCCCCGGTAGTCGCGAACTCGCAGTTGGTTGAAACCATCAGTCTTGCCGCTGATCACCATGAAACCGGCAAAACAGCTAACATCCTCGAGATAGTGGCGATCACCGCCCGCTATCTCCTCTTTCCAGTGCAATTCCTCCACGGCTTTCTCGGGGGTGGAAACCAACCGAAAATTCGGATGCCGGTCATTGGTGATGATCCAAAATCGATCACCACCATGATCGAGCCAGTAGCGGTGGCCATCCCTGCGCGCCGCGATCAATTGCAGCCCGGCCGCTTCATTGTCGCGATCGAGAATATGGGTTTCGCGGGTGACATGCGTGCCTGTCGCAATCAACACGAATCGCCGGCTGCGCGTCTTGCCGATCGACACGAAAAACGCCGGATCACGCTCTTCGAAAACCACGTCACTCACCGCACCGTCGATGCCATGGACGCGCACTCGAAAGGGCCTGAGCTTGTCATTGAGATCGACTGCATAAAGCGCCTTTGAGTCCTCGCGCCAAACGAGACTTCCCGAAATGTTGGTCACGACTTCCAAACGCTCTTCCCCTGTTAGGAGATCGCAAAGATGCAGCTTATAGCGTTCGGACCCGTCGTTGTCCGTTGAGTAAGCGAGCCAGCGGCCATCAGGGCTCACCCCCATGCCCAGCAAATTGAAATAGGCACAACCCTCGGCTAGCGCATTTTCGTCGATCATGACCGAAGGTGCGGTATCCGCCAGTTCGCGGCGATACCAGGTCCGGTACTGCGTCCCCGCCGCGAAGGCCCAGTGATATTCAAAGCCACCATCCTTCACCGGTACCGAACGGTCATCATCCTTAAGGCGCCCCTTCAGCTCACGATGCAGCGTCTCGATCAACGCCTTCTCCGGTTCGAGCAAACGGGCCCGGACAAAGTCGTTCTCGGCCCGTAGATAGGCCAATACGTCCGGATCCTTGACCTCGGGATAGGCTTTGTCCCTCAGCCAGGCATAGTCGTCTCGCCAAGTTATACCGAATCGCTCGTGAAACACGGGTCGCTGTTCAGCACGAGGCGGCTTCAGACCTGTCATCAATGTTTCATCTCCGGCCGGCAGAACGAGCGTTACCGGCATTATTCATCGGTCTCGGCGATACGCCCAGTATCAGTCAAACGATTGGGCGATTTACCAAGAGGATTAACAGAAAGTTAAGGATTAAGGTGCCTATTATCACGCGGGCACACCATCGTCTTGGATGGAAAACTCGCTCAGACGATATCCCGAAGGTCAGGAGCCAATTGTGAACGTCATCGAAACCGCTATTCCCGACGTGAAGTTGATTACACCGAAACGTCATGGTGATCACCGCGGCTTCTTCTCGGAAACCTTCAACGCGCGAGCACTGCATGAAGCCGGCATCGACACACCGTTTTGCCAAGACAATCATTCGAAGTCGGCGCAAGTCGGAACCTTGCGGGGTCTCCATTTTCAACGGCCGCCCTTCGCCCAGACCAAGCTTGTCCGGGTCCTCAAAGGTCGCATCCTGGACGTTGCCGTCGATATTAGGCGTGGTTCGCCCTGGTATGGCCGTCATGTCGTCGCCGAGCTTTCCGATGAGAATTGGCAACAAATCCTCGTCCCCAAGGGCTTTGCTCATGGTTTCGTGACGCTCGAACCCGATACCGAGGTCTTCTACAAGGTAGATGGTTACTACGCGCCCGATCACGATGCAGGGATTGCCTGGAATGATCCCGATCTCGCCATCGACTGGGCTTTCGAAGAGGCATCTGTCGTGCTCTCCAGTAAAGACGCCGAGCAGCCCGCATTTCGGGACCTTCCCGATCACTTTGTCTATGAGCCGAATACCGAACAGGCCCAGCACAGGCCGGTATTGGCATGACCCACCGATTGCAACGAACATTTCTTCAGATGATTAGGAGCTTCGGCAAATGAAACGAGTTCTGGTAACAGGCGCAGGTGGCTATATCGGCACCACGCTCGTGCCGATGCTCTTGAACAAGGGCTATCACGTGCGTGCACTCGACCGCTTCTTTTTCGGTGAGGAACTGCTTCCCGCTGTGCCTCGGCTCGAGAAAGTACGAGCCGATACCCGCCAGCTCACGATCGAGCATTTTCGCGACGTTGATCTTGTGATCGACCTCGTCGCACTTTCCAACGATCCCAGCGGCGAGCGCTTCGAAGAAGCGACTTGGGCGATCAATCACAAGAGCCGCGCCGAATGCGCCCGACTCGCTAAAATGGCGGGCGTGAAGCGATACGTCCTGCCGTCTTCTTGCAGCATCTATGGGTTTCAGGACCCTGAGATCCGCTGTAACGAAACCTTCGCGGTCAATCCTCTGACGACCTATGCCAAAGCCAATCTCGCAGCGGAGCAAGACATTCTGCCGTTGGCCGATGATGATTTCTGTGTCGTCGTGCTACGCCAGGCCACCGTCTATGGCTACAGCCCACGCATGCGATTCGATCTTGCGATTAACGGCATGACCTATGGTGCCTGGAAGACTGGCGTTCTGCCGCTGATGCGTGACGGTAGCCAATGGCGGCCGATGGTCCACGTAGTCGATACCGCGCGGGCACAGATCTTCATGCTCGAAGCGCCCCAAGATCTGATCAATGGCGAGCGCTTCAATGTCGGCTCCGACGACAACAACTATCAGCTCGGCCCGCTCGCCGAAACCGTGGCACAAGCCGTCCCTCGCGACGTCGTGATCGAATGGTATGGCGATGCCGATCATCGCTCCTATCGCGTGGCGTTCGAAAAGATCGAAACGTTGGGATGGCGAGCGGAGCGGACCGCCGTCGATGGCGTCAAGGAGATTGTCGCCAAGCTCGAGCGCGGTGAACTCGATCGCACCACCAAGACCATCACTCTCGATTGGTACGAAGAGCTGATCCGCTGGCAAAGGATCGTGCACGAGGCGGAGATGGGTGGTGCCATGATCGACTTACCCGCTGCTGGAATCGCCAAGACCGGATAGTGCTGATGCGAAAAGGGATCATTCTCGCCGGTGGGTCAGGTACACGTCTTCACCCGATCACGCGTGCTGTTTGCAAGCAGCTGTTGCCGATCTATGACAAGCCGCTGATTTACTACCCGCTGACCACGCTCATGCTCGCCGGCATCCGCGACATTCTCGTGATTACCACACCGCATGACGAGGGCCAGTTTCGAGCCCTGCTCAAAGACGGGAACCAGTGGGGAATTTCGATCAGTTACGCCGTGCAGCCACGACCAGAAGGCTTGGCGCAAGCCTTCCTCATCGGTGGCCGCTTCATCGGCGAAGACCCCATTGCTCTCGTCCTCGGCGACAACATCTATTTTGGTCACTATCTCAAAGAAGACCTAAGACGCGCGTCAAACCGCAATGCTGGTGCCACGGTCTTCGGCTATCGTGTGAGCGATCCCGAACGCTATGGCGTGGTCGAGTTCGACGGTGACGGCAGAGCAATCGGAATTGAGGAAAAACCTCGAGAGCCGCGCTCCAACTTTGCTGTCACAGGACTTTATTTCTACGATAATCACGTCGTCGATATTGCCCGGAACCTCGAGCCTTCACCGCGCGGCGAGCTTGAGATCACCGACGTCAACCAGACATATCTGCAGCAAGGCGAACTTCACGTCGAACGCCTCGGCCGCGGCTATGCCTGGTTTGATGCCGGCACGCACGCCAGCCTGCTGCAGGCGGGCGAATTCGTCAGAACCATCCAGGAAAGGCAAGGGTTTCTCGTGGCCTGCCCGGAAGAGATCGCCTATCATCTGGGAACGATCGACGCTGAACAGCTTGAACGCGAGGGCCAAGCCCTCGCCAAAACGAGCTACGGTCGCTACCTCCTCGACGTCGTCCTCGCCGGCGAGCAGTCGCCAACCGAAGTCCCCACGACCCGCCTCGTCGCCTGACCAATATTCTTTCAACGTTTCGGCTGCCGCATTGTCTGCGGTTCCCCCTTTGGTGAGGCTTTTCGACATTCCTCAATTGATCGGGTGATCGGGAGGTCTTTTGATCACAAGACCGGAAAGGGACCAGCGGCTGGCCGAACAGGCCGTTTGAGGCCGGTGAACATTCATTGTGACTTCAACACCATCGAGTCGTGGAAATCGACAATATGATTGGTCTACGTTGTCATAACACCGCAATCGATCACTATAGTTTTAGACTGCACTGGCTCTCGGTGCGATTCGGGCGCTATCTCCAGCCACAGATTCAATCAAGGGCCTATTGCCGGTATCTTTGGCAACGACGTTCAAGTCATATGTTGGATTCGGCATCGTGATGCCGGCTTTCTCAACAGCCTCCAAGATCACGTTCATTGTATTGAAACGAATTTGCGTGTCGCCGACGGGATTACGCAGGTTGAAGTAATATTCGACGCGGATAATGATACTTGAGTCGCCAAACTCCCAAATGCCAATAATCGGTGCCGGATCGAGGGCAACATCGGCGTAGTTCGCGAGTGCAGTTCGAATAACCTCCGCGGCCTTGCGGGGATCGTCATCATAGCTGATCCCGATATGAATTATATCTCTGAAAAAGTCATCGGTCTTTGTCATATTCATGAAGACTTCACTGATGACCGAGGCATTGGGGATGATGACTTCCGCAGAATCGTCAGTGCGGATTGTCAGCGATCGAATGCCAATCCGCGTAACCCAGCCGGTCCTATCCCCCACGGTCACGCGATCGTCAATACGGAGGGGGCGCTCGGCTAGAACCAGCACGCCGCTGACGAAGTTGTTGACGATGTTCTGCAAGCCGAAACCGATACCAACACCGAGAGAGGCCGCAAAGACCGTCAGTGTCGTGAGGTCGAAGCCAATGAGCAACAGGGTGAGCAGCACACCTCCAACAATCACGAGATACTGCGTGAACGTTGAAAGGCTTTGGCGAACACCAGTGTCGGCAACACCGGTATAGGCCAGATTATAGGTGACGTTTCGGCTCCACCCTCCGATCCAGAAGACGACCGCAACGAGCACCAGAGCGAGAATGATGCCGCCCAGTGTGAGCGTGGATTCCCCAAGCGTGATCATCGGTAGATATGCCAGGGCAATCAGATCGCGGACAATGGGTGTCTCGGCACTCCATCCATAGATATTGAACAGGAGATAACCTGCGCCGACAACAAGTGCCAAGGTGATCAGACGAAATGCCGGTTCGATAAAATTCTCGGCCCAGAAGGTGGCCCATTCGGGATGGCGCGCATCAAGCCGATGCTCGTATGCGGTCAATAAATCCCGTATCACCGCGACAACGAGCGCAAGAATCCCGCCGATCGCCAGAAGCCACCCAAAATAGGAGGCGATTTGCCAACCGAGATTGATCCAGCCGGCAACCCCAATGGCTCCGGCAGCAAGGAACCCGAGAGGCAAGATCAGACTTGAGATCCCGATTAGTACGGTACCGACGCCAGACCGCTGGCCGCTGTCCGATGCCATGATGAGGGATCGCAACCAAAGTGCCGGAACGGCTATGAAAATAAGGCACAGGAAGACGGCTCGGTCTAGGAGTGCTGCCGTCGAAGGCAGCATTGGAACCGCGCGGGTCAGAATGAAGATCACCATGACCAAGGCGACGAGAAACATGGAGATACGCATCAGTTTCATGAATCTTCGCCCCACCTCACGCCGTCGGCCGCTAGCGCGTTCGACAACCAGACCCCGGCAGAGATCGAGAATGAGCTTGAGGATCGGAAACACGCCAAGAACGGCAAGCACGAGCAATGTCGTACCCCGATCAAACCCGGCATAGATACTGACTGCGAACCAGATTAGCGCCGGAAGCAACGCAAACATATTTCGGCGTAACGCATCGACAGGGATGGCGGTGAGCCTCTCCGGTCCTGCCTGCACATACCGCTTGAAAGCAACTTGGCGGCATAGGAGGGCGAAGACGATAACACCGAACACGATGCCACCCAGTATATATCGTCGCTCCATTGGCAGGGCGCGGATGCGGCCCCAAAACTCGCGGCCGAACGAGGTGACGGTTTGCAAGAATTGTTCAGGGAGAAGCACCAAGCTTGCTTGAACGCGGCTTAGGCTTGCGGAGTCGGTGGGTAGCGTGTGACGGACATTCAGCGCCTCGCCTTCTTTTCTTCCGATAATGGTGTCGTAACGCTCCTTGAGTGTTTGAAGCTCTTGCTGGGTCCGCTCGATATCCGTCGACTGAAAATTGAGAAGCTGAGCCAGCCCATCCAGTTTGTCGAATAGGCCTGTCAAGGCTGCGGAGCCGCCGATATCCTGTTGACGGATCACGCGGCGCCGCTCGCTGAGGGCTGATTTTTCCTGCTCTGCGGACGCGAGACGTGTCGCCAGCAGCGATTCTATTCTTCCAATATCCTCTCGAATTTCCTGAAGAAGACGAAGCGGCATGGAGGGGTCATCCAGCACTTCGCGAAACCCTGTCATCCGGTGGCTTGCGCGCAGGACATCGAGGTCGGCCAAGCGTGCCGTACTGCGCATCAGCGCTTCGTCGCTTTCCAGTTCGAGAATTCGCTTGCGCTCCAGATCCGCTTGACCCGTCGGCTCAATCGCCGCGGCTTCGTTGCCGAGGCGAATACTGTCGCGGACAAGACGATCGACGATCGTGCGCAATCCGGCAACGCGCGGGTCACTCTCCAAATCCTGAGTGTTCTCGATCGCAGCAAGACTTATTCGGGAACGCAACAAATCGAGACGTTCTCGGGTAAGGCTCAAATTCTGCTGAACTGCGTCCCGATAGTCGCGAAGTGTTTGGAGGAATGTCGCGGATTCCCCTCGAAGATCGCGTTTGAGATCGAGTTCGACCTCACCAACAAAGGTTGCGAGATCCTCCGTCGAGAGTGCCGCAAGTTTGCCTTCCATCGTCGAGAGCTCAGAATCGAGTTCATTTAGAGCGCCTACACGTTGAGCGAGTCGATTATCGACGGTTTCGAGTCTCGAGCGCGAGGTATCCATGTCAAACCGTGCCGTTTGTAACATTTCGGGTCTGACGGTGGCACTCGTTAACTCCTCGTCTTCTTTGTCAAGGCGTGATTGCAATTGGGCATTGTCTGTTTCAACCCTTTGAACAGCCTTTTCTAGTTCGTTGATAAGCTCACGAGTACTGCCAACTTGTTCTTGTATTGACTCTAATGAGGACTGAGCCTGGGAACCGGGTATCACGCTCAACATGCCAACAGCGAACAAAATGACGACGAGAGCAAGCCGTCGCAGTTTATGACAATTTGACGACAACATTGAAGCGGCCTCTTAATTCACTTCTTTGTAGGATAAAACGAATTGGACGAAAAACAAATAGTTGCAATTCAGAGGAAGAACATTTATTTAGGACGGAGACTGTTTGCAGGATTATTCAACTAAAAAGCAATATTGGAGACGCGTGCTTGAGACCAATACGCGCAAGCTTGGCTGCCGCATTGTTCTGTTTGGCGGTGATCGCCAGCTCCGAACCTACCGCTCAGGCGCAAGAAAATACCGATGCCGCTGGTGACATCATCAAACTTAATGTCTTGTGCATGGATGTTGGCAACAATCTCAATTATTGCCGCGAGGAAGCCAATCTGTGGGCTGAATCGAAGGAAATCGAGATTCGCGTCCTGGCGTCTTCGTCAACAGATGAGACGCTAGCGAGCGTTTTGTCGCTGTTTTCGATTGATCGTCCCAGTCTCGATATTATCCAGTATGACATCACCTGGGCCCCACACCTCTCAGGTCATCTCATGCCGTTCTTGACCATGGATCAAGATGCGGTCGCGGGACATTTACCGGCGATGGCAGAGGCCGGCGAGTTCAACGGGCTCCGTGTGGGTCTGCCCTACATGATGAGCACAGGCATTCTCTATTATCGTCAGGATCTTCTCGACGAGTATCAAAAGGCCATTCCTACGACCTGGTCTTCTTTGGCTTCAACGGCCCAAGACATCCAAGGAGAAGAGCGCAAGGAAGAGGAGGCGAGTGAGTTCTGGGGCCTGTCTCTGGCCGGTGTCCCCGGCGAAGATCTTACTGTACAGGCGCTCGAATGGATTGCCAGCCATGGCGGCGGCAGCATTGTCGGCGAAGAGGGCCGAAGCACCGTTTCCAATCCGGGCAGCGAGGCAGCTCTTAGCCTTGCCGCGTCCTGGATCGGCACGATCGCGAGTCCGGACGTGCTTACTTATGAGCCAGAACAAGCCCGTGCGCATTTTGAGCTTGGCCAGGCTATGTTTCATCGGGGCTGGAGCCATGAGGACATCAAGCTCGAGCCTCCGGTTGCCGAAGAGGGGCAACCTGTCGAGTTGCCCGGTCGTGTTGCGTCGACGGTTCTGCCGTCCGGTACCGGCGAAGGATCGGCTTCGCGTGCAGCGCTCGCAGGCTGGCTCGTAGGTGTCGCGAGCAGCTCGAAGCAGCCACAGCTCGCCCAAGAGTTAGCGCAGCACTTTGCGAGTGAGGGGCAACAGCGTGTTCGGGCCTTTGCGGGCATCGCACCGACTTGGGTTGACCTTTACAACGACAGAGACATTCTGAGTTTTCAGCCCGATCTGGCGCCGGTCGGCCGCTCGCTCACCCGTCTCGCGGTGCGTCCGTCTCACCGAACGGGTCGTCGCTATCCCGATGTCAGCGAAGCTTTCTCGCAAGCGGTCCACGATATCCTCGCAGGAGATCGCGAGCCCGCAACCGTGCTCACGCGTCTCAATTTCGATCTCAACCGCATGAGCCGTGGCGGCCGTCAATGGTGACACGTGCTCAAACCAATAAAAGGATTTCTATCATGACCCGTGTATCTTTCGTCGTTTTGAGCGGGGCTTTGATATTTGGATCTCAGGCCGGGACCAGCCCTAAGGTCGGTCAAGCCGCCGAACCTCAAGCCATAGAAGCCTTAGAGAGTCTCGAAGGCCCCGGGCCTGTTGCCATTGAAGAGGAACCAGAGGTCGAAGAGATTGAGCGCACAATGTTGCGGATTGCCATTCTCAATGAGCGGCCGTTCTTCAGCTATCTCGACGAGTTTGGTTACCGAACGGGCTTCGATGTCGACATCGCTTACGCGATTTGTGACTCGCTCGAGGTCGAATGCGAGCTCGAGCCGATGGCCTACCCCCAAATCGTCCCGGCCCTCGAGGAAAAGCGAGTCGATCTCGCTGTCGCCTCAATGCCGATCACGGACGAGAATGAGGAAGTGGTCGACTTCACTCAGAAATACTATGAGACCCAAGTCCGCTTCGTCGCCCCAGAGGATAGCCGCATCGAGGTGAGTGAAGCTGGTCTCGAAGAACGCACACTTGGCGTCATCCGTGGCTCGGCACTCGATGACTACGCCAAAGATCACTATTGGCCCGCCACG
>CAYPOV010000052.1:0-18383 GCA_964412385.1 uncultured Geminicoccaceae bacterium
AGGACATTGTATCCTAGGGCCCGACGAAAGCGCGCGACCACATCCCCCATCACATAATTGCGCACGTGGCCCATATGGATGCGCCCCGACGGATAGGGGAACATCTCGAGCACATAGTATTTGGGCGTGCCGGGCTCGACGTCAGATGCGAAACAGCGTTTTTCGTTCCAGACCTGCTGCCACTTGCCTTCCGCCGCCCGAAACGGATATCGCGACATTGAATTCCCGAACGCAATAGCACCCAAATTAGGGCCAATGCTTTACATAGAAACCTAGCCCCTTACCGGGTGCGCTAGGGCTCTAGCTTGTTGTTTGCTCCGAGGCAATGCGCAGTTCTCGGGCTCGCGTGAGAATCTTGTTCTCAAGCTGACGTCCAGTCTCGGGATCAACGGGTGCATCGAGCCAATCACCCTGATCGTCACGAACCTGTCGATACACGAAGGCCTTGACACCGTCCGCGCGTAGCGTCGTGTCCCTGATCAAAACCTGGACCTTGACACGTTCGCTCGGTGCTTCGGTCGAGTGATACCAATCGGTGATGATAAGACCGCCGAACGGATCGGCCGAAACAAGCGGGATGAAATCGATGGTTTCCAGCGATCCACGCCATAAGAAGGCATTCACACCAATACCACCGCCGGTTGCCTCTTCATTGGCGGCGTCGGCAGTCGACAAGGTGAATGCGTCGGGTCCGAAAAGCGTACCGTAACGTTGCCGCTCCAAAAATTCTCGGCGATCATAGCCGGTGGTTTGCCCCACGACGGTACTGCTGGCAGGATTGACATCGCTTTCACCGCTGCAACCAGCCAGGAAACCCAAAACGCAACCGACCGAAAACAATTGTCTATATCGCCCTATCGACGAGAGCACTCGCGAACTCCTCTTGATCGTCAAGACTCCTCAACTTCTGAACGCTGTCGGGTGTATCCAATGGTATGTAGAGCGAAACGCGTCTGGATCTCGATATCCCGCTAAAATTCGAGGCGCAGCCCGACCCGTCCAGCCGCCATCGAGTCTTCTTCTTCGTGGCTTCCAAACGCAAGCTCGCTTTCGAACGTCAGCCAGGAATGAGTCGCGAGGTCTGTGCGAAACATCAAGAGATCACTCGGACCACCCTCGCCTGTTTCATCAGTTTGCCCAAACGCCAGCTTTGCAGAAACGGGCCCATAGTCGACACCGGCAGAGACTACATCGGCAGCGCCACCTATCAGGTCGACCCGCGAATATCCCCCGAGCACGCTAAAGCTTTCGAACTCCAGCGCCCCACCAATCGAAAATTTTCCGCTATTCTCTGACTCACCCGCCAGACCAACGCGCGAGAAACTGTTCGTCATCGTCGACGGATCATTCGTGCCGGCTCCCACCACCAATCGACGTGCTGGCACGTAGCTCAAAATATTCCCAATCGTCGAACTTTGCTGCCTCGGCGTGAAGTCGAACACAAACCCAGACTCGTTGCTTGGTTCGCTGGCACGAAAATGTTGCATTTCGGGGCCCACAAACGTGGTCGACAAGGTCGTATCAGTTGAGCCCTGGTAGCCACCAACGACAAAATCGGCCGCAATGCCACTAGTGGCTAGGTACGACGATCCCAACGCGACCAAGGAAAAGGCGAAGAGTGAACTACGCAACTTTGTTGGCCCAATCCACACTCGGGGCTGCTAACAACGAAAGGTTTATAACGCCATTGCATCATTGCTTCAAGCAACGCTGATCAATGTAGCGTCAATGCAAAACGGCGGGCCCGAGAGCCCGCCGTTTCAGAGTTGCCTGAATAAGGCAAAAAAACGCTTAGTAGGTGAAGTTCAATCGGGCAACACCAGTGAAACCGTCGTTACCACCACGGTTCTGGTTGTTGTAATCCCAGAAATAGCCGACATCACCCTGGAGTGCGACACCAGGCAGTAGACCTGTATCAGCACTGAGGACAAGATTCTTTTGGTTGTCCTCTTCGTTCGAGTCATTGCGCTGCAGAGCATAGGAAATCGACGTGTTCACCGGACCAAGCGAGTAACCAAGGCCTGCGTTGAATGCCCAAAAATCGTCTTCGTTACCGCCCTCAGCGTTGCGGAAAGCGCCGCCAGCGACCTGAAACCCGCCAAAGCCCATCTGAAGACCGGCACCCCAGTTCTTGAGATTGTCTGTGTCATCGGTCTGGCCCGTTGCATAACCACCGACAACGGAGCCTGTAAGATCGAATGCTCCAAAGCTATTCGAGTAAACAAGACCAGCCTCAACCCAGCGTTGAAATTGACCGTCAACGTTCGTCGACTGATCATTGGGCTCGCGCGAACCCTTGGCGTTACTGTTTGGCGTGTAGCTGACACCAGCCTGGAAACCGGCAATGTCAGGTGTGTAATAGATCGCCTTTGTGTCATCGCCTGAGTTGGTGAAGAACAACGAAGTACCAGAGGCAACTTCACCAGCACCGTCGACACCGCCCGTGCCTGCTGTAACCGAGCCAGCAAAGACCTTCATGTTGTCGGCAGCGCCGTCTTCGTCACCGAAGCGGAACTGACCGAAGCCGCCTTCGATGAAGACCCAGCTTTCATCGATGCCGTCATTGTCATCGACTTCGTTATTGGCATTAGTCTTGAACTCGACGCGGCCACCATAGCGGATCCCGGTCTCGTCGTCGGTTGCCGTGAAATCGACGTGGAACTCATTGTCGACACGGAAGTTGTGGTCGGCCGTGTTATCCGAGTCATAGCGATTACCAAGTTCGCCGAAACCCGCTGTAAAACGATTGTAACCACTGAGCTCAATCTCATACGAGCCGCCACCAACAACGTTTTGCGCGAACGCAGCGTCGCTGGCGATCAACGTGCCGGCACCCACGAGGGCTGTGGTGCCAAGCAAGACTTTCCGAATTGCCATTGTTACTTCTCTCCTCAACACCCATTCGGGACAGACTTTACCGGCACCCGATGGTGCCGAAGCTTTGGAAATGTGACAAACCGCACTTCCTGGGACGCGGTTTAATCACCAGACGCCTTGTAGGCGCAAGCAAGCGAATCGAGGTCTGTGGCCATTCCACCGCCAGTGTGACAGAGCTGCAACATATTGGCGGAGCGTCAGATTTCCGCCTCGATCAAGCGCATCCGTGCCAAATCGTCGAGCAGTTTGGCTTTTCTGGCAGGCGTGAGATCCGGAAAACATTCGGCGAATTCACGCTTGTTGAACTGCGACCGCTTGAGAACCCAATCCACCATGGGTGCCACCTCGGTCGGCACGCCGACCCCTTTGCCTGTTCCCTCTTCGAGCAGACCAAAGCGTCCGTTTTTTTCGACGAGACGCACATTCCGGGCGATGACGACATAGCCGAGGTCGTCGTCTGCGAGGAGTTCGGGAAGATCGTAGCGTTCACGATCATAATGAAATCCATCTTGGAAGGCTTTGATGTCGTCTCGAGTTTGTGGCGAGCGGACGACATCACCGATGGCTTTGGCGATATCCTCAAGGTGGCTTGTCAGAGCCTCACCACCCCTTGGTAGATTGGCTCGCATCACAGGCTCTGCGATCATGCGCTCGAAGAGATAGCTCATAACGTCGATGCCGATCGGATAGGTGAGCCCGAAGGCGATGTGGATCGTGCCGCCATCATCGGCGAGCGCATAGTGGTATTGGCCGCGCGGCAGATAGAGGAGATCGCCCGGCTTCATCCGAACTTCTTTCCAGAGTTGACCTTTGGCTTCCTCGTGATGGGCTTGGCTGTAATTGCGGAACATCGGGTGCGCGATCGGATGATCGGCTCGACCCTCGAACACAGACCAGGTTTTCTCACCCTCGACCTGAACGGCGACAACATCGTGGGTGTCGAAATGCGCTTCGAAGCCCTGTTTGCGTTTCGAGGACATATAGAGATTGCCCTGGACCTTGCAGCCGAGCGTACGCTCCAGCGTGTCGGCGAAGGCGGACATCTCGGGCGAGAGCTGGTCGATATCGTTGAGGATGAGCGTCGCACCGCGCTTCAAGAGCGCTTGTACCTTTTGCGGAATGGGCCGCAGCACCTGGCCGCCGTCCCGTCCGCTGTCACGTGTGGTATAGTCGGCAGGTGGAATGGTGGTCTTGTCGAGAACCAGCATCATGGATTTGCCCGACCAAATCGTCGTCATGTCGAGCAGGCGGTTGAGGCCTTGCCAGTTCATGACATCGCCGAATTTCTCCGGGGTTCCTTCGAGGTGGAGCGGTCGTTGGCCCCAAAAGTCCTTGAGGAAGACCTCGCCGCCGAGGGGCGCCATTATCGTATCGAGATCGAAGGGCATGTTGGCCATTTCGGGGCACCTCATGATTGGCCATGATGATCAGAGATGTGGGTGCGAAGGTTACATTGTAAGGATACATGGCGATGGTCGATGAACAAGGTGAAGCCGCGCAGACGGGCGCCATTGACGTTGCGGCGAATTTGGCGGCGGTTCGAGCCAACATTCAGACCGCTTGTGAGCAGGCGAAGCGCGACCCCGCCGAAGTGAGCCTGATCGCCGTCTCCAAAGCGCAACCACTTGAACGGCTGGAGGCGGCACTCGCAGCGGGACAACGCATCTTCGGCGAGAACTATGTGCAGGAGGCGCAAGCGCGATGGCCGGATTTGCGCGCGCGCTATCCCGATGCCGAAGTGCACATGATCGGCGCACTACAGACGAACAAGGCGCGCGAAGCCGTTGCGACGTTCGATATCATCCAATCGGTCGACCGTCCGAGACTTGCTGCGGCCCTTGCCAAAGAAATGCAACGATCGGCACGAAAGATACGCGTATTCGTCCAGGTGAATACGGGCGAAGAAGACCAGAAAGCCGGCGCTTGGCCCGCAGATGCCGATGCATTTATCGACACTTGCAAAAGCGAGCATGGTCTCGATGTTCAAGGTTTGATGGCGATCCCGCCCGCCGACGAGGAGATCGCTCTCCACGCCATGCTCTTGGGCAAGATCGCTGCCCGCAACGGTTTGACGGCTCTCAGCATCGGCATGAGTGCTGACTATCAAAAGGCGATCGCCGTCGGCGCCACACATGTGCGTGTCGGAACCGCGATCTTCGGGCCGCGGCCGCCTAAGGTCTAATCAGCGGCGCTAGTCGACGACGATCGGCTCGTAGAGCATCTGCGCTTCTTCCGCCGAGCCTCGCCGCAAGCCGAGTTGCACCACCTTGACGACCCTGACACCTTGGTTGTGGGCAAGCGTGATCACATCGCCCGGACGAACGCGCAGATGAGTTTTCGCGACCACCTGGTCATTCACCCTGACGCGCCTTCGGCTGACAAGGTCGGTCGCAAGCGCCCGCTGACGCACAAATCGCGCATGCCATAACCATTTGTCGAGCCGCAATCCCTGGACCGCACTCAAGAGGACGTCTTTAGGGCAGCAAGGGCCGCAAAGGGCGAATGCGAGATTTCGGGAATACGCGCTTGCGCGACATTTTGGGTGCGTCTCCGCCCCCGCCCTTGGCGATCCGGCACACGCCGGAACATCGCCTCACTCTTGCATTGCCCTTTTGGACCATCAACTGCGCGAAACCCTAGACGTCCCATCAAGCGACCCAACTCCTCTCTTGTTATGCCGGCGGATGCAGCAAGATCTGCCGGTAGTTTGAAGTGCCCGCGCTCGCGTGCTCGGGCACGCAGACCTGCGGCCAAACGTTCGACAATGTCGAAGCGAAGGCCGACCTCGCCAAAAACCATGAAACCCGCCGCTTCCGTGCCGTGCATATCCGCAGTCTCATCGAGACGGATGGCGGTGCGCCCGGGAGGCGGCACCTCCAGCACCGTACCTGTGTGAATGCGCCATAGCCGGACCCGCGCCTCAACCGCCTGCGGCTTCAGAAGTTGCGGCAGGTAAAGCACGTGACGCCCGTAACGGACATCGAGCCGCGTCAAGCGGCGCCGGTCCGCCGGTGACAGGTCCTCGAGCAGGCTCTGCACATCGGAGCGCAACACACTGCCCAAGCGCTCTACCAAGCGGAATGCGATGCCGCGAGCCGCACCGCCCAACTCGTTCGAGCTTATCGCTGTGCGCAGATCGAGCAGCGGTTTCAACCTTCGATCCCGCCAACGATCAAGCCAGCGCTCGAGCCGCCGTTCGACGCCGGCACGCATTTTTTGGGAAAGCTCGTCGCCGGCAATCAGCTTAATCCGTGGGGAGAGCACGTCCTTGCCTGGGATCAATTGGGCGATCTCGGCGCCACGCCAGATGACCTGATCCGAGCCGTTCAGCGAAAATCGTTCGTCACCTTCGTGAATCAGCGATTTGGCGCGATGATTGAGTTCGCGGACTGAGACTTGGCGCGCGGCTTGTGCCAGCACCCGCCGCTCGATATCGGCATCGGTGGCTGCAAGGGTGAAGGCGAGGCCCTCGATCTTGCCGACCGAATGGCCGTCAATCACGACTTCGCCCGTGTCCTCTTCGACGACCGCCGGAAGCTCGTCATTTTCACGCATTGAGCGAATCAATGCCGAAGTGCGCCGGTCGACAAAGCGCTGCGTCAGGCGATCATGGAGCGCATCGCTTAATCGGTCCTCAATGGCGCGCGCGCGTTCTTGCCAGTGCGGAGCATCCTCGAACCAGTCGGCACGATGCGAGAGATAGGTCCAGGTTCGAATATGGCTGATCCTGCCGACCAGGGCATCGATATCGCCATCGACGCGATCGAGCCTGGAGATCATCGCACCCACATAGTCCGAGGGCAGGACCGCCTTGGGACCGGTCAAATACTGAAACACCGTGGCGAGCAGCTGCAGGTGCGCCTCGGTCAATGTCTTGCGGAAATCGGGGATCTGGCAGACCTGCCAAAGCAAGCGAACCGCTTCCCGCGATGTCGCCCGGGATTTGATCTCCGGCCTACGGGCAAGAAGGCTCAAGCTTCGATCATCGATCGCATCCCGTACCTTTAAAAGGCATGGGAACGGCGGCCGAGCCTCGAGGCTGGAAACAAGCCTCTCGAGCGACGCGAAATCGAGATCGGAATTGCGCCAGCGGATCGATTTGACGGGGGCGAAGGAATGGCTCTCAACCGATTCGACGACCCTCTCATCCAAGCTGCCTGAACCGTTGGTGGTGCCAAACGTCCCATCCGCCATGTGCCGTCCGGCTCGGCCTGCGATTTGACCGATCTCAGGCGGCCTGAGACCGCGCGACTCCCTGCCGTCGAATTTGGCGAGACTGGCGAACGCGACATGGGTGAGATCCATGTTGAGGCCCATACCGATGGCATCCGTTGCCACCAGATGATCGACCTCGCCCGATTGATACATGGCGACCTGAGCGTTGCGCGTGCGCGGGCTCAAAGCACCCATCACCACGGCGGCACCGCCCCGCTGACGCCTGATAAGCTCCGCGATCGTGTAGACCTCGCTGGCCCGAAACGCGACAACGGCACTGCGTCTCGGCAGACGCGTCAGTTTCGCGTGCCCGGCATAGCTCAGCGTCGAAAAGCGCGGGCGCGACACGATTTCGACATTCGGCACCAATCGCTTGATCAACGGGCGCATCGTGTCCGAGCCTAAGAACATGGTCTCTTCAAGCCCGCGGGCATTGAGGAGCCTATCGGTAAAGATGTGACCGCGCTCGTAGTCGGCGCAGAGCTGGATTTCGTCGATGGCAAGGAATGCCGTCTGCCGTTGCATCGGCATGGCTTCGACCGTGGAGATGATGTAGGGAGCTTGCTCGCTGCCGATCTTCTCTTCGCCGGTGATCAACGTCACCTGGCCTGCACCCCGCATCGCAACGATGCGGTCATAGATCTCTCGCGCCAGCAGGCGCAGAGGAAAGCCCATCATCCCCGATGAATGCGCGAGCATGCGCTCAACGGCGAAGTGAGTTTTGCCGGTGTTGGTCGGTCCTAAGACCGCCACCACGCGGGCTCGCGTTCCTTCCACTCGATCCATGCGCCACTCCATTTCAGGCACCGGTCGATGGCTTCACCCTGAACGACTATGGAATGGGATGCAACCCCTTCCTAACCACAAGATGTGGTATGCTCGTTCAGCGTTCCCGCTTTGGACCTAGAGCAAGTTCGAGGCTCTGTCGAGGGTACGGCTTGACGCGATATCGGGGCGTTCCCAAATGCGCCGATACATCCCATCGGACGTATTTCTGCCGCCGGAACAGCCAGATGAGCGACAATTTCCAACCCTTCGAAGCCGAAGTCGGTCGTGTTCTCGATATCGTCGTCAACTCCCTCTACAAGGAGCGCGAGATATTCCTGAGAGAGCTAATATCAAACTCCTCGGACGCCTGCGACAAACTGCGCTATGAAAGTTTGAACGCGCCCGAACTTTTGGGCGACGACCCCGAACTCAAAATCAACATCACCACGGATGAGGGCCAAGGCATCCTCACCATCTCCGACAATGGGGTCGGGATGGACCGCGACGACTTGGTCGCCAATCTCGGCACGATCGCGCGATCGGGGACTGCCAGGTTCCTCGAGCAAGCGGGCAAGAGCGAGGAAACCGATCTCCGATTGATCGGGCAGTTCGGCGTGGGCTTTTATTCGGTCTTCATGGTCGCCGATAGGGTGATTGTCCATTCGCGCAAAGCCGGCGATCAGGCGTCCTGGGTTTGGGCAAGCGACGGTCGCAGTGGTTTCAGTGTTGCAGAGGCCGAAGAGACATTACCTCGCGGTACCTCCGTCACGCTTCACATGAAAGATGACGCAAAAGAGTTTCTGAGCCAGTTCCGGCTACAGAACATTGTGCGTACCTACTCCGACCATATCGCCCTGCCCATCATGCTGAAGGTGATCCCCAGGGCCGGCGACACCAAGACCAAGTCAGAAGTGGAGCAGATCAATGAAGCGAGTGCCATTTGGGCTCGCCCCAAGAGCGATATCAGCGAGGACCAGTACAAAGAATTTTATCATCATGTCGCCCACGCCTTCGACGATCCCTATGCCCGTGTCCATTTCACTGCCGAAGGCATGCTCTCCTACACAGCACTGCTGTTTGTCCCGAGCCAGCGGCCGATGGATCTTTTCGATCCCAAGCGCACGCATGGCGTGAGGCTCTATGTCAAACGCGTCTATATCACTGACGACCTCGAAAGCTTGATGCCGCGCTATCTGCGCTTCGTCTCAGGCGTTGTCGACAGCGAGGATCTTCAGCTCAATGTGAGCCGAGAGACCCTTCAGCACGGCACGGTCGTCGCCCGCATGAAGAAAACGCTCACCAAACGCGTGCTCGACGAACTTGTGAGAAAGATGAAGGCGGGGACCGATCAGCCAGATCCGGATGGCGAAGCGAAGGACGAAGGCGAGCCCGCCAACGCCAAGCCACAGAGTTACGATGATTTCTGGGACAATTTCGGTGCCGTGCTCAAGGAGGGGCTTTATGAAGATTACGAGAACCGGGACAGCATCTTGGAGCTGGTTCGGTTCAAGAGCACCCGTGGCGAAGGACTCGTAAGCCTCGAGGACTATGTCGCCTCAATGAAGGACGGGCAGTCCGATATTCTCTATATGACGGGTGAGAATGCTACCTCGATGCGCACCAGCCCGCAACTCGAGGAAGCGCGCGCCAAGGGCGTTGAGGTCTTGCTCCTGGAGGATGCCGTCGATGAGTTTTGGGTCCCTGAGGTCGAAAAATACAAGGACAAGCCGTTCAAATCCCTGACTAAAGGAACGGTCGATCTCTCGAGCATCCCTTCAGAAGATGCGAAAGATGAAGACAAACCTACCGATGAAGAGAAATCCGACCTCGATCGCCTGATCGCCAAGATCAAGGTGGCGCTGGGTGATGATGTGAAAGATGTCCGCGCGTCGAAGCGCTTGCGGGACAGTGCGGTCTGCCTCGTCGCCGATGAGGAGGCCGGAATGGACCTGCGGCTAGAGAGATTTCTCAAGCAGCACAGCCAAATTGACCAGCTCTCCAAGAGAATCCTCGAGGTCAATGGCCGTCATGAGCTGATCAAACGAATGAGCACTCTTTCCAAAGATGCGGGCAAAGGCTCGGAAGTTTCGGAACTGGCCCGGTTGCTTCTCGATCAGGCACGGATCATTGAAGGCGAACCAATTCCTGATCCGGGAGCATTCTCAAAACGCATGAGCGCGTTTCTTGCCAAGGGACTGGTGGCCTAACGATCCGCAGGCCCTGACATAGGGAACGGTTCGGACCTATATGCAGTTGGTATGTTGATTTCGACAATGAGCAAAGAGAGGCAATAATGGCAACGGCACTCAAAGACGTTCGCATTCCACTCAAAGATGGCACGCTCTTCAGAGAACAGTGCTACGTCGACGGAAGCTGGGTCAGCGCATCAAGCGGAAAGACCATCACCGTTGAAGATCCCGCAACAGGCGAGGCCATCGGCACGGTCCCCTCTCTTGGCGTCGACGAAACCAAAAGGGCCATCGACGCTGCGAACGCAGCCCTCCCCGCATGGCGGGCCAAAACGGCCAAAGAGCGCAGCGCAATCCTCCAGAACTGGTTCAAGCTGATCATGGAGAACCAGGAGGACCTAGCCTATCTGATGACCCGCGAGCAAGGCAAACCGCTGGCCGAAGCGAAAGGCGAGATTGCCTATGGCGCATCATTCGTCGAATGGTTCGCCGAGGAAGCCAAGCGTGCCTATGGCGATGTCATTCCGCAACCCGTCGCGTCACGACGTGTGTTGGCGATCAAGCAGCCGGTCGGCGTCTTTGCCGCCATCACGCCCTGGAACTTCCCGACCGCGATGATCACCCGCAAATGTGCGCCCGGCCTTGCTGTTGGCTGCACGACCGTGGTCAAGCCTGCGTCCTATACTCCATATAGCGCACTCGCCTTGGCCGAACTCGCCGAACGTGCTGGCATGCCGAAAGGCGTTTTCAATGTCGTTACGGGCAGTGCTCGCGAAATCGGCGGCGAACTCTGTGAAAACAAGATTGTCCGCAAGCTCTCCTTCACGGGCTCGACAGCCGTCGGCAAAATTCTCATCAAGCAATGTGCCGAAACGGTCAAGCGCGTCTCGATGGAGCTTGGTGGCCATGCGCCGTTTATTGTGTTCGATGACGCCGACATCGATGCCGCCGTTCAGGGTGCCATCGCCTGCAAGTTCCGCAATGCCGGCCAGACCTGCGTCTGTACCAACCGCATCTATGTGCAAGCTGGTGTATTCGACGAGTTTGCCAAGAAATTTGCGGACGCCACGGCAAACCTCAAGGTCGGCAATGGCGCCGATGAAGGCACTGTGGTTGGGCCATTGATCGAGGCAAGCGCCGTCGACAAAGCCGATGAGCATGTGAGCGACGCTGTCGGCAAGGGTGCCGAGGTGATGATCGGCGGCAAGCGGCACGAGCTTGGCGGGCTCTTCTATCAGCCGACGGTTCTCGCCAACTGCAATAGCGATATGAAGATCGCCCACGAAGAGACTTTCGGCCCTGTGGCCCCGCTTTTCAAATTCGAAACCGAGGAAGAGGTCATCAAGATGGCCAATGATTCGGATGTCGGTCTTGCAGGCTACTTCTACGCACGTGATCTCGGCCGAGTGTTCCGTGTCGCGGAATCGCTCGAGGTCGGCCTTGTTGGCGTCAATGATGGCGTGATTGCCACTGAGGTCGCACCCTTCGGTGGTGTCAAAGAAAGCGGCATGGGCCGCGAAGGCTCGAAATACGGCCTCGATGAGTATCTCGAGATAAAATATGTGAGCCTTGGTGGTATCGGCGCGAGCGCCTGATCCGTTCCAACCAACGTGTCACATTACGATTTATTCGTCATAGGCGGCGGGTCAGGCGGTGTCGCTTGCGCCCGCCGGTCCGCATCGTACGGTGCCAAGGTCGGCCTTGCTGAATATAGCAGGGTCGGCGGCACCTGCGTGATCCGGGGATGTGTGCCCAAAAAATTGATGCACTATGCGGCGCATTTCGCCGATTTTTTCAAGGCGGCCATGGGGTATGGCTGGGATATCCCGGAACGGCATTTTCGGTTTGACGAACTTCTTCGGGCACGCAACCAAGAGATCCAGCGTCTGAACGACATCTATATCGGTATGCTCGACCGCACCGGTGTCAAACTCTATCAGGGCAAAGCGACTGTTGCCGGACGTGCGGGCACGGGCTTTGCGGTGGTGGTCGCCGGAGAGACTCATACCTGCGACCGCTTGCTGATCGCTGTCGGCGGACGTCCTACCTTCCCGGAAGTGCCGGGGCTGGAGTACGCCATATCCTCGGATCATGTGCTGGAGGATCTGTACAACAAGCCCGATGAGGTCTCTGTCGTAGGAGCCGGCTATATCGGCATCGAGCTTGCCAGCATCTTCAATGGGCTCGGTTGCAAGACCAAGATCGTTTACCGCGCCGACAAACCATTGCGCGGCTTTGATGACGACATTCGCGATCAACTCGTCGAGCAGATGAGCCATCACGGCTTAGAACAAGTGCCTGGAACCATTGTCGATCGGATCGCCAAGCACGGCGAGAGAGTTGTCCTCGAAACCAATGCCGGTGCCATCGAAAGCGACATGGTGATTTATGCCACCGGCAGACAGCCCATTCCCAATACCGGTGGCATCGGGCTAGAGGATCTCGACGTCTCGATGGATCGAAATGGCGCGATCCTCGTCGACAAGAGCTACCAAAGCTCACTCGAAGGGCTTTTTGCCGTCGGCGATGCCTGTGATCATGCCGCGAGCGGTCTCGATGGCGGGCAATTCGATCTGACGCCGGTAGCGATAGCCGAAGGCCGCGTGATCGCCGAAACGCTCTTCAACAGCAATCCGCACGAGGTTTGCTACGAGACGATACCCACGGCGATTTTCGGCATTCCGCAAGCCGCATCGGTCGGTTTGTCGGAATCCGTCGCCAGGGAGCGCGGCGTCGATGTCGAGATCTACAAGACATCGTTTCGGCCCATGCTTTACACGCTTCCCGATCTTGCCGAACGAACCATGATGAAGCTGATCGTTGACAAAAACACCGACAAAGTGCTCGGTTGCCACATCGTCGGCGATGATGCTGCCGAGATGATCCAAGGCGTGGCTGTGGCAATGACGGCAGGAGCAACCAAAGCTCAGTTCGATGCCACGGTCGGTCTTCATCCGACTGCAGCGGAAGAGCTTGTCACGATGTATCAGCCTGCCACGGCCTGAAGATTGGCCCTGGGGGCAAAACGAAAATCGAGGGATAGGACGAACCCGATGATGCGGGATTGGACACCAGAGAGCTGGCGCAATAAGCCAGCCATGCAGATGCCCGACTATGGCGATGCGACGTCGCTGGAGAGCGTGGAGGATCAGCTCCGGCACTATCCACCTTTGGTGTTTGCGGGCGAGGCACGCGCCCTTCAAGACAAACTTGCTGAAGTTTGCGAAGGGCGGGGTTTCCTGTTGCAAGGCGGCGATTGCGCCGAGGCCTTTGCTGATTTTTCCGCCGACAAAATCAGAGACACGCTACGTGTTCTGTTGCAGATGGCCGTGGTCCTTACCTTTGGCGGAGGCATGCCGGTGGTCAAGGTCGGCCGCATGGCAGGCCAGTTCGCCAAACCGCGATCGTCACCGGTGGAGCGCAAGGGCGAAATCGAACTTCCCAGCTATCGTGGCGATATCGTCAACGGGCTCGAATTCGATGGCAGCAAGCGCGAGCCCGATCCCCAACGACAGTTGCAAGCCTATGGCCAAGCCGCAGCGACCCTCAATCTGCTGCGCGCGTTCACTCAGGGTGGCTACGCCTCCCTCACCCGTGTCCATGAATGGACGCTCGGCTTTGTCGACCAGTCGCCACAAGGTCAGCGCTACCAACACATGGCTGACCAGATCAGCGAGTCTCTGGCATTCATGTGGGCGTGTGGCGTTTCCGACCTCACCACACCCGAGATCACGCGGACCTCGTTCTTCACATCCCACGAAGCCTTGCTCTTGGGCTTCGAGCAGGCCTTAACCCGGATCGATTCGACCACCGGCATCTGGTACGACACAAGTGCTCATCTCGTTTGGATCGGCGACCGCACGCGCCAGACCGACGGTGCGCATGTCGAGTTTTGCCGGGGAATCGCCAATCCGATCGGCGTCAAGGCGGGACCGACGCTCGATCCCGATTCGCTGTTGCGGCTTTGCGACATTCTCAATCCGGAGAACAAGCCGGGCCGTCTCACGGTGATTTGCCGTCAGGGCCATGAGAAGGTTGAGCACAACTTGCCGCTTTTGATCCGCGCCGTGGAGCGTGAGGGCAAGAAGGTCGTTTGGACTTGCGATCCCATGCACGGCAATACGATCACGGCGAATGGCTTCAAGACCCGGCCGTTCGATCGCATTCTGTCGGAAGTGAAGAGCTTCTTCACGATCCACAAGGCTGAGGGTACCCATGCGGGCGGCGTGCATCTGGAGCTTACCGGCCAGGATGTCACCGAGTGCACCGGCGGGGCTCAGGAGATCACCGCGGCGACGCTTTCGGATCGCTACCACACCCACTGCGATCCGCGCCTCAACGCACAGCAAAGCTTGGAGCTTGCATTCCTCATGGCCGAAGGTCTGAGGGAAGAGCGCCAAGCGTTGCGCGCAGCGTCCTAAACCTCGGTCGGGGGAGACCGTCAATGAGCCCGAACGGCGGGACGGTCGCCCACTTCACCGACAAATACTTCGCCAAGACCCGCTCGATTCTCGAGCATTTCGGTGACTGCGAGGTCACCTACGCCGTGTTTATGCGGCGTCCGGTGCTCTGTGCCCCGAAATTGGCGCTCGATTGGTTGCACAGCATCGCCGCCGAGCGCCTCGCCGAGATCAAGGTCGACAAGGTTCACGACGAAGGAGGCTGGGTCGGCGCCGGCGAGCCCATGGTCTACATTACCGGGCCGTTTCGTCACCTTGTGGATCTCGAGACAATTTTTTTGCAACGGCTCGGGCCGTGCTGTGTCGCTGCCTACAACGCCTACACCATGTGCACGGATCTTCCGAAAGTGGGTTTCTTGGCGATGGATGCACGGCATTGCGCTGGTGGCGAGATGGCCGAGATGATGGCCTATGCAGCAAGCGTCGGCTCAGCGCGCGCCAAGAATGAGAGCGGTGCCAGAGGCTTCATCGGCAACGCAACCGATGCGACCGCACACTATTTCGGCCAGTCCCAGGGGCTCGGTACCATGCCCCATGCGCTGATCGGCTTTGCCGAAAGCACGGTGCGCGCCGCCGAAATGTATCATGAAGTCTTTCCGAACGATCCGCTTTATGTGCTGGTGGATTACTTCGGCCAGGAGGTATCGGACAGCCTCGCCGTCTGCCGGCGATTTCCCGAGCTTGCTCATGAGGGCCGCATGGGCATTCGCCTTGACACCCATGGCGGCCGCTTTGTCGAGGGCCTCGATACGGCAGCATCCTATGACGTGCTCGACCGGCACGTCCCTGAAGCCATCCGCACCTATCGCACCGAAAGCGAGTTGCGCTGGCTGACCGGCACAGGAGTTAGTGCGGCCGCTGTCTATCATGTGCGCGAACAGCTCGACGATGCCGGATTCGATAGAGTGAAGATCATCGCGAGCTCCGGCTTCGGCCCCTCCAAATGCAAACTCATGGCGAGTGTGAAAGCGCCGATCGACATTATCGGCACAGGCTCGTACTTGCCGGACACCTGGACGGAAACCTACGCAACCGCAGATGTGATTGCCTATGACGGGGTCAATCGCGTTAAAGTCGGACGCGAGTTCTTATTTCCTCGAAGTTGAGGCAAGACGGAGGCCGAACTATGACGGGCCCATTATGGACGCCCGATCCCGATCGCTCGGCGGGGACAGCGATTGCGCAACTGGCACAATCACAAGGCTTCGAGGGCGAAAATGCGATCCATAAGTTGTGGCGCTGGTCGATCGAACATCCGGAGGATTTCTGGTCTATCGTATGGCGCGATTGTGGCATTCGTGCGAGCCGTGACGCAGAACAAACTCTAAAGAATGCTGGACAAATGCCGGGTGCCCAATGGTTTCCCGGTGCACGCCTCAACTATGCGGAGAACCTGCTGAGACGGCAGGACAACACACCGGCGATCATTTTTCGCGGCGAGGATGGACGCCGCATCGAGCTGAGTTTCAAGCAAGTTTACGACAAGGTCGAGGCCCTCGCCTCGGCATTACGACAATGCGGCGTTACCAAGGGCGACCGAGTCGCCGGTTACCTGCCCAACATTCCGGAAACCGTGATCGGGCTTCTCGCCACCTCTTCGATCGGCGCCATCTGGTCATCCTGCTCGCCCGACTTCGGTGTCCGAGGCGTTGTCGACAGGTTCGGCCAAATCGAGCCCAAAGTGCTCATCACCATCGACGGCTACCATTATGGCGGCAAACAATTCTCGATGCGCGACAAGATCGACGCGGTCGGCAAGGAGCTGACAAGCGTCGAGCACATCGTCCTGGTCCCGTTTCTTGATGCCCATGCCGAGGCGTTCGACGGCACGGAGCTCTTCGACAATTTCGTTTCAGGAACACCCGAACCGCTAACTTTCGAGCAATTACCGTTCGATCACCCCCTTTATGTGCTCTATTCCTCGGGCACGACCGGCAAGCCCAAAGCGATCGTGCACGGTGCTGGCGGCAGTCTCATTCAGCATATGAAAGAGCATCGCTATCACACAGATTTGAAGGCGGGCGATCGCCTCTTCTATTTCACGACATGCGGCTGGATGATGTGGAACTGGCTGGTCTCGGCACTTGCCAGTGAAGTTACCATCGTTCTCTTCGACGGCTCGCCCTTTCATCCCAAGGCCTCAGTGCTTTGGGACATGGCAGCGGAAGAGAAGCTGAGCGTCTTCGGCACCAGTGCCAAATATATCGACGCGCTCAAGAAAGAGGGGCTCAAACCCCGCGAAACCCACGACCTCACGGCACTTCGCGCCATGTGCTCCACAGGTTCGCCGCTGGTCGCCGAAAGTTTCGATTATGTCTACCAGGGCATCAAACCGGATCTGCAACTCGCATCGATTTCGGGTGGCACGGACATCGTGTCATGCTTTGTCCTCGGCAATCCCGCAGGACCGGTTCATCGCGGCGAAATCCAGATGCGCGGTCTTGGCCTCGCGGTCGATGTTTGGAATGACGATGGCAAGCCGGTGCGCGGCGAGAAAGGTGAACTCGTCTGCACCAAGCCGTTCCCCTGCATGCCGGTCTCGTTTTGGAACGATCCCGACGGCAGCCGCTATCATGCGAGCTATTTCGAACGCTTCCCCGGTGTCTGGGCTCATGGGGATTTCGCCGAAATCACCGAGCATGACGGCATCATCATTCACGGCCGGTCCGACGCCGTCCTCAATCCGGGCGGAGTGCGCATCGGAACCGCTGAGATTTACCGTCAGGTCGAGCAGATTCCCGAGATATTGGAGGCGATTTGCATCGGTCAGGAGTGGCAGGACGACGTCCGGGTCGTGCTTTTCGTCAAGATGCGACCAGGCCAGGATCTTGATGACCCGTTGAGAGATCGAATCAAGAAGCAGATCCGCACCAATTGCACGCCACGCCATGTTCCCGCCAGAATCCTGGCCGTCTCGGACATTCCAAGAACGATGAGCGGGAAGATCACGGAGATCGCCGTTCGTGACGTGGTTCACGGTCGCCAAGTCAAGAACACCGAAGCGCTCGCCAATCCGAAGGTGCTGGACGAGTATCGCAACCGGCAAGAATTGCGGGACTAAAGCTTCTTGGCTGCGCCGTCCCCGATCGCAACGCGGTCTGAAGGTCGAAGAACGTTCTTGAGCGAGTTTGGCTGGCTCGCCCTTCCTGCTTCTGCTGCCATCGTCATTCTTCTGCTTTTGGGCCACATGAGCTGGCTCGCAGCGCTCTTGGGCTTGGTCATCGCGATGATGTTCGCGTTTTTGAGTGCGCTTGAACGTGCTCGCGAGCGCCTCGTCCTCAGCCGATGGCTCGAACTCTTGACCAAGAGTGATCACCCGGATGCCGTGCCCCTTATGCGCGGGCCGATGAGCGTGAACATCGTATCCGCGGTGACGCGCCTGCGCCGTGAATCAAGGGAAGCCAAGTGTCACGCCGAAACCTATGAGCGCCTGCTCGATGCACTGGTCGAAGCGTTGCCCGATCCGGTGATGATCCTCGATGAGGAGATGATTGTCTTGCGTGCCAATGCGGCAACGGGGCGAACCTTCGACAACGCCGAGCACAATATTCATTTGGCCCGCGTTCTTCGCGACCCCGGTCTGCTGGCCGCCGTAGGCGGCGCCATTCAAGGCAACTCGGGGAGCCAACTCGCGTTTAGCCCAGCAACCTCTAGAGACAAACGCTTTGCCGCCTGGGTCGAACCGATTGCTCTGAGCAGTGGTCGCCCGGGCGTTTTGGTGTGTCTTAGGGAACAAACCGAACAGGTGATGATCGAGCGTATGCGCTCAGATTTCGTCGCCAATGCAAGTCACGAGATCCGCACACCACTCACCTCACTTCAGGGCTTTATCGAGACACTGCGGGGACCCGCGCGCGATGATCCGGAAGCACGG
>CAYPOV010000053.1:0-18319 GCA_964412385.1 uncultured Geminicoccaceae bacterium
GAGTGAAGTTTACGCTCTCGGCGACACCCGGCGTTTGATAGAGCTCACGTGTGTAGGCCCAAAGGTTGGGGTAGTCGACGATCCGGCGGATGTTGCATTTGAAGTGGCCGACATAGACCGGATCGAACCGCACAAGTGTGGTAAAGAGCCGCCAATCAGCCTCGCTAAGCCGATCGCCTGCCAAGTATCGTTGCCGGCTGAGGATGTCTTCGAGCCAATCAAGCGTCTCGAAGAGCGGGACGACCGCTTCCTTTTAAGCTTCCTGGGTGGTGGCGAAGCCGGATTTGTACACGCCGTTGTTGAGCGTATGGTAGACCCGGTCGTTGATCGTATCGATCGTGCTGCGAAGGGCTTCCGGATAATAGTTGCCAGCCTCGGCCCCAACATTGTCGAAGGCCGAATTGAACATGCGAATGATTTCTGACGATTCGTTGCTGACGATCGTCTCCCGTTCCTTGTCCCAGAGCACCGGAACCGTGACCCGGCCGGAGTAATCCGATTTCGCCTTGGTGTAGATCTGATGGAGGAAACTCTGACCATAAAGCGTGTCGCCGGTAGCATCTTCGGTGAGATCGAAGGTCCAACCGTTTTGCGCCATAAAGTGATGAACGACTGAGACATCAATCAGCTTATCAAGACCCTTGAGGGCGCGAAAGATCAAGGTTCGGTGCGCCCAAGGACAGGCGAGCGAGACATAGAGGTGATAGCGGCCCGACTCGGCCTCAAATCCACCCTCGCCCGAAGGGCCAGCGCTGCCATCTGCTGTGATCCAATTGCGAAACACAGAGTCGCCGCGGACAAAGCGGCCACCGGATTTTCGTGTGTCGTACCATTTGTCATGCCAGACACCGTCGACGAGTAGTCCCATGATCCAATTCCCTTCTGTGCGATTAGCCTGCGGCGAGTTTCTTGGTGATGGTCGCGACGTGACGACCCTGAAAACGCGCCATGCCCAATTCTTGCTCTGATGGCTGCCTCGAGCCGTCGCCGTCGGCAATCGTTGAAGCTCCATAAGGCGAGCCGCCTTTGATCTCGTCGAGACCCATTTGATCGGCGCAGGAATAAGGGAGGCCGACGATCACCATGCCATGATGCAAAAACGTGATGTGGGTGGCGAGAATGGTCGATTCCTGTCCGCCGTGCTGGGTCGCCGAGCTCGTGAAGACGCTGCCGACTTTGCCGACCAAAGCGCCTTTGGCCCAAAGACTGCCGGTTTGATCGAAAAAGGTCCTCATCTGGCCCGCCATATTGCCGAAACGCGTGGGTGTGCCCACAATGATGGCGTCATAATCGGCGAGTTCAGCCGGGGTTGCTTCAGGCGCAGCTTGATCGAATTTAGCGCCAGCCTTTTCGGCAATCTCGCGCGGCATCGTCTCATGCACACGTTTGATCGTTGCCTCGACGCCTTCGACTGTATGGACACCTTCTGCGATGGCATTGGCCATTGTCTCGATATGGCCGTACATGCTGTAGTATAGGACTAGTACCTTTGTCACCGGACGCTCCATCCTGCATGGTTACCGCGCTGAATGTGGGCGGTATCCCGTCGATTCAAAGCGATGACGGGGTCAAAGGACTGTTTCTGGAGCGTGAACAATCGGAGGGAAAGTTGAGAATCGCGATCATGGGAAGTGGCGGCATCGGCTCGTATTTCGGTGCAAGGCTGCAAGCCGCCGGCGAAGATGTCACCTTCATCGCGCGCGGCGCGCATCTCGAAGCGATGCGCGCCAATGGCTTGAACATTAAAAGCACGGCCGGCGACCTAACGCTTTCCTCGGTCGATGCGACTTCGGATCCGTCGATGGTTGGCGCAGTCGATCTCATTCTCTTCACCGTTAAGCTCTTCGACACGGAGGAAGCCGCCAACGCGGTAAAGCCTTTATGTAATGAAGGAACGACCGTGCTTAGTCTACAAAATGGTATCGAGAGTGGAGACATACTCCGCAACATCTTGAGACCGGACAGCGTGTTGACGGGCGCTGTCTACATCGTTGCCAATATCGAAAGACCTGGCGTGATCCGGCATCTAAGCGCAGGTCACGGGATGGAATTTGGTGAGACAGGAGGCTTGGAATCGGAGCGCTGCGAGCGCATCGCCTTTTGCATGCGTGATGCGGGGATCGAAGCGAGTGCCACGTCAGCGATCGAAAAAGTTCTATGGAAAAAGTTCTTGGTACTTGCCTCTTGGGCCGGGGTTGCCTCAGTCATGCGAGGCGAACTGGAACTCATTCGCCGACACTCGAGAAGTCGTCGGATGCTCAAGGATGCCGTCGATGAGGTGGTTGCCGTGGGTCGTGCCAACGGGGCACCATTGTCAAACGACGATGCCGATGAGGGCTTCGAATTTCTAATGTCGGGGGCGCCGCCGAACGGAAAGCCGTCGATGCTGGTCGATCTCGAACTGGGCAAGAAGCTCGAGCTGCCTTGGCTCAGTGGCGCAGTTACACGTTATGGTGGTCCGCTTGGCGTCAAGACTCCCGTTCACAATTTCATCTACGCAGCACTCGAGCCTTACATCAACGGACATCCGGCGGCATCATGAACGAGCTTTCCGGTGCGGAAGCCGTGGTGCGGCTGCTGCAGCATCACGGCGTGACGCATATTTTTGGGCTTTGCGGCGATACCAGCCTGCCATTTTATGATGCGCTTTTTCGGCTCGATCACGGAATCACCCATATTCTGACACGGGATGAGCGCCATGCCGCCTATATGGCCGACGCCTATGCAAGGGTGACCAGGAAGCCCGGTGTTTGCGAGGGACCTAGCGGCGGCGGCGCCACCTATATCTTGCCCGGAATTGTTGAGGCCAACGAAAGCTCGATCCCGATCCTTGCCATAACGACTGACATTGCCACCAGCAGCCGTGGCCGCTTCGCTTTAACCGAGCTGGATCAAGACGCCCTGTTTCGCCCAGTCACGAAATGGAACACCGTGATCGGATCGGCAGGTGAGCTTCCGAGAATGGTACGCAGGGCGTTTCGCGAAATGACTACGGGAAGGCCGGGTGCTGTTCATTTAGGCTTGCCGTTCGACGTGCAAAGAGCGCCGGTCGATCCCGAAACGGTTTGGGCGGATCCAGGCTTCACCCATTACCCGGCCACTTCTCTCTCACCGGAACCCGAAACCGTCGAGGTGCTCGCCGATCACCTGCTCGCAGCCGAACGGCCGCTCATCATCTGTGGCGGCGGGGTCGTCATCAGTGGAGCCGAGGAAGAATTGTGCGAACTCGCCGAGCGGCTTTCGATCCCGGTTGCCACCTCGATCAGTGGCCAGGGGAGCATCGCGGAAACCCATCCCTTGGCGGTCGGCGTCGTCGGCAGCAATGGAGGGACGTATGAAACTCGCGATATCGTAGGATCGTCTGACCTTGTCCTCTTCATTGGTTGCCGCGCGGGCTCGGTGACGACCGAACGCTGGTGCCATCCGAGCACGAGCGGGCCGACGATTCTCCACATCGACTGCGATCCCTCGGTAATTGGTGCCAACTATCAAACTGAAGTCTCAGTTCTTGGAGATGCGCGAAGCACGCTCGTTTATCTCAACGCCGTGCTCGACCAACGCGAGATCGGTCCACGGAATGGCAAGATCATTGAGACCAGGATTGCCAATGCCAAGGCGAGGAAGTTCGAGGCGTTTGATGCGTTGGCTAGCTCGGACGAGATCCCCATACGTCCGGAACGCCTCATTGCATGCCTGGCGAAGCTGCTCCAGGATGATGCAGTCATAGTCGCCGATCCCGGCACGCCTTGTCCCTATGTCTCCGCCTACTATCCACAGCGAATCGCAGGTCGGCAGTTCATTTCCAACCGCGCTCACGGGGCATTGGGCTTTGCGCTCCCGGCATCCGTGGGTGCGGCGATCGGCCGGCCGGAGGTCAAGACCGTCGCAATGATGGGAGATGGCAGTTTCGGGATGGCGTGCGGTGAGCTTGAAACCATCGCACGGCTCAATCTGCCGATCACGCTCATTGTCGTGAGCAACGCTGTGTATGGCTGGATCAAGGCTGGTCAACGCTCAGGCTTTAACGAACGCTATTTCTCCGTGGATTTCTCCCAGACGGACCATGCCGACGTGGCGCGGGGATTTGGCATTGAGGCATGGCGTGTTAGCGAGCCAGATGATCTCCAGGCCGTTCTTGCCAAGGCATTGGCTCATCCCCGGCCTTGTCTGGTAGACGTCCTGTGCCAGCCGCTTCATGAAGCGCAAGCGCCTGTGAGCGAGTGGGTCGCCTGATGGGCAAATAGCAACAGCTAATCGCGCCGACTCTGATATGCGGATTCGCGATTGGCCAATCGTCGCAACTTCCGATAGATGGCAGATTGCGTGGACTCGTGCAGAGTGGAAAACGAACAAGAGTGTACGGTCCCCATAATGTCGGTCTCAAGCGACCGGAAAGGAATCCGATGATTCTCTCCAACTACCGTGCATTTATTGGTCTGGCCTTCGTCCTTGGTTTGCTCTTGATCCTAAGCGCTGCCGGCAGCTAGTTGCGGGTCGGTCAATCGACCGGCAGCCTGCCACAGCAATATAACTTTGACGGCCTCCGCAAGAGCGCGTGTCAGTGCGATGAAGGGAAGAATTGCGGTCAACGCCTCTGTTGGTTCGAATGCTATCAGGACGCCCGCTACGGCAGTTCCCTGAACGATAAGGGCTCCAAGATTAGCTTCGAATAGGCAGCGCCTAGCCCTTAGGGCCGTGATGCCGGCTTGCAGAACGGAGCCCGCATGCTGCAGGACAAGCCATGGAATGAACCACGGAAGGATGGCGGCAACATCGCGATAGCGTTCGCCGAAAAGCTGGACAACAGCCAAAGGCGCGGCGGTTAACAAAAGTAAAGCAACAAAGCACGCGACGGTGAGACTGACACCGAGTTCTTTGAGCAGTTCGCTGCGCCATGCGCTGGGTTGGCCACGCCAGCGACCCAGCCTCACGAGGGCCAATTGTCCCGCTGCATTGGCAAAGACGAGACCGGCAACGGCCATGGCACTCGCGAGGTAGTAGATGCCCGCGGCGTCGCTGCCTAGGATTGATCCTACAATCAATAAATCGCCGCTCATCAGCGCCTGATTGGTAAGCGTTACACCCATGAGGGGCCATCCGAGACTAAGCATCTTGCGGTTTGGCAGTTCAGGTGGCGACGAAGACGTGCTTGAAGGCGCCATCGTGCCGACGCAGAGCCAGCTTGCTGCTGCGGCACCGATCCAGGCGAGGAGGAACAAGATCGCAATCTGCTCAGCATGAGCTTCACTGGGCAGTAGGAGAAGGCCGAAACAAAAGAAGGCCGGCCTTGCGAGAAGTAAGAGCGACGCCGTGCGTATGCGGCCCTCTACCAATGGAACCCAGTCGACCATCAGGGCAATGGCAACCACGGAAAGCGATACGATGAGGACCAGATTGGTCTGATCGGACACGAAGAGGTGCGCACCGAGTGTCGCGATAATGATGGCACTCGTGCTGAGGACGAGCCTGAGACCAAGATAACGTTCGAGGAGTGCGAGCGGGCCGCCCTTGGCGGCCGAAGCTTCGGCCGTAACAACTGAACGCAGGCCGAATTCGCCCGCATGGAGGACAAAACCCTGGATCGCGAGCGCCATCGACCAAACGCCAAGTTCTGACGGCGAGAGGTGTTGCGCGATCAACGTTGCGGCAAGAAGACCGAGGAGTGCCGCACCGAACCGGCTGGCACCCATAACCATGATGCGCTCAAGTGAGCGGAAGCGTTGGGCCCGGATTGCCTGAAGCGCTCTCACCCAGCAGCAAGCTTTTTGTAGAGGTTCATGACCTGGTTCATGATGGCATTCTCATTGAGCGCGCCGAGCCGGTCGGTGCGGCAGTAGCCACCTTCCTCGATGAGCCTAGTGGCCGCCTGGACGCCGTCAGCGAGGGCTTGCGGAATGGCGTCGCAGACAAAACCGGTACGACCCTCCTCGATCCAATCGACGACATCACCGACATCGGTACTCACAACCGGCCGCATGGCACGGAGCGCCTCCTTGACAACGGTCGGTGACGCTTCGTAGCGACTGCTTAAAAGAACAATGCCGTGGCCTGCTAGGAGTTGCGGAATTTGGTTATGAGGTACCCGGCCAATCCAATTGACGGATGCGCTTGCAGGACTGCGGGCAAGCCGGCGCATCAGATCTCTGCTACCCTCGCCGGACCCCGCTATGGTCAAATGAAAGCGCGCGTCGCGTTGCAATAATTCCTCGAGCGTCGCCAAAGCCAGCGGCACGTTCTTTTGGTGGCTCAAGCGGCCGATGAAGAGGACCGAACGGCTCAAGATGTTAGGCGGAGAGGCCGTCGCCCGGCTATCGAACAGCTTTTCATCATAGGCTGCGGGAATGACCGCGGCCCTTTTGAACGATTGGGCAGCGACGATGCGCTCGAGGATGCGGCGATCGCGGTCGCTGACACAGAGGAGGGCATCAGCCTGGGCCACGGCACGCCGCTCGAGTACAAGCATGAGTGCTCGAATCGGTGCCGACAGTTTTCCCAACATGCCTTGCAAGACCCGGCCGCTGACATTGTGATAGCTGAGCAGAACGCGGCCGCGGTGCCCGCAAAAGACATATTTGGGCCACGCAGCATAGTTGCGGTGAAAATGGAGAACATCGTGATCCGAAATTTCACCATGATGGCGCCAAAACCATAGCCACAATGACAAATAGTAACGCCAGAAGCTCGAGCCCTCGCTAATATAGTTGATATAGAATGCTCGCCGGCCCTGCTGGAGACGTGCAGCAACCAGCCGGAATTCGAGCCCGGATGTAAGAAGCGCTCGATGCAGTCCTCTGAAGTGCTCCGCACCACCGCCTAAATCATGGGCGAGCGGATCATTATTATAAAATACGTAGATCATGCCGTCCTCGCCTCTCTTGTATTGCCTTCTGTTCTTCTTTTGGTTCCAAGTATTCTCCGTGCAACCACATCGGCAGCCTCCTGATTGTGTATGACGGGGATGGAAAAGCGTTCGGCCGCGACCTGAAAGAGCCTCCGCCGTTCGAAGAATAGCGGGTCGACCAATGCATCGGGGCGGTCGCGAATGATATTTTCGATGGGACGATTGATAATGATCAGCCGGACAGGCTGCGGCAAGAGGGCTAGTAGAATCCGGCCGTAAATGCCGAAGACGATATCATCCCGACCGGTGTCCGCGGCAAGATCGACAAGCGTGTCGAGAACACAGCGGTCGCCCAAGATCCTACGTCTACTCAGATGATAGCGAAAAAGGATGTCGATCACATTGTCGATGAATTGTAGGATCAGAAACGGCCGGACCAACCAAGTCACATCGCGGAAATCGTGAACCCCGTAGTGAACCCCGCCGATCTGTTCCTTGCGATTATGTCCGGTGATGCGGGCAATGAAGAGGAGAGGCTTGGAAAGGTAGTTGCGAAAGCGGCTCCAGACGTGGCGGTGATCAATGCCATTCAGAAAGAATTCATCTCGAATATGCCTCAAGAGATGGGTCTTGCCGCAGCCGTCAACGCCCGATAGGCACAACATGTGCGGGAGATCGGTCACGTCGTGGTCGTTGGCGGCATTGTTCAGGAACTTCGAGACTTCGCGTGGCCAATGGGTCCAGACAGCCGATATCCCAAGTCGTTCCAGCCGACGTCCCTTCGGCTCGGCGAGAGCTTCGACGAGGAGATTGGGGAGATCATCCTTGTGGCCCGCGATATAACCACGGAATGCCGCTGCAACCTCGCTCACGCCTGGAGTATCAAGAACAATGACCGGTTTTCCAGTGAGACCTGCTTCGATGACCACCAGAGGGGTGTCTGAGACCGTGACATTGAATGGAAGAAGGAAGGCGCTCGCGTCCGCCAGGACCTTCTGGATCGATTGCGGGTCGAGCATTCGGGTTTCGACGGTGATGCGTGCGGCATAAGGTGATTGAGCCGCGCGAAGCTGGCAGTTCAAAAGATGATGTTTGTCGACATCAGGGCGAAGCAGCACCAAGAAATGGGCATTCAGGCCCTGTCGAACCGCCTTTTCGAAAGTCGTGATGGCAAGGTCTGCTCCGCGGAGCCGCAGTGGTGGTCCGAAGTAGACAATTATCGGCGTCTCGTACTGGGACTGTTGGTTGGCTTTGAAGTTGGGAATTTGGGGACGAAGAACCTGGCCTAATGGCAAGCCTGCCTTGTGATAGCGGTCTTGCGCCGCTCGGCTGGCATAGATGATATGGCTTGCGCCTGACTGTGCCAGCCCGCGGCGCAGGAGAAAGCCGGGCAAGAGTGAGTGCACCAATGGGAGTTTGAGAAGGTGCCATTCCTTGATCAAGCCGTTTAAGCCTAGCCGCGCCCATTCATGGGGATAGAGCCTTGGGCTTGTCAAGACGAGCGTCCAAGGCGCCGGTCCCGGCAATGTTTCGAGGCGGCACAGCGCCCAAGCCCCGGTTACAAGGAAGACGCGTGTGGCGCCGCTTTCTCGGACGACGCGCTCGAGTTCAGGGCTGCAGCGTCCTCGATCGAAGAGCAGGGGAATAGTATGGGTGGCGTAGTGATCTGTGGCAACGGAGCCTTCGATATCGGTGATGATGGTTGAGGGCGTCCCGTGTGCATTCATCCCTATGGCGAGACCATGTGCCAGATTCCAAGGTTGCTTGCGCATCGTCGCCCGGTGGAATCCGAAACATACGATAAGGGCATGACCCATCATCGTTGCCATCGCAAGACCCGCTCATAGAGTTGTTCAAGATCATCAATGCGACGATCCCAGGAATAGTTGTTGAGAACCAGCTCTCTGGCGCGAGCCGGCTTGTTGGAGGTTCGACGCTCGCACCACGCTTGATCGATCGAGGCTGCAAGACCCTCAGTCTCAATCGGTGCCAACCAAAGGGGTGGATCGGTGCCCATTTCTGCGACAAGGCCGGTTTCCGTCGAGACCACCGGCGTTCGAGTGGCCATTGCTTCCAGCAGCGTGAGGGGGCCGGTCTCGTAGTCGGCGGGATTGACGAATAAAGCTGCGCGCAAGAGAGCCTCGCGGATAGCCTCATGGTCCTGGTGGCCCCTGAAGATCACGCGTTCGTCGATGCCGAGTGCCTTGGCTTGCCGTTTGAGATCGGCTTCAAGCGGTCCCGATCCGATCATCTCGAGTTTTCGGTTCTTATGCTCAGGTAGGATCGATAGGGCCTCAAGAAGCCGCGATAAGCCCTTTCGATAGGACAATCGACCAATGTAGAGAATATGATCTCCGCGTGGGTGGTTGTCGGGTTTGAAGAATTCTGTGTCGACCGCATTGCCGATGACGTCGAGATGACGGCCGGACAAATGGTAGTGCGCTTCCAGTTCGGCACGGACCCCCTTCGAGACAGCGACCAAGGCCTGGGCATGGTCGAGATACCATTGCTCGTAAGATCGGCTTAACAGGCGAGCGTTGAGCTTCATTGCCCACGGCCGCAGACCGACTTCGTGAATGGCAGCGTTGTCCGTGAGCATGGGGCTATGGAATGTGGCGACCAGAGGAATGCCCGTCTCGAGGGGGGCAAAGAGCGGCAAATGCAGATGGATGAGATCGAAATCGCCGGTATGAGCGCGCAGCCAGCGGCCAAGCTGAAAGCAGTCCGCCACATGGTGAAAAGGTTTCACCGGCCAGTGAGGATAGGAGCGAACTAAGAGGTTGTTGCATTGGCACTGCGACCAGGCCGACGGGAGATCCCCGCGTGACACGACAATGACCTCGTGCCCCCTGCGTTGCAGCCCCTCAGCCACTGCCTTGATGTGATGGCCGATCCCCTCGCGCGCCGGAAATCGATTATTGGTAAGCATGGCAATGCGCACGTTGGGGTTCCTAGCCCGAACTGTGCGCTGTGGATGACCAATAGTAGTCTTGACCGCTCACTGCACGGCGGACCACGCTAGGTAGATTGCTGCCGAGCATGCCAAGCCGATATCCTAGATATTTTGCGGCAAGGTCTGCGCAGGCGTAAGGCAGAAGTAACGAACGATTGGCCAGGCAAGCCCGGATTAACGATCTCGCAAAGGCACGGCCCCGGCGTTCGTCAGGTTCGTCCCTCAATAGAAGGGACCGAAAGGCCGCCCTTGCGTAGCCGATATCGAATTGCCTTTTGAAATCGGCAATCAAGCTAGTTGGATGAGAATGAAGCACCGTGGCATCGGCTGCATAGGCGATCCGATGGCCGCGCCTGAGAAGCTTGGCCGTTGCTATCGTCTCCTCGCTGACCAAGGTGGATTCAAACCCGCCAATCGAATCGAGTGCCGCCTGGCTCCAAGCAGCACAGGAATTGCTGCAGAAATGTGTGTAACTGCCATATTTCGGCCAGTCGTTGAAGCTCCGCTCATGGCTGTGCGGCGGATAGTTGAAGGTGCGCGTGAAGGCCTCGATGAAATCGGCGTCGGGCCGGGCGAGCTGGCGGCCGTAGCTGATCGATGCATTGCCCTGTCTTAGGGGTGCGGTGATCTTCTCGACAAAATCGGTTGATTGCGGATAGGCATCGGGGGTGAGGAAAATAACGATATTGGTTCCGAGCGCACGACGCGCGTGTTCACGTGTTGTTCCGTGATTGAACTCATCGCGCGGGACGATCAGGGTGTTTGCCCCGAGCCGTTCGGCCTCCTCGACCGTTCCGTCCGTTGAACTCGAATTGACCACCAAGACCGAAGGCTTCAGCGAGGATTGCAGAAGCTTGGGCAGACAATGGCGCAAATGTGCCCGGGAATTGTGGGTGATGACGGCAATGCCGACGGTCGGTTCACGAGGATCTGGTTCGTTCGACATGCATGCTCCCAAGAGACTTGTTGGTTCAAACGGCCTTTACTTGGAGACGGGTTGGGGAGATGCGGAGTCTATTGTTTGAGAAAGATTGTTCAACTCATGATCGAATAGCGTCAGGCGCAGATTGCAAATTTGGGGGCGTTTAATTCAACGTAGTCATCCCAGGATTGGCGTAGCGGCCAACTCGGTACGAGTTTGGGCAAGGGATGGGGATTATAGCGGGTGACTGGCTCGCTCGAGGCGTTCGGGGAACGCGAAATGGCAAAGCGGCAACGTGTTCGAAGACGATTTTCGAATTCATCGGCCGTTCGCGCGACGAATTCGCCAACTGTTTCGACATAGCCACTTGGCCCCCAATGCAGTGTGCCGTGGGCCCTAGGAAGTTCGGTAGCCATTCGCGCATAAGCTGCGGCGAGTTGGTCTACATGCACAAAATCGCGGATCAATCCTGGCCGCTTTATCTCGGCAACCAACCCACGGCTCCATTGATCGATCAGATAGTGCATGAGCCCGGGCTTCTCGCCTGTGCCGAAAGGATGCGCGATAACGAACTTGCCGAGCCGAAAACCTCGTCTTTCCGCTTCGTATCGGACCCATTGCCAGGTGAGCGTTTTCGACAATCCATAAGGACTAAAAGCGCGCAGCGGTTGCTCGCCAATACCTTCATCAGCCTCGAAAATCGAACCTGTTGCGAGAAGACTTGCACAGCCGGCTTCTTCAAGAGCCGTCATCACCTCTGCAAGGCGCCAACAATTTGATCGTACGGCATTCAGGGTATCAAAACCTTCCGAACGGTGGCCTGTCGCCAAAGCGCCGTGAAAACAGAAGAGATCTATGGGCGCATGCCCCTTGATGAGATCGAGGAACGCGTCGCTTCCGAAGGGTGTTCCGTAGGCAACCAACGCAGATTTCGACAATCTTGCCAAGCATTCGTGTTCGCTCCCTGAATAATCGTCCAGAGAGCGACTAGCGGTGGCAATGAGACTGACATTACGTTCGATGAGGGCGCTTGCGAACCATGATCCTGTAAAAGAGCTTGCGCCCGTCATCAGTACTCGCAAGGTCGCGATCCTCAAGCTGCCAAGTGGTAGCCTGGATCAAAGTCAGGATGGTTTTGATCCTTAGGGGAAAGAATCAAGGGTTGTTCCGGCCATTGAATGGCAAAGGCCGGATCATTCCATCGTACACCGCGCTCACGCACAGGATCATGGCCCGCCGTCACCAAATAGTGGACCAAGCTTTCTGGCTCAAGTGTGAGAAAGCCATGTGCACATCGTTCCGGAACGACCATGATACGCTGATTGCCGCCATCGAGACGCACACCCCAGGAATGGCCGAAGGTCGGGGACTCTTGTCTTAGATCAAGAACCACATCATAGACGGCACCTTGAATGCACTGTACGAACTTGATCTCGGCACTGCTGCCTATCTGATAGTGCAGGCCCCGCAAAGTCTGTGCATCCTTGGAAAAGGAGTTATTCGCCTGAACAATGTCGGCCTCAATACCGAGCGAGGCGAGTTCGTCCTTGCAAAAATAGCGTGCGAAAAAACCGCGCTCGTCTTTGCGCGGTTCGGGCTCGAACAAGTAAACACCGTTGAATGGCCGGGCGATCGACTTCATGTCGCCTTCCAGGGAGCGCTTCCGGATTCCCAAAGACTTCGAATGTTGTCACGATCGCGGATCGTGTCCATGCAGGCCCAATATCCAGGATAGCGGTGCAGTTCGAGTTGCGCATGCTCGGCAAGCTTACCGAGCGGTTCCTTCTCGAGCACGCAATCATCGTCATCGCATAAGTAGTCAAGAAAGGCGCGCCGGAAGAAGAAGTAGCCGCCATTGATCCAGTGCTCGGCAAGCAGTGGTTTTTCCATGAAACCGGCAAGCGAGCTGCCTTCGAAGACAAACTCGCCATATTGCGAGGGCGGATTGACACCCAGCACGGTTCCAATACGACCATGAGAGAGGTGAAAGCGAAGCTCATCACCGAGATCGGCATCCGTGAGCCCATCACCATAAGTCAATGCAAAGTGCTCGGTTTCGCCCAAATAGCGAGCAGCCGCGCGTGCAAGGCGCGCGCCGGTCATGGCGTTTGTGCCGGTTCGGGCCACAGTCACTTCCCAATCGGGCATGCGCTCGGCTTGGTGATACCAAACATCGCGAGACCTGAGGTCGACAGTGAAATCGGCGTTAAGCGCTTCATAGCTCATGAAGTAATTGCTGATGACGTCCGATCGGTAACCGGCGCACAGCACGAATCGGCGAAACCCGAAGCGTTCGTACCAATTCATGATATGAATCAGTATCGGTTTGCCACCAATCTCGACCATGGGTTTGGGGAGCCCTGTCGCGGCGCCTCCCAACCGCGTTCCCAGGCCGCCACAGAGAATAAAGACAGGAATGTCTTCTGGCCTGATTTCGCTGTTCAGCTTGGGGTCAAATAATGGCCTTCCCTCAGCGGATAGCGATTGCATGACCTTTTTCCGAGCCCGCGATATCGCGTTGAATGGGTTTGCGCTTAGGCTTGAGATTGCCTTGATAGTCGTCGATTTGCTGAAAAAGCCAATCGGCTTTGGCGTCGCGAATGAGCTGCTGATATCCGTCAATCGTCAATCTGAGGGCACGCGTGGTCGGAATTTGTGCGGCCCAGCCCAATCGTTCCCTCGCACGTTGCGAGTTGATGCGAAGTATCGACGTTTCGAGCGATAATCGATCTTCATCGATCTCGAGGGTCCCGCGTCCTAGTCTCGACATGGCGGTTTTGGCGACTTCCTCGACTGTCCATTCGGCACCGCCCGGCGGCCCGAAATTATAGGAGTCGCCAATCTCGACAGGATTAACGGCGAGGGCCTGCGCGAGTTCTAGATATCCTGCGAGCGCGTCAAGAACATGCTGCCACGGACGCACTGATTTCGGATTGCGCAGAACAACGGGCCTGCCAGCGGCAACCGCTCTGATGATGTCGGGAATGAGACGATTGGGACTGAAATCGCCGCCACCGATGACATTGCCGGCCCGTGCCGACGCAAGGCCTGCACAGCCGGATTTGTTGAAGTAGCAATGACGGAACGAAGCAACGACATGTTCCGCCGAGGCTTTGCTTGCAGAATAAGGTTCCAATCCGCCCAAGGGGTCGCGTTCGCGACACGACTTATTGGTGCGTTCATAGCATTTGTCGCTGGTGACAACGATGATACCCTTGGTCCTGTTCATGGCACGGGCTACATCAAGAAGGTTGACAGTGCCCATCACATTCGTCTCGAAGGTGCCCCTCGGGTCTTTGAGACCTTGCTTAACCAAAGGTTGAGCGGCGAGGTGAAAAATGATCTCTGGATCGGCGATCCGCATGGCGGCCGCTAAGGTGTGGCGTTCGCGTACGTCTCCATGGAGGCCCCTTGTGCGGCGATCCAAACCGGCAAGCGCGTAGAGCGACGGGTTCATGCGGGGTGCGAGCGCATATCCGGTGACCTCGGCACCCATTTCTGCGAGCCATGCGCAGAGCCAGGTGCCTTTGAAGCCGCTATGGCCGGTTACAAAGACGCGCTTGCCATTCCAGAATTCCCGTTCGATCGCCATGGTACTCTCCGATTGAACGGATTCACGCTAACAAATCTATTCAACCTATGGTTTCATGAAACGCTTCTAATATCGCATTGGTTGAATTGCAACACTCATATTTCAACTTTTATTGGTCTCGATAATCGGACATTGGGCGCCACGTCCCCTCACGATGGATGCACGCGGGAAACCGGCTTTTGAAAGTGCCTATTGTTTTTCACAGCGACTACGTGGCGCCGATGCCGAAAGGTCACCGGTTCCCGATGGGGAAGTTCGGTGCCATCCACCGATATCTTGAAAACCAGGGACTTTTGGACAGCACCAACCGGTTCATGCCAACGCCGCTGGAACCGGAGATTCTGGCAGGTGTGCATGACGCCGACTATGTCAAATCCGTGCTCGAGATCCGTCTCACTAAGAACGAGGAACGACGACTCGGTTTGCCACTTACCACAGGTGTCGCTCGTCGGAGCCGGGCCGCCAACGGCGGCACATTGCTCGCAGCGATGCTTGCCCTCGAACACGGCGTTGCATGTAATCTGGCCGGTGGAAGCCACCATGCGTTCCGCAGTTTCGGCAGCGGGTTTTGCGTGTTCAATGATGTTGCGGTTACCGCAACGCACCTCTTGAAGACCGGAGAGATCAAGCGCGCCATGATCGTCGATTTGGACGTTCATCAAGGCGACGGCACTGCTTCAATGTTGCAGCACGAAACGAGGCTCTTTACGCTTTCGCTCCATTGCCGCACCAACTTTCCGGTTCGCAAGCAGCGAAGTGACTGGGATGTGGCGCTCGAGCCTGATCTTGATGATCGGGCCTATCTCGACGCTCTCGACGGTGCTCTCGGGGCTTGTCTCGAAAGAATGGCGCCTGAGCGGCCTGATCTGATCTTTTACAATGCCGGGGTTGATCCGCACAAAGATGATCGTTTGGGACGGCTTGCGTTATCCGACCATGGCCTCGCCGAACGCGATCGTATGGTGCTCAGCCGCTTCGCAGAGTTGGCGATACCGGTCATTTGTGTTGTCGGTGGTGGCTATGACCACGATGTCGAACGCCTGGCGGCGCGTCATGCCATTCTTCACCACGTGATTGTGGAACGCCCGAGGCTCGACTGACACCGGCAGCGACTACTTGAAACTTTCAACCAGGCTGCCGATCACGAGATACCACCCGTCCACCAGGACAAAGAATATGAGCTTGAATGGGAGTGAGACAATAACGGGTGGCAGCATCATCATGCCCATCGACATCAGAACCGATGCCACAACAAGATCGATGATAAGGAACGGCAGGAAGATCAAAAAGCCGATCTCGAACGCGCGTTTGAGTTCGCTGATAATGAAGGCTGGTACCAAAATGCGGAAGGGAAGGTCTTCGGCCACCTCTGGTTCTTCGATGCCGGCGATATCGACGAAAAGTGCAACGTCCTGAGGACGGACTTGGGTGAGCATGAAATCGCGAAACGGTCCGCTCGCGCGCTCGAATGCCGTTGCTTCGTCAATCTGCTCATCAATCAGAGGCTGAATTCCGATCTCGTAGGCTTCCTCGAACACCGGTTGCATGACAAACAATGTCAAGAATAGCGCGAGGCTCACGAGCACGGTGTTGGGGGGGGTCTGCTGGAGGCCCAAAGCCGTGCGCAGAAAAGAAAGAACGATCACGATACGTGTGAAGGACGTCACCATCACGAGGACCGATGGTGCCAGGCTCAAGACTGTCACGAGCAAGATCAGGCGAATGATCTGCCCGCTCATCGTTCCCCCTTCGCCGAGATCGATATCGATCGACTGTGCGTAGGCGGGACCAATACTCGTCACGAATAGGCAGATGACCAGCGAAACTATGCGCAGAACCGTCATGACATCAAACGCTCGGAAGCCGGGTTTGTACCGTTCGTTGCCGTCATCGTAGCGTGCAGGACCGTACAGTAGCCAGGACCGATGGCGAGCGGAACCTCATTGCCGTCGATAGCGATCAGAACGACGCGCGTCTTGGCGTCGATCATCCGCGCTTCGGCTATTCTGATGCGGGCATTGTGTCTTGAAGGGCCAGTCGCAAAAGGGAGCCTCCACCGTTTCGCGGCCCAGCCGATCGTAACGACGAGACCGAGAACCAAAATCAACGCTATCGCCGCTCGACCAAGCTCAACGCCACTCGCGGTTTCGAGACTCATGGATCAGTCGCCGAATGTCGAGGAGAACGGCGGTGAGGGATGTCCCACGGAGGAATGCGCTTGGTGGCGTGTATAGGCTCGCTGCGCGCGCTCTTGATTGGCGGTTTCAGCTAGCATGGCCGATGCCGATTGCTTGGCGATCCAAAGGTCTTGGATCATGCCTTCGATCTCTTCATGGAGACCGATCAAGGGGCCAGCAAATTGCCGTCGGAAACCTCGATCGTGGCGAGCAAACCAGTTCTCGATTTCGTCGAGAGTGGCCGTTACCGGCGATAGATCCGGGACACGCTGAGACAACGATCGGCGGGCTTCCGCAACTTGCGCCGTGGTGCGGGAAATCTTGAGTTCGATGGCATCGATCTCTTGCAGGCTAGGCTCCATCATCACTGACACCCTGCTCCAAAGTTGGCTCATGGGGTGGCGATAGAGGTTAATGGTTAATGCATCGTTAAGGGCACGGAACTCCTCCGCACCTGGGCCAGCCGCAGGAAATGGACAATTCACCGTGCTTTCTGAGTAACTTAGGACGCCTCGCGCCGGTAAATCTGATCTTGCGCACACGTGGCACCATGCTGTATGCGGCTGCCGCAATAAGGCATTGATGATTTGGCAATTCGGGGTCGGAGGCCTAAGCGCAGATGAGCGAGTCTGATTCCCTTTATTTTGGGACAATGTCGGATCGGGAAACGGTTCCCTCTACCAATGCACCGCCGCCCAAGCCCACGCGCCGACCGCTTTCCAAAGGAAGCTCTTGGGCTCATGTCGAGCTTGGCGACTACCGCCCGCGTGATGACGAAGACTATATGAATGACCGGCAACTCGCCTATTTCCACAAGAAATTGATTCAATGGCGAGACGAGATCCTTCAAGGCTCCAACCGGACGCTTGCCGAACTTCGTGACGAGGATGTGCGCATTCCCGACGAAAGCGACTGGGCGTCGGCCGAAGTCCAGCGCAATTTCGAGCTGCGCAAGCGCGATCGGGAACGAAAGCTGCTCAACAAGATCGATGCGGCACTCAAGCGGATCGAAGACGGTAGCTACGGCTTTTGCGAAGAGACCTGGGAGCCGATCGGCCTCAAGAGGCTCGATGCCCGACCAATCGCCACATTGAGCATCGAAGCGCAGGAGCGGCACGAGCGCAAAGAGCGCACACACCGGGAAGTCTGACCGAGCACAGACAACCCGGCAAATTGTTCCGGTTCTTTCTTGCCGACCCGGCAAATTTTGCCGCGTGTCTCTTGAAGAGTTTTCGAATCATCTGGCACTGATACTGCAGAATTGCTGGGAATCCGGCAATTTGGCACGGCGTGTGCACACGAGATGGCAGATCCATTTGTGCAACCAGGTCTGCGATGATTGAAGCGCCGATAGTCTCTAGCTTGAACGCCACCAGTAACAACCTCGCCACGGGTCAATCCGTGCGCGATGGTTCCGTGCTGCAAGCTAATCCATTTACGATGCTTCTCGCGATGCTCGCGCCGCATGGCGACAATCCGACCCCGGCAGTCTCTGTGGCGACGGTCGGCAGTCCAGTGGAAGCCGATGCCGGGCCCGATCAGGCTGCCGACGACCTCCCTCTCCAGGCCCCTCTGCGTCAACCGCCAGACAACGTATCGTTGCCGTCAGAGGAACTGCCAACGCTGACGACAACGCGTCTTGCCAAGAGAGATATCTTCGAGCCCAACCTCGAACCTGCGATCGATGGATTAGCGTTCGACCAAGGGCAAGTGACGTCATTGACGGCGAACATCGATCCTCTTTTAGCTAAAGAGGACGATGCGTCAGTAGATCAGAAAAGCCCGATCCCCGTCCTCGAGCCGCAAGACTCTCTCGCGACACATCTTGAACTTC
>CAYPOV010000054.1:0-18134 GCA_964412385.1 uncultured Geminicoccaceae bacterium
ATCTTTTAACTCCTGCTGACACGAACGAACCCAAGCTCTCACGCCAGCAGCGGCGCTATTTGGAGCGGCAACGTGCCAAGGACGAGCGCAAGGCGGCAGTCGACGCCCGAAAAGCAGAGCGCGCAGCCCGAAAGGAAGGCAGCTGTGTAGCATAATACAACCCATGGTAGAAAACCTGTTTCAACCCTGCTAGGCTTTGCCTTCGGGTGAAGTTGGCAACGGGATGATCGATGGGTTTGAAGCGGCGGGGCGTATTGAAAGGCGTCGTTGCCGTGCCGACGATAGCGGGCACGGCTGCTGGGGTGTCTGCGAATGAAGGCGGGATGGTGGGTCGTGTGAGGCCCTATGATCCCGAATGGCCAAGTGCCGCGGATTGGCAGGGTCTGAAAGTCGCTGTTGGCGGGCGACTGGCGCCTGTGGTGTCAACTTTGGCATCCTGCGCAAGAGAGCCTGATGGACAGTTTTGTGCTTCGGCGCTGAAGGATCTCGCTAATCCATTGTTCATTCAGGATCATGCGGGCGGGACGCAATCAGCCGGCTGGATCGATGGATGGACGTCGGCGCCGAGCGTTTATGCCGTTGCAGCGGAAGACGTCTCCGATGTCGTGGCTGCTGTTCGGTTCGCGGCGTGGCACAACTTCAGATTGGTGATCAAGGGAGGAGCCCACAGCGATTTGGGCCAGTTCAATTGTGCCGACAGCTCGATGATTTGGACCAAGGGCCTCGATACCGTGTGGCTGCATGAGCGCTTTGTGCCTGAGGGCTGCGAAGGCGTCGTGAGCCCGCAAGATGCCGCAAGTGTGGGCGCCGGCGCCAAATTTTATCAGCTCTATGACGCTGTCGTCACCAAGGGTGGGCGTCTTGTACAGGGCGGCAGCTGCACGACGGTCGGGATCGGCGGCCGTGTGCAGACCGGCGGGTTCGGAAGCTTCTCGAAGTATGGCGGGCTGGTCGCGGCGAGCCTGCTCGAAGTCGAGATCGTGACTGCCGATGGCGAAGTGAGGATTGCCAATGCCTGCCGGCACTCGGACCTTTTCTGGGCGTTGCGGGGCGGCGGTGCCGGATTTGGAGTGACGGCTAGGTTGATTTTGGCGACGAGACCTTTGCGGGAACAAGCGGGGTTCTTGGGACAGCGGATCGCGGCCGCCTCGGACCAGGCTTTCTTGGACCTGATCGGCACTTTCTGCCGGTTCATCTCCGAAGGTCTGATCAATCCCCATCGGGGCGAGCAGACGACCTTCGGGACCGACAACACGCTCCAGCTAGCCATGGTCTTTCAAGGCTTGAGTGAGCATCAGGTGCGTGAAGTGTGGACGCCTTTTTGGGATTGGGTCGCCGCTCGCCCGGAGGAGTATCCCGAAGTGGAGGTGCCGCGTCTCGTGCCAGTGCCGCTGCGCCACTGGTGGGACTACGATTATCGACAAAACCATCTGCCGCAATCCAACATCGAGGATGATCGGCCCGGTGCACCGGCAGGGCGGTTCCGGTGGGCCGGCAATAGCAGCGAAGTCGGAATCTCTCTCAATGGCTACGAATCCGTGTGGCTGCCGGAAACGCTCTTGGCCGAAGAGCAGCAATCGCCCCTCGCACGGACATTGTTCGAGGCTTCGCGAAAAGCTGAGGTGACCTTGCATTTCAACAAGGGCATAGCGGGTGCCACCGAAGCCAGACGCAAGGAAGCGCGCGCGACGGCTATCCAGCCAAGCGCAATTGACGCCTTTGCGCTGGTCATCATCGCCGGCGGCGAAAAGCAGGCCTATCCGGGTGTCTTGGATAATGAGCCGGACATGGAAGCGGGTCGCAGAGAGCAGCAATCGATTCGTGAGGCTTACCGCCGCCTCCGCAAGCTCGCACCAGAGAGTGGCTCTTACTCTTCGGAGATGAGCTTCTTCGAGAAAGACTGGCAGGGGCGTGCCTGGGGGCCGAACTATGCCAAGCTTCGTACCGTCAAGAACACTTATGATCCGGAAGGCCTGTTAACCGGCCACGATCAAGTCGGCAGCAAAGATTGGAGCCCCGATGGTTTCACGCGGACCGGCTAGATTGTTTAGGCTCTTGGTGCTTCTTCCGGGACTAGGTTAGTATTCATGGAGGCATGGATTAAGGTCTGTGGCATAGTGGGACCGTTGCTCGTTCAGCGCTAGCATGGGTGGCGTGCTGCCTCTAGAGACGGGCCGGAGTTCACGGGAAGCGCATTGAGGCTGTCTTGAAGGTTTTTGTGGTCGATCCGTCGCTGTTTTCGCCGCTTTATGACGCGCAGTTTTGCGAGGCCTTGGCGGAGGTCGGGCATGAAGTGACCTTGATCGGCCGAGCGTTGCGCGCGGATGAAGAGCTGCGCGGTTCACGGTTTCGCACGCTGCCCTTTTGCTATAGGGTGTCGGAGCGGGCTCTTAAGCGATTTGGCGGCAAGGCGCTGGCGATCAAGGGATTCGAGCACATTCTCGATATGAACCGGCTGATCGGCTTGGTGAAGCGTGAACGTCCTGATGTGGTTCATGTGGAGTGGATCTTGCTGCCGCTTTTGGACCGGTGGTTCTTCAGGCGGCTGCAGCGCTTGGTGCCGGTGGTGCTGACCGTGCACAATGCGACCGCGTTTCATGGGGGCGGCAGCTCGCGTTTGATGCGGACCAGTCCGGAGCATGTGTTCGCCCATGTCGATCACTTTATTCCGCACACCGAGAGTACCGAATCCTATTTGCGTTCGTTCGACATTGCACCTTCGCGTTGGACGCAGATCCAGCATCCTGCCATTTATCTGCCGGAGCCTGGGCCCGAGCCGACGCCGCCAACCGTGGTCGATGGCGAGCCTAAGACCATCCTCCTGTTCGGAGCCCTCAAGCCCTATAAGGGCATCGATACTCTGGTCGAGGCAGCACTCGAATTGATGCAGCGGCGGGACGACTGTCGGGTGGTGATCGCCGGCAAGCCCTTTATGGATTTTGCTGGCCTTAAGGCACGGGTTGAGGAAGCGGGTCGTTCAGCGTGGTTTGATTTCGATCTCCGCCTCTTGCCCGATGCAGATCTGGCGCGGACCATTCAGGCGAGCGACATTGTCGTCTTTCCTTATCGGGAGATTGATGCGAGTGGGGCTCTGGCCTGTGCCTGTCAATTCGGCAAGCCGATCATTGCGAGTAAGATCGGGACGTTTGAGGAAGCACCGGCGGGCGATCATCTCTATCATATCCCTCCGGGCGAAAAGGATGCCCTGGAGCAGGCGCTCGAAGTGCTGGTGGATGACGACGGCGCACGCCGAGAATGGGGCGAGAAAAGTTTGAGGCTCAAATCCCTTATCCCATCCTGGCGCGCTCTTGCCGAGACCTGCACCGGCATTTATCGGAACCTGGTTGATGCTAGAGATACAACATCTCGTCGGTGAACCACTGAAGCCCGTCGAAATCTATCCGATAGTCGACCATGGTGTCTCCGTCGATATCGGCTTCGAGGTAGCTCATTTTGTTGGTGCTGTCGCGCTCGAGCCGGAGCTCGCCAGCATTGCCTTTGAACTGCGAGTCTTCGAGATATTTAAATGACTGGTTGCCACCGGTGGTGAGATCGGCATCGAGATTGACGAGAATGAGCCTGTCGCCTTCCTCGCCATCGAAATCGGCGACGTAGGCGAGCGAGAGATCGAACAGCTCGTCGGTCTCGGAACCTTCACCATCCCAGCCGAAGCTAAATTTGTCGGCACCTGCCCGGCCATACATGGTCTCGTAGCCCTGACCGCCGACCAGGAGGTCGTCGCCCTCGCCGCCATCAAGCACATCGTCGCCGCTGCCGGCATAGATCAAGTCGCTGCCCTCGTGGCCTACCAGCTGATCCCAATCGTCCCCGCCTGCAATATGATCATTGCCACTGCCGCCGATGATGATATCGTGGCCGTCCTCGCCGAAGGCGCTGCGTGAAGCGGTTGGAGTCGATGCGAGAAAAATCATGTCGTCGGCGTTGCTGCCCTTGAACGACTCGATGCCCTTGAAGCTGTCTTTTTCCTGGGTCTGTCCGACGAAACGGGTGACACCCAATGCTGCTTCAATGTGAACGCCCGGGCCTTGCGGGTTCAAGTCCTCATAGGACAACTGGTCATCATCACCCTCGCCGCCATCGATGGTGTTTTTGCCGCTGCCCGGAAGCAGAATGTCACGCCCGCCATAGCCTCGAAGCGCATCATTGCCACCGCCGCCGACCAGCTTGTTGTAGACGCCATCATCGCCCCAGATACCGTCATCCTGGCTGGTGCCGATGATGACCTCGATGCTCTCGAACGTGTCTTCATTGCCGATGGCGACGAAGCTCCAGCCATCTTTGAGGGTAGCAAAAATCCCCAAGGACGATTCATAAGAGTAATCGACCGTGTCGACTCCTTCGCCACCGTCCAGGAGATCATCGCCATTGCCGCCGTACAAGACGTCATTGTCGTCACCGCCACTGAGTGTGTCGTCGCCGGCCCCGCCATTCAGTACATCATTGCCCGAGCTTCCATTGAGCTTATCATTGCCCGACTGACCGAATAACGTGTCATTGCCTTCATTGCCGGTGAGAACATCGTTGCCGGAACCACCGAAGAGGAAATCATTACCCCAATTGCCGAAGATATAGTCGTTGCCACTACCGGCATGAACGACGTCATTGCCCCAGCTCGCGAACAACAGATCATCGCCCGCATAGAGATAAGCAATATCATCGTCGTTGCTTCCGGACGGGCTGTCATTGCCATTGGTGCCATAGATGTAATTGACCATCTCAAATCACCCCATTACTATTACGATGAGGTATTCGTGACAAAACCCACACTTGAACACAGTGAGCCTGGTCACCCAAGCACTTAATGAGTTCTGCAAAGGTAGCTCCCGCTGCGACAGTGCGGTGAAGGCCAGGTTGCGGGGGAAGACCTCAGAGCGCTGTGGTCGATATCCTCAAACACGCGTGCGTCCTGTAGTAGGGAGCTTGAGACTGGCCTGTTCTTGGCCAATGGATCCACCCACGCATCCATCTTCGGTGATCAGTGGGAAGCGAAGCGGGGAATGAGTGGCGCAGCCGTTTTCCGCTTTGCTGATGATGGGCGATTGTCTCGCTGTTGCTGCCGTCGAAGACTGTGGCAGCCTGTTCTACAGCGATTCCTCGGACACCGTCGTACGTTTCGGGCAATCAATTCTATCTCGACCGGCGGTTCAGATATTTGTTGGATCGAGGTGCCGCCGAGCTGAGCCGTGCATTTCAAGTAAGGGGTGATACACTCCAACTATCTCGTGCAAATCTGTCCGGAGTTCCTGAACTGTGCATTGCGACCCGCACAGGATATCCGCCACGAAAAAACGAGTAGGTCTTAAGAATGATCATGGAAAGACCAAGGGCGAGTGCGGCACCGATGGCGTTGGCTCCGATATCGGCAAGTTCGAATACCCGCCATGGCAGGGCGGCCTGCACGCATTCCAAGTAGGTGGCGGCGAGAAAAAGACCGAAGATGATCCGGCGAAGTTTTGCGGGCCGCCTTGTGAAGAAAAGGCCGAGCATTGAGATGCAAAAGAGGCCGCCAAGATGCGCAAGTTTGTCTTCAGATGAAAGCCAACTGAGGGAACTGCTTAGTTGAAGCCAGCCGGTTGGCATCGTGAGCAACGCAAGCATGACGACGGCGAGGATAGAGATAGAGCCGAAGGCTCTGGCGTTGAGTTGTTGCATCATCAATTTCAAAATCGGCGCGACCTCGCTACAGGATGGCTCTCGCTAAGCCTCTACAAGACCGCGCCGATTCTTCCTTGTAAACCCGAATTTGAGACGTTCAGTCCATCCTAGAAAGCAAGGGTTCACAAAGGATGAAAATCTGGTCGCATTGCCTGATCTAGTTAATTCGCGTTATCCGTCCCTCGATTCTAGGCGAAATCGAACCTTTGGATTCGATTGCATCGATGACCTGAGACGCCATAAGTTTGGCTGATGCCGGATCGACTATCGTGGTTCCCTCCGCGAAGGCGTCGTATCCGTCCCCGCCGCTGAGCATGTAATCGTTGGTTGCAACAGTGAAGGTTGCGGTGTCGTCGATTGGAGCGCCATCGACTGAAATCTCGGTGACTCGGCTTCCAGGTTCGGCGGTTGCATCGAATGTGAATGTGAGGCCCGAGACTTGAGGGAAACGGCCGGCGGTCTCTTCGACCCTGGAAACTCCGTTTTCCAAGGCGTCCTTGATCAGCGCGCCGTTCATTTCGACCACTACCGTGACATTGCCGAAGGGCAACTCGCTTAGTATGTCGCGGCGTTTGAGTTCGGTGCCGGGCTCGTAAATCTTGTCGGCCCGGATACCACCGCCATTGGTGATGGCAATATCGGCGCCGGTCGCCTCGCGCATAGAGTCGGCGACGAGATTACCAAATGTCGATTCCTGGGTACGCACGATCGCCCTTTGGCTCACTAACTCAGACTCGGTCGTACCGATGACGATATCCAGCTCCTTATCGAGCTGAGCTGCCCATTGATCTACGATCGCCTTGATTTCGGGATCGGGATCAACACCCACTGTCGTGATGTGTCGCCAACTTGGGATCCACTCAACCTCGTCCTCATCGCGGCTGAGTGCGATGTCGATGACTGCTAGATATTCGCCGTCTTCGCCAGCTTTCGCGACGAGCTTTCCACCGTCGTACAGCGCCATCACTGTATGATCGTGCCCGCCCAGAACGATATCGAGATCGTCAACGTATCGCAGGAGACGACGATCTTCCTGGAGAGGCAAATGGGTGAGCGCGACAACAAGGTCGGCGCCCCGTTCTTTCAAGTTTGGGACAATCTCGTTGGCGGCATCGACTGGATCGCCAAAAGTAACAGTATCACCGGGGCTGGCTAAATCAACGGTATCGGGGGTGAGAAACCCAACGAAGCCGATGCTGTAGCCGTCGATTTCCTTGATCCAGCTTTCCGCCGTACTGACCGCGGGTTTGCCCTCGGGGTCACGGACATTCGTGCCGAGCCAAGGATAGTTCGAAGCAGCGACACGTTCGGATGCAATCTCCGGACCGAAATCGAACTCGTGGTTTCCGAGAACCGCGACATCGAATCCGAGGCCATTGGTGATGTCGATCATGTGTTCGCCCTTGGTGATCCCCGAGAGCAAGGAAGGGGAGATCAGATCTCCACCGAACGTCGTGATAGCGTTTGTGTTTCGCTCGCGTTCAGAGCGGAGTAAGGTCATGACCTCAGCTGCACCGCCAATCCCGTCATCGGGCGAGATCTCACTCAAATCGCCCAAATGCAACAATGTGATGGTGACGGGCTTGTCCTGCGCCCAACTTGTTTGGCCAAACATCCCGGCAAGGGCGATAGGTATTGCATAGCCAATGTGGCGAAGCTGCATCGTCAATTCCTCTAGGCTTTTGGGAATTTTGCGCGTCGCGGATGATCCCGCGACACCCGTTGGCCTAAGAGCGCATTATGACAATTTGATGACAGGCAATACAGTCACGATAGACCCGTGTTCATCTCGTAAGTGAGGAACATGGAACGCGTTGCGAGCTGGTCATAAAGGGACCGTGCACGGTAGTTGTCCTCACGAGTAAGCCAGCGGAATTGCTGCCAGCCACGTTCCCGGCCAATGACGTTAAGAGCCTTCAAGAGATTCTTACCGATGTCGTGACCACGCCATGCCGGATCGACAAAAAGATCGTCAAGAAACCCCATTTCCTGGCCCCTGAGCGGTCTCGGCATAGGGCGAAAATGGGCGAGGCCAACAGCGTCGCCGCCCTGATTGCGCGCTATCAGTGCTTCAAGCGGATGACTTGGATCGAATAACCATTCCCAGACGGTTCGCGCAATTTGATCCGTCATCGGGACTTGGTAGAAATCGGCATACCCCTGGTAAAGCTCCCGCCATCGCGGGAAGTCGTCAAGCTGCACCGGACCGGTCGAGATCGAAGTCATGCCATGCCAAGCGCAGATTTGTAGACTTCCAAGAGCTCTTCCTGCTCGCTTCGATCATGAGGCTTCATTTTTCTGAGTCGTACGATCTGACGTAAAGTCTTGACGTCAAATCCTTCGTTCTTGGCTTCCGCGAAGACGTCCTTGATCTGAGCTTGAACTTCACTTTTCTCGTCTTCCAATCGCTCGATCCTCTCCACGAACGAGCGCAATTGATCGGCGCCGACACCGCCGACATTGGCCTGATCGGCCATAAAGACCCTCTCCTCAAACTTATGGTTTGCAAACACTCAAGAGCCGCGTGGTGTTAGACCTCTGATCTTAAGACGCAATGCATTCAATTTGATGAAGCCTTCCGCGTCCTTTTGATCATAGACCGTATCTGCTTCGAAAGTGGCAAAATCTTCTCGGTAAAGGCTAACAGGTGACTTGCGCCCCACTATGGTGGCCGAGCCCTTAAATAGCTTCAAACGTACAGTGCCGGTGACCGACGACTGGCTTGCGTCAATCGCGGCCTGCAGCATCTCGCGTTCGGGGCTATACCAATAGCCGTTATAGATGAGCTCTGCGTATCTTGGCATAAGCTCGTCTTTTAAATGGGCGGCATTGCGGTCGAGTGTAATACTCTCGATTCCGCGATGCGCTGACAGCAGAAGCGTTCCTCCCGGAGTTTCGTAAACGCCGCGAGACTTGATGCCGACATATCTATTCTCGACGAGATCAAGCCTCCCGATCCCGTGGGCTCCTGCCAGATCGTTGAGACGGGTAAGAAGGGCCGAGGGCGACAGTTGCGCCCCGTTCACACTGATGGGGTCCCCACGTTCGAACCCGATTTCGACAAAGTTCGGCTGATCGGGTGCATCCTCTGGCGCCACAGACCGCGTGAACATCTCGGGATCTGGCTCCGTCCACGGATCTTCTAGAACTCTGCCTTCATAGGAAATATGCAGGAGATTGGCGTCGGTCGAATATGGTGGCTCACCACGTTTTCCGCGCGCGATCGGTATCTGCCGGGCCTCCGCATAGGCAATGAGCTTATCTCGACTATCGAGATCCCATTCGCGCCAAGGTGCGATAACTCTGATCGAGGGATCGAGCGCATAACAACCTAGCTCAAACCGAACCTGGTCGTTACCCTTTCCAGTGGCTCCGTGTGCCACCGCGTCAGCGCCGACGTCTCGGGCGATCTCCACAAGGCGCTTGGCAATCAATGGGCGCGCTATCGACGTGCCCAAGAGATAACAGCCCTCATAAACTGTGTTGGCGCGAAACATCGGATAGACGAAATCGCGGACGAATTCCTCTTTGAGATCCTCCATAAAGATCTCGCGAACACCCATCATCTCGGCCTTGGAGCGCACCGGCTCGAGTTCTTCACCCTGACCCAGATCAGCCGTGAAGGTGACGACCTCGCAACCGTAATTGTCTTGGAGCCAACGGAGAATCACTGACGTATCAAGGCCGCCCGAATAGGCTAGCACCACCTTTTTGACAGGAGAGGCCATTCAATTTCCCAGAAAAGGGGCTCGCCGATCAACGCAATATGGCGGCCCCATATATCAAATCAGGCGGTTGTATCGATTTTCTGACCGGCAGTTGCTTGTGCCTCAGGCTCCGCACTTTGCGACGCGGCTTCGTCATTTCCTGCAGCCTTCGCCACACCTACTAGAGCCGGTCTCAGCAGCCGATCGGCAATCACGTATCCGACTTGCATGGTTTCGGCAACCGTGCCGGGTGCAAGCTCGCGGGTGGGCACCTCGAACATTGCCTGGTGCCGATTGTGGTCGAAGCGTTCGCCGCGCTCTGGGCGAACTTGCTTGATGTTGTGGCGTTCAAAAATCGAGTGCAGCGACCGTTCGGTCATTTCGATCCCGGCAATCAGGTTTCTGAGGTACTCGCTTTGTTCCGCAGCACCGTCAGGTACGGCTTCGAGGCCTCGCCGGAGGTTGTCGCTCACCTCCAGCAGATCGCGCGCAAAGGACGTCACCGCATATTTGCGGCCATCTTCCAACTCGCGTTGGCTGCGACGCCGAAGATTTTCCATCTCCGCTAGCGTCCGGAGTAGACGATCCTTGAGTTCTTCGTGTTCCTCCGGGGTTGGCGCCGCGAACCCGCTGTCATCATTTGCCGGCGGTTCTGCCAGAGACCCATTTGCCCCGGGTTTTTCCTCGGCTCGCAATTCCGATTCACCATTCGCCGTTGGTGTCTCAGCTGCCTGCTCTTCCGTTGCTTTTTTCTGCTCGTCGTCGATCATGATCCATTCTCTCTTTCGCCGCCGCCAAGAAGTCTGCTGACGACACGTGCTGTGTAGTCAACCATCGGCACAATGCGTGCATAATTCATCCTTGTCGGCCCAACCACACCGATCGCACCGACCACATGTGAGCTTGTTCCATCGGCTGTTCCCGTGCTGTAAGGGGCGATTACCACCGAGCAACCACTCAGGGAGAAAAGTTCGCTCTCCGCGCCAATAAACACCTGAACACCGCGACCTTCTTGAGCCAGGTCAATCAACCGCAACAAGCTTCTTTTCGTCTCAAGGAGCTCGAACAGGCTGCGAATGCGCTCAAGTTCAGCGAGGTTCGTCACATTGTCCAATAAGTTGGATTGACCGCGCACAATCAAGACCCCACCGTCACGATTTTGATCGTTGCTCCATGTTGCAATGCCGGTCGATACTACACTTTGGGCGAGATGATCGAGCTGGGCTCGATCGCTTGCAATCTCGGTCTCAATGAGCCGACGGGCCTCCGCAAAATTTCTCCCGGATAATCGTGCAGTAAGATAATTGCCCGCCTCGATGAGCCTCGAGATTGGCATGTCGAATGGAACTTCGATTACGCGGTTCTCGACCATGCCGTTGTCCGTTACCAGAATGACCAGGGCACGCCCCGGCCCCAACGGCACGAACTCGACATGTTTGAACGGCCGCTCACTATTGGGTGACACCACCAAACCCGCGTAGTGTGAGAGACCGGACAAGGTATCAACTGCATCGGCCAGTAGGTTTTCCACGCTCCGACCCGAGCCCGCAATTTGGCTTTCGATAGAGCGGCGCTCTTCCTTATTGACGGTGCCGACTTCCAACAGCCCGTCGACGTAGAATCGGAGCCCGGCATCGGTCGGAAGGCGGCCCGCAGAAGTGTGAGGTGCGTAGAGTAGGCCATACTCCTCGAGATCGGCCATGACATTTCGGACTGTCGCAGGCGAAAGTTGCTCCTCCAGCGAGCGAGCGATCGTTCGCGATCCCACAGGCTCACCAGTCTCGAAATAGGTGTCTACAAGACGCCGAAAAATCTCACGAGATCGTTGATTAAGCTCGACGATCATTCAGCCACCAGTGTAACTATCCGAACAGGCGCCAAATTGTTGGCTCCCTTCATGCCGTCAACATGGCCAACAGAACGGGTGAACGGGCAGTGTGCCGCGCAGGGAAGACCTAGCATTGACATCACCTATAGATTGCTTGATGGTTCCCGAAAGCCGCCCGAGTTGAGGTTGATCAATGCAACGAAACATGGTCTTCAAGTTTATTGCTGCCACCATTGCTGTCCTGCTGCCGTCGATTTTGTGGCAGCCATCGCTCCACGCGCAATCTCCGAATTCGGGCACCGGCGATGATAGTGCCAAGCGTGGCGAATATCTGGTCCGTGCCGGGGATTGTATGCCCTGCCATACCGGTACGAAGGGAGAAGAGTTCGCAGGCGGGTTACCGCTTAACACGCCATTCGGCCAAGTATTCTCCAGAAATATAACCCCCGACAATGAAACCGGACTGGGTAATTGGACTTATGACGACTTCAAGCAAACCATGTGGGAAGGCAAGTCCAAGAATGGTTCCTACCTCTATCCCGCAATGCCTTTCCCGTTCTACACCCTAGTTACCGAAGACGATCTCAAGGCTATCTGGGCGCATCTTCAGACACTCAAGCCAATCAAAAAAGAGAATCGACCCAATGGGCTGATGTTCCCGATGAGCATCAGAGAATCGATGCTGGGCTGGCGAGAGCTGTTTTTCACCGCAGGCAGATTTGAGCCTAACAGCAGCAAATCTGATGAGTGGAACCGTGGCGCCTATCTTGTCGAAGGTTTGGGCCATTGTGGTGCTTGTCATACTCCTCGCAACCTCATGGGGGGCCGGATCGAAAGCGACAGGTTCGCGGGTGCCAAGGTCGATGACTGGTGGGCCCCCAACATCTCGAGCAACAAACAGACAGGCATTGGGGACTGGACAAAGGAAGAACTGAAGACGTTTCTCAAGACCGGAGTTGATAAGAAAAAAACAACTGTCTTCGGTCCCATGGCCGAGGTTGTTCATGACAGCTTGTCTTACATGACGGACGACGACCTCGATGCGATGGCGACTTATCTCTTGGATAGTCGCCCGACGACCCAGAAGGCCGCCGAGGCTGCCGTAGCCATGAGCGCTGAAGCGCGAAGACATGGTGGAGAAGTTTACGTCGCCAATTGCATCGCGTGCCATCAAGAGAAGGGTGCCGGTATTGAAGGTGCAATTCCACCTCTTGCAGGCAATCCCGCTGTCACAGCCATCGAGCCCTACAACATTCTTTCGGCAGTGCTTCACGGCATTCCTGCGACCGACAAATTTGCGGCCATGCCGGATTTCGCGAGCAAGCTTGATGATCAGGATATTGCCGATCTGGCCAACTATGTTCGCACCAGTTGGGGCAACAAGGCTGAGCCCAATGTCACGGCTCATCTCGTCAAGATTTGGCGTGAAGGGATCGATGAGCTGCCTTCGGGCACGGAAGCCGCGCGCAGCTTCAACTGCCCCGCCATCGGTGGCGCAGACATGTCAACCTTGACCAGTGTGGACATGCAGACGCTGCAAAGCCTTTCGACGCGGCTTGGCAGTTCAACCGGCGAACACGCCCTCTCGGAAATAATCACACGGATGCACGGCGAGAAAATGGCGCCGGAAGAAATCGTCAACACGTTGACGGCAGCCTATTGCCCGGATGTCGCCAATAGTTCGCTCGCACTCTCTACGAAGAATGATGTTTTGCGCGACTTCACGCATGTGGTCCTCAAACTCGTCTCGAACCTGCATGATCAGTCGATCGCGCCGCATGGGCAGATCATTTATGCTTCTGCGGCTGGTGACCAGATTGTCGCTCACATTCCACCCGCGAAACCCGGCCCGCTAGCTTGCCCTTCGGAAAGTGGTCTGAAGCACGGCGATCTCGTTGCGCCGACGGCGGAAGCGATCAAGAAGGCGTTGCCCGAGAACGGTATTCCGACACAGCAAGCCGTGCAGAACATCGTCGCAGAGTTCACGAAGTCGCATTCCGATGTCGCGAGAGCGGATGCTGCCAATACGTTGATTGATAGTTACTGCCATATGCTGGCAAGCGACAAGAACATGAACTCAGGGTTGAAGCGCTCGCGCATCATGTTGTTTGGTGAGAGCGTTATCCGGACAATCCAGTCTGAAGCCCACGGCAAAAAAGGCTAGCGAGGCGATCAAATCGAGATCACACCGCGATCGTTCCAGTCGACGAACTCAGTGTCCACCATGGAGGCTAAGCGCTCGAGATCCGTGGCGTGTTGGTCTAGCGCGTGGTCGGCGACACCCAGTAAATTGGCGATATTTTCCGTGCTCGCGTCATCAAGGTCGTCATTAGCGCCGACTAGTTCGGTATCGAACCGAAAATAGTCGATCTTGGGGAAGCGTTGCAGCATCATTTCAGCATTGTCGCTTTGACCATCCATCATCATCGATAGAATCGGCACGCCTCGGAACATTCCGACCCAGTGCATTGCACCCCAGCTCTTAATATCATTGTAGGCAAAGGGTCGATTGGTTTTGCCGGTACCAATAGATACGAGAACGTAGTGCTCAGATTCCGGAGCCAGCGCGTGCATTTCCATAAGTGCTGTCAGGGATGGATTGGTCAGATAGATGCCGCCATCGATCAGTGAGAATTCATTGGCGTGGAAAACGTCAGGCTGGGGTGTGGATGGAAAGCGACTTTGCAGTATGCGCCTGATGCGTTCCTCGTCTCCGAGAGCCTTGCAGCGATGCGGTCGAAAGAATGTTGGTGCTGCGGAAGTCGCTCGTGCCGCGTCTTTCATGTAAAAGTCGAGATCATTGAGACCTGCGTGAACTGAGGGCTTTCGAAAATAGTGAGGTACCCGTCTCGCGGTATCGTAGCTGGTAATCAGGACATTCGTCAGCGCCTCGCTCAATCGGGTCTCGCCTAGAACGTTGTCGAGTATTTGCTCGAAGTGTTCCTCTGTGTATTTGGTTCGAATAACCTGTCGGAGGGTCCGCAGCCATCCCATGCGTCCTGAGGGAAAGATATCGCCGCCTTGATCCGTGTAGAGACGCTTTAAGTCGCTAGGCGTGTAGCGCGCGCCGCCACCCTTCGATGGCACGGCAAGGCCTAAAGCAAGGATACCTCCCGTGGATGTACCGGCAATGAGGTCGAAGATGTGTGCTAACGGGCGTGAACCGCCGGCGTTCAATTTATTGTGGAGGGCTTCGAGTATATGGGCTGAGAAAACACCCCTTATGCCGCCGCCATCAAGTGAAAGAATGAAACGAGTTTTTCCTGACATGAGTCGCGCCAAAAATTTTCTTGTAGAGAGATCGTTATCCTATAATTCATCAAAATGCAAGAATAATATCAACAATTTTGACTGCAACGAGGATCGTCAACATGGCTAAGCCCAATATCTCGCCGGAAACATTGCTGGCACAGAGCATGCACTATATCGCGCCGGAATCCGGGGCGATCGTACCGCCTATACAGCCTAGCACTACTTTTGCACGTGACGCCGAGTACAACCCAATAGGTGATTATCTCTATAGCCGATACGACTTTCCAGGCTTGAGCCATGCCGAAGAAATGATTGCCGCGTTGGAGCGGGGACAAGATTCGTTACTGTTTTCATCGGGCTTGGCTGCTGTCGCAGCAATCATGGAGACTGTTCCTTCTGGCGGGCATATCGTCATACCGAGAGTCATGTATTTTGGGGCTCAAGCCTGGATCAAGCGTCAGGCGGAAAAACGCAGCATGGCCCTGAGTGTGATTGATCAGACGAGTCAAATCGATATCGCCAATTCTCTAACCAAAAATGGTGCGGATCTCCTGTGGATTGAGACGCCCGCAAATCCCACTTGGGATGTTGTCGACATTGGAGCGACTGCGGCACTTGCCCGTGAGGCGGGCGCAAAGCTGATCGTTGATGGTACCGCGGCACCGCCTTGCACAACACAGGCCCTGGCATTAGGCGCCGATATCGTATTGCATTCCGCCACAAAATATCTCAACGGCCACAGCGATCTCACCGCTGGCGTCCTCACCACGAATGCGTTGGACCATCAATGGGAAGAGATTGGCTTGGTGCGCCGGTACTCCGGAGCTGTTCTGGGCGCATTTGAAACCTGGCTGCTGGTTCGAGGCATGCGCACGCTTTACGTCCGGTTTCGCCAATGCTCAAAGACTGCAATGCGATTTGCGACGCATTTCGAGGGACATCCCAAGATCTCTCAAGTCATCTATCCCGGGTTGTCGTCACATCCGGGTCATGAGATCGCCAAGTGCCAGATGCAAGATGGCTTTGGAGGCATGCTCTCAGTCTTGGTTGACGGAGATTTTGAAAGAGCCAGAAAAATTGCTGGCGCAACCAGGGTACTGGTACCGGCGACTTCGCTCGGAGGCGTGGAAAGCCTGATCGAGCACCGTAAATCGGTTGAGGGCCCGGAAAGCCCCGTTCCGAATAATCTGTTGCGATTGTCGATCGGGCTTGAGCATATCGACGATCTGGTCAAGGATTTTGATCAAGCGCTCCATGTGAACTGAAATTAAGGCATTGAACTGGCAGACGGATACATGACCAAGATCGTTGTTGATTTGTCGAGTGACACGCAGACTCGTCCGTCGGAAGGCATGCGCCGAGCGATGTACGAAGCCGAAGTGGCTGACGAGCAAAAGCAGGAAGACCCAACAACCAATCAGTTACAAGAAAGAACGGCCGAGCTGTTCGGCAAAGAGGCAGCGCTTTTCCTGCCGACAGGCACGATGTGCAATCTCATTGCGATTCTTGTCCATTGCCGCATGGGGGATGAGATCATTTGCGACCGCACAGCGCACATCATGAATTTCGAGGCCGGTGGTCCTGCAGCAATTGCCGGTGCCAGTATTCGGGCCATCGATGGAACGCGCGGTCAATTTGAAGCCGATGACGTGAACGCCATGCTTCGATCCAAGAGTGATCGCCATGCCCCTCAAAGCCGGCTGGTCGTTGTGGAGCAGACAAGCAATGCGGGCGGAGGCACTATTTGGCCTCTCGAGCGAATTAGGGCCGTTAGTCAGCTCGCCAAGACACACGGTCTTTCCATGCATATGGATGGTGCGCGCGTGCTCAATGCAGTTATTGCGGGCAACAGCAGCGCATCAGCGCAAGGCGAGACAGTCAACTCGATCTGGTTGGATCTTAGCAAGGGCTTGGGCTGCCCAGTCGGTGGAGTGCTAGCCGGTAGCCACGAATTCATCGAAGCTGCCTGGCGCTGGAAGCATCGTTTGGGCGGTGCCATGCGCCAGTCGGGCGTCATCGCTGCCGCTGGGATCTACGCGCTCGTTCACAATGTCGATAGGCTGGCCGAGGACCACATTAACGCAAGACGCTTGGGCACTTGGCTGAGTGAAGTTGAAGGCATCGAGGTCGAGCCGATCGAGACGAATCTGGTTTTTTTTGACGTTCAACGCCTTGGCATTTCGGCCAGCACCTTCACCAGACGTCTTCTCGACGAATATGGTATCCGCCTCAGCGGAGCAGGCGAGCGTATTCGGGCTGTGACTCATCTCGACGTTACGAGCGAAGGGGTTGACGCTGCCGGAATGGCCATCGAAGCATTAGCGCGTAGCTTGCAACAGTCTCGGTAGGGTTGCTAGCGTATGCAATATACACGATAAGCAATGGTGTAACAAAAGACAGGGAGCATAGATATGCAACAACGCACCATGCTTAAGGCGTTTGCGAGTTCGGCTGCTGTTGTGGCTCTTCTTTCGTTCGGAGCGACGGGCGTCGAGGCAAAGGTCGAAGGTGATACGATCACCCTTGGCTCAGCGATATCTCTCACCGGCAAGTACTCGGGTAACGGTATTCACTCGAAAAATGGCTACGACATCGCCATTGAACGAGTGAATGAAATGGGTGGTGTCAAGGTTGGCGATCAGTCGTACAAACTTGCTGTCACCTACTATGATGACGAGTCGACACCGGCACGTGCGACACAGCTTGCGGAGCGGTTGATCAACCAGGATGGCGTTCAATTCATGCTTGGGCCGTACAGCTCCGGTCTGACCAAAGCCATTGCGCCGGTCACTGAACAATACGGTGTTCCGATGGTCGAGGCAGAAGGCGCATCCAGGTCTCTATTTAACCAGGGGTACGAGTATCTCTTCGCCGTCCTCTCGACGTCGGAACAATATCTTCGAAGTGCGATAGCCCTGGCCGCCGAGCAAGCCCAAGCTGAGGGCAAGGATCCTTCCGATCTCAAGGTGGCGATGGCATTCGAGAATGATCCGTTTTCGTTGGATGTCCGAGACGGTGTTGTCGAGGACGTTGAGAGGCACGGCATGCAGATTGTGGTCGACGACAAACTGCCTCGCGACCTTTCTGATTTCTCGACGACGTTGACAAAAGTGAAAGCGTTACAGCCGGACATTTTGGTGTTGTCGGGCCACGACAAAGGTGCAGCGACACTCGCTCGACAGTATGCAGAGATGGGGCTCGACGTACCGATGGTGGCGGTCACGCACTGCGAAGGCTCCGACATCGCCAATACCTATAAAGACGCGGTCGACGGTTTCTTTTGTCCGACTCAGTGGTCGGAAACACTAAGCTATTCAGACAATTATTTTGGAAGTGCCGCCGACTTCGATCAGCAATTTAAGGATACGTACACCGACTATCAGGTTGTTCCTTATCAATCGGCGCAAGCTGCGGCTGCTGTGCTGGTCTTCAAGGAGGCCTTCGAGCGCGCAGGCTCGTTCGATCAGAAGGCTGTACGTGAAGCGATCGCCGAGACAGACATGGAAACCTTCTACGGGCAGATCAAATTTGCGCCGGAAGGTAACAATATCGCCAAGCCCATGGTTCTGAGGCAGATTCAAAATGGCAATTATGTTGTCGTCGCACCGACAAAATGGGCTGATAGCAAGCCCAATCTGTCGTTTGACAGCGAGAGCTAGTTCTAAAAGGGG
>CAYPOV010000055.1:0-17926 GCA_964412385.1 uncultured Geminicoccaceae bacterium
GATCAAGCCGCAATTCGAGGTCGGCTAAGGACTTGTCGGTAGAGGAGGGGTCGTCAGAGATCCCGAGCTGCACGATGAGGTCTGCGCAACCATACGAAACTGGTTTGAAACCCTGGGTGCCTGGAGTGTCTTGGGCATCGCGCCGAGCCCCATTCTTGGCCCGAAAGGAAATCGGGAATTTTTGATTGGCGCTAAGCGTACCGATTAAGCTGCGCAAAGCCTTGTTCGAGATCAGCGATCAAATCCGCCGGATCCTCAAGCCCGACATGAACCCGAAGCGTTGGTCCCCGGCCGGTCCAGGGAATCGCTGTCCTCGATTTTTCGGGGAGGGTGACGATCATGAGGCTCTCGAAACCTCCCCAGCTCGATCCAATACCAAAAAGATGAAGACTGTCGACCAGTGCATGAACAGCTTCGCTAGGGCATGGTTTGAGCTCGACGCCAAATAGGCTCGACGCACCGCTAAAGTCACGTTTCCAGATCTCATGGCCGGGATCGGAAGGTAGGGCAGGATACATCACCCGTGCCACCTCGGGACGGGCCTCCAGCCACCGGGCGATCTCCAACCCGCTCGCTTGATGCTGCGCCATGCGCGCACCGAGTGTTCTCAGACCTCGAAGCGCAAGCCAGCACACGTCAGGTGCTGCCGTACCGCCGAACTCATAGACCCGATTGCGCAAATGCATGTGCACGTCTTCATTGGTCGCAACCACACCGAGCATGATATCGGCATGTCCGCCCAAATATTTGGTCGCAGCGGACACCGAGATATCAACGTCAAGGTTCAACGGTTTGAAATGAAGCGGTGTCGCCCAGGTGTTGTCGATTGCCGTTATGATTCCGTGCTTTCTTGCAACCGCAGTGATCGCTGGCACATCCTGTATCTCGAAGGTCAACGAGCCCGGACTTTCCATGAAAATGAGGCGGGTATTGGGGCGAATCAGCGCTTCGATATCACTGCCGATAAGCGGACCATAGAACGTCGTCTCGACCCCGTAGCGCTTCAGTGGCCGCTCACAAAAAAGGCGCGTGGGACCGTAAACGGTGTCGACCATCAAGATATGGTCTCCTGCCTCCAACAGTGCGGCGAGCGTGAGATTGACCGCGGTCTTACCTGAGGCCAGTGCGAGAGCCCGATAGCCGTTCTCCAATGCGGCGACAGCGTCTTCGAATTCATAGGTCGTCGGTGTGCCAGCACTCCCATAGGTCACACCATGATGCGTACGCGCGGCTTGGTAGGCTTCGACGGTCGGATAAAGCACTGTCGACGCACGATAAACGGGTGGATTCACAATCCCGTAATTTTCCTCGGGATGCCGGCCGAGAATTGTGACCCGTGTTTGATCGCGGTATTTCCGAGGGTTATCTGATGACGTCAAAGCTGTTTCCTAATTCAAGATATGCACGCAGATACAGATTGGCTTGCATTAATATCAATCGATTTGGCAGAAAACTTGCGTAGCGGACATGAGGTGCTGTTGGCAGTGAGCGGATTCCATGTCATCACAAGCCCAGCAATATTGTTACCGCTGAGCAGGGATGGGCTCTTTGCGGTTCATTGCAGCAGAGAACAGAACTTAGGAGGTGTTTATGTATAAACTCGGAGTGTTCGCTAGCGTTGCGCTCGTCAGCATGACAGCAGCACAAGCCTATGCAGGCGAGACCTTTGACGACGTCAAGGAAAAGGGCTTCATCCAGTGCGGTGTCAATGGCAGTGGCCTTCCAGGTTTCGGCATCGTCAATGACGAAGGCACTTGGGAGGGGCTGGATGTTGATTTCTGCAAGGCGATGGCCGTTGCGGTCTTCAATGATCCGGAAGCTGTCAAATACACGCCCCTCACGGCAAAGGAGCGCTTCACCGCACTCCAATCCGGCGAGATTGACGTGCTGAGCCGCAACACCACCTGGACTGCCACGCGCGATACCGCACTCGGTCTCGATTTCGTTGGCATCAATTACTACGACGGACAAGGCTTCCTCGTCCCTTCCGAACTCGGTGTTCAGAGCGCTCATGAATTGGACGGCGCATCCGTCTGCGTTCAAACCGGTACGACGACCGAACTCAATCTCGCCGACTTCTTCCGCGAGAACAGCATGGAATACGAGGCCGTTGTTTTTGAGACCACCAACGAGATGATGCCGGCTTATCTCGCTGGTCGTTGCGATGTCTTCACGACCGACCGCTCAGGGCTCTATGCCGAACGCACCAAGTTCGACAATCCCGACGCCCACGTCATTCTTCCCGAAGTCATTTCGAAAGAGCCCCTCGGCCCGGTTGTCCGTCACGGCGACAACGAATGGGGTGATGTGGCGCGCTGGACGCTCTTGGCAATGATCGAGGCCGAGGAGCTTGGTGTTACCAGCGAAAATGTCGACGAGATGCGAGAGACGAGCGGTAATCCCAACATCCGTCGCCTTCTCGGCGTGGAAGGTGAGATTGGCGAAGGCATCGGCCTTCCTGCCGATTTTGGCTATCAGATCGTCAAGCAAATCGGCAACTATGGCGAAAGCTTCGAGCGCAATGTCGGTCAAGACAGTGCACTCAAGATCGACCGCGGCATCAATGCGCAATGGAAAGACGGCGGTTTGATGTACGCCTTTCCGATCCGCTGACGAGATCGATCGGATAGTCGATAGCTAAGGTTCTGGTGCCCGGTGATCGAGAACGCTAAGAGCGTGCTTGAGCCGGGCACCTTCGCCCACTAACATCGCATCAATGGCACAATAAGGATGGCGATCGAGATCGACCGTTCGACGGGTGGGCCGCCGAAAACAGTCTTCTACAACGACCCGCGGATCCGCGGGATCATATTCCAACTTCTGGTGCTTGTGGCGGTGGTCGCCGCCGGTGCCTACCTTGTTCACAATACAATCATCAATCGCGAGCGGCTGGGTGTCGCCACCGGCTTCGGCTTTCTCGACTCCTCTGCAGGATTCGATATTGCCCAATCGCTAATTTCCTATTCTGAACTTTCAACTTACGGCACGGCCTTCGTCGTTGGCTTGATCAACACCTTCTACTGTGCCGTGGTCAGCATCATCCTCTGCACGATCATCGGCTTCTTGATGGGCATCGCGCGCCTTTCGGACAACTGGCTCGTGAACAAGCTGGCGATGGTCTATGTCGAGACGATCCGCAATATCCCTCTGCTTCTCCAGCTAATCTTTTGGTACATCGTGGTGCTCGGGGCATTGCCGACACCTCGAGACAGCTACTCTTTGGGCGAAGCGGTCTTCTTGAACGTCCGGGGCGTCTTCGCGCCCCGACCGATCTTTGAACCCGGTTCCGGCATGATCGGGATAGCGCTTGTCATCGCCATACTGGCTATGATCGGAATTGCGCGCTGGGCCAGAAAGCGACGCGAAGCGACCGGTCAACCTTTTCCGGTTTTTTGGGTGAGCTTCGGCCTTATCATTGGTCTTCCACTCCTGGCGTATTTTCTCACCGGCCGGCCAATCTCACTGGAATACCCGGAACTGGGTGCGTTCCGTATTGAGGGCGGGATCTCGGTGTTGCCCGAATTCATGGCGATCGTGCTGGGGTTATCGCTCTATACAGGTGCATTTATTGCCGAGATCGTCCGCGCAGGTATCCTTTCCGTGAGCAAGGGTCAGCGTGAGGCATCGGGTGCGCTTGGTCTGACCAACGGGCAAATGATGCGCCTCGTAATCATTCCCCAGGCGTTGCGTGTCATCATTCCACCGCAGACGAGCCAATACCTCAATCTGACGAAAAACTCCTCGCTCGGCGTTGCCATAGGCTATCCCGAGTTTTTCAGCGTCGCGGGGACGATCAACAACCAAACCGGCCAAGCCGTCGAAGTCATTGCCATTACCATGGCCGTTTATCTAACCCTAAGCCTAGCAATCTCGCTCTTCATGAATTGGTACAATACGCATATGGCGCTGGTGGAAAGGTAAGCCCTGATGGCGACCGTTCAGGAAAGCCGGGAAACCATCCTCCCTCCGCCTCGCGAGCATGTCGGTGTCCTCGGATGGCTCAGGCGCAACCTTTTCTCAACGTGGTACAATTCGCTCCTGACAATTGTGTGCCTCTATCTGATCTACGTCATCGTCGTCCCGCTGTTTGACTGGGGCATTCTCAACGCAACATTCTCAGGCACCAGCAAAGATGATTGCACGGCCGCGGGCGCTTGCTGGGCCGTGGTCGATGCAAGATTTCAACAATACCTTTATGGACTCTATCCGGACGGTCAGCGATGGCGCATCAATCTGGCATTTGCGCTCCTGGTGCTGTCGATGGTGCCGTTCTTTCTCCGCCAGCTCGAGCACAAGCTCAGCTACGCCATCGGTCTCATCATCGTCTATCCGATCGTTGCCTATTTCTTGTTCCATGGCGGGATTTTGGGGCTCGAAGTGGTCGAGACCGCGAAATGGGGCGGGCTATTCCTAACCCTGGTCATCGCCGGCGTCGGAATCACGGCTTCACTTCCTCTTGGCGTTATTCTCGCACTCGGGCGACGCAGCGACCTTCCCATTATCAAAGGCATCTCGGTCACCTTTATCGAGCTTGTTCGCGGTGTGCCGCTGGTGACCATCCTCTTTATGTCCTCGGTGATGATCCCGCTCTTCCTTCCGGAAGGGCTCACCTTCGACAAGCTGTTGCGGGCACTGATCGGTGTCGCCCTTTTTGCGTCGGCCTATATGGCGGAAGTTGTCCGCGGCGGGCTCCAGGCCATCCCCAAAGGACAGTTCGAAGCCGCCAATGCCATGGGGCTCGGCTATTGGCAGACGATGTGGCTGATTATTCTCCCCCAGGCGCTGCGCATGGTGATCCCAGGGATTGTCAATACCTTTATCGGTCTCTTCAAGGACACGTCGCTGGTCATCATCATCGGGCTTTACGATCTCTTGGGCATTGCGCGCCTCATCACGCGTGATCCCGAATGGCTTGGGCTTGCCGCCGAAAGCTACATCGCAGCCGCCTTCGGCTTCTGGATCTTCTGCTTTGCCATGTCGCGCTACAGCATTGCCCTGGAGCGCAAGCTGAGCGCTGGCAAAAATTACTGATTTGAGCACCCTCTGATGACTCGAGGATCCCCACGATGAGCGGCAATGGCTACGAATCCAGCATAGCGCTTCGTGACGTTCATAAATGGTTTGGCGAGTTTCACGTCCTCCGCTCGATCAATCTCCAGATCGAGCGAGGTCAGCGCGTTGTGGTCTGCGGCCCGTCCGGCTCAGGCAAGTCAACGATGATCCGCTGCATCAACAGATTGGAAGAGCACCAACGCGGCAAAATTGTCGTCAACGGCATCGAACTCACTCATGACATCAAGAATATTCATGCGATCCGCCGCGAGGTCGGCATGGTGTTCCAGCATTTCAACCTGTTTCCGCATCTCTCCGTGTTGGACAATCTGACACTCGCACCAATGTTTGTGCGTCGATTGCCCAAAAAAGAGGCAGTCGAAACGGCCATGCATTATCTGGAACGCGTGAAAATCCCCGAGCAGGCGGATAAGTTCCCGGGCCAGCTTTCGGGAGGCCAGCAGCAGCGGGTCGCGATTGCACGTTCCTTGTGCATGAAACCGCAGATCATGCTTTTCGATGAACCAACCTCTGCGCTCGACCCGGAAATGATCAAAGAGGTGCTCGATACCATGGTCGAGCTTGCCGAGGATGGCATGACCATGATCGTGGTCTCGCACGAGATGGGCTTCGCCAAATCGGTCGCTGATTTCATCGTTTTTATGGATCAGGGTGAAATCGTCGAGATGGCGGCCCCCGACATTTTCTTCACCAATCCCCAGTCCGACCGCACCAAGCTCTTCTTAAGCCAGATCCTGGCGCATTAGCTCGGTTTCGATCTCCGGATCGGGATGATTAGTGCGACGGTCATGACGATAAAAAAGCTGAGATAAAAGACGAACTCAGGCCCGGCGATCCAAGGCCAAAATGGGCTCCATTCGCCCCGTGCCGCTCGCACAATGATCGTGGTTTCGCTTTCGGCGGGGGCAAGCGGAACGACCTCAAAGCCGAGCGTCTCAAGCGTGAGGCAAGAAAAGGTACCGGGACACATGCCAACCCGTGCCGCCAGGCTTTCTAGCGGTTGCGGATCGGGGATAAGAGCCCCTGTGAGCGTCCCAGGACTATCGTCAATGGGCTGCTCGAAGGTCAAACTCCCGTTTGCGGGCACGACGACCATTTCCTGGGCACGTTTGGCGGCAACACCGAACAAAGGATCGGCAACAAACACCAGGATCAGGATCATGGGCAGTAGACCCAGAACGATGCCGCCCATATTTCGCGCCAGATAGATCCCCAATCCGCCCAAGAGCTTTCTATAGACCGCCCAGAGCTGGGCCGGCTCGTCGACCGTCAAAAGCTCGCGGCTGGATGATCCCACGCCCGACCAAAAGCGTCCGTGGGCAGCGTGAGGAACGATGATGCGCCAAACGATCGCGAAGCTCATGCCGGCGACGGCGCCAAGTGCCAGAAGGGCAAGCAACACCAACGGGTCGGTCATGGATTACCCCCTGTCATAGGGGCAACGACGCCGTGGGAACCAGCGGTCGGATTACTCTGCGGCTTCCGCGCTTTCCTTGGCGGCCTTGTTCTTGCGGCTCTTCATGATCATCCGAAAAGGCAGCAGGATGAGGCTGAAGATGGCAAGGCCGACCACGGCGACAACGGCCAACAGGCTGCCGATCATGCCGATGCCGGCGCCCGGTCCGACATAAGCTTGTGCAGGAACAGCGGTTACGGAAAATGAGAGTGCCAAGAGCAGAAGGCTAAATGCGAAGCGAAAATTCATCAGACGTCCTCTTACAAAGTCGATAATGCGCTTTCTTGACAAGTTGGCTCACTCATCGCGTTGCGTGTCCGACGTGTCAAGAAAGCCAGGGCGGCCAACATACCAGGCCCCCCCGGTTTGAAAGCGAGCATAGTCACTTACGCTGCTGTTTTCGACCATTGCCGGATGTGTGGTCATGTCGAAAACGTTGTCGTACTCCCACAAGACCTCTCCCGATTCGAGATCGATCTCGCGGACAGTGCCGTCGAATGTGAGCGCAAGCAACAATCGTTCCTTGGCATCGTCCATTACGAAATGTCCGGCAGCCCAGCTATAGAATTCCTCGTCCAGTGGCGCGTCTTCGGGCGGGTAGATCGTCTCAAAGGTTTCCGATTCCATGTCGATCACCCCGATCCTCGACCCCCCGCGGCGATGATGCCCACCCTGGTTGTCGAAGAGGATGATTTCGCCCTCTTTGTAGAATAGGGGGTTGTGATGGGCGATGACATGACCTGAATCGATCCATTTGACCGCTTTGGTCTCTCGATCGATCAGCACGACGGTGTCGATGGCGAGTAAGGACAAGAGAAGATCGCCCGGTTCGGCAGGCGGAAACAATCCTGCCATGTCTTGGTCGACAACTTCAACATGGTTGAGGTGAAGGGGATCGCACTCATCCGTTGTGCCCCTAATAAGGCCGACATAGTCCGAATCGACGAGGGATTCGAGAACCGAAAACTCCTCGACGATATTGCCGTCGAGATCGTAAACGATGATTAAATCATCATAGACCTTGCCGTCGTCGCATCGAAGAAGCTTCTGCGTGTCGCCGATGCGAAGAGGGCTGTCCAAGAGCCGGTGCGCCGGTGCGTAGATCAGCCCGTCATCGCCGAGATCAAGCCAATGGTGAACGCCGCGATCGTTTTTCCAAACGAGATCGCCATTGCGATCCAGGCGGGCAATACCGATACCGAACGGAAAGGTGTTCTGGCCGTGATAGGCGATGATGAGATCGCCATCATCGAGCAGGATCATGCCCGTCGGATAGATGTTCTCGAACGTGTTGAACCCCTCGACACCCTCGACTGTTTCCCAAGGCACGTTCTCTTTGATCGGCCAAGTGTGGAGAATCTCGCCCTCCCGGTTCATGACCCACGCGACACATCCGAATTCCGGGCAATGTGAGGTCAGACGATAGAAACCGCCTTGCATCAAGATGAGATCGTCATCCTTGCCCTCGAGTGAGGGGTCGAGTTTGAGGGTTATCGGTGTCGGTCCATCAACCTCGCTGCTGTCGACATTCTCAAGAAATGTCGGCGGCGTTTGCCCTTCCTCCCACGCCTCTTTGAAGGCCCGGGCAGCCCGCCAAGCATCCTCGAGATAGGGGGTTGGAAACAGCTTCATCTGGACGGAAACAAAGCTGAAAATATACACTAAGATGGCAAACGAAACTGCTGCGAGGGCAATGAGTAGACGCATTCGCGTGTCCAAATTCCTTTTCTTGACGGGGCTGTGCTCGGTTATCAGCCCATCCGAACTGCAGCAAGAACTGATAACAGGGCCACACCATCTCTTTGGTGTGAACATGCTGCAAGCAGCCTCGAAAAATCAGTGATCTTGCGAACGATCTCATGAGCGGCTACCACGAGTTGCCTGATAACGGTTGCTCATTGATCCAAGCATGTCCCTTGCTCATCCAGCGCAATATGGTGCGGTACCAAAATCAACGAGGCTGCTGGTTGGTCTCTCGGTTGCGCATTTCCTCGATCACTACTTCTTATTGATCTTCCCGACCGCGATCTTGGCGATCCAGTCCGAATGGCAGATGACCTATGGTGAGCTTTTGAAAATCGGCTCAACCACGTTTATCGCCTTTGCGGTCTTTACCTTGCCTGCAGGTTGGCTCGGTGATCGCTTCAACCGGTCAGGGCTGATGTGCATTTTCTTCTTCGGATGCGGGCTAGCTGCCATTCTTACCAGTTTGGCAACCGGGCCCTATTCGCTCGCGATCGGCCTCGGTGTGCTCGGCGCCTTTGCTGCCATTTACCACCCGGTCGCGACGGCCATGGTCGTTCAGCTTTCCTCGAAAACCGGGCAGGCGCTAGCCATCAACGGTGTGGCTGGCAATATGGGTGTCGCGTTGGCTGCCGTCGTCACCGGAGTCCTTACAGCCTGGATCGATTGGCGTGCCGCTTTTGTCGTGCCTGGCGTGTGCTCGATCCTGATAGGAGCCGCCTTCGTACGCTTCGCACTTCAACCGGAGACGACCGCCAATCAAGCCAAAAGATCGGCTGCACGAATCCCCTCGACGCGCCAAGAGCAATGGCGCCTCGTGACCGTCATTGCACTCGTTGCCCTCTTGAGTGGATTTACATTCAATGGTCTCACGGTAGGCCTGCCGAAACTGCTGCAGGACAGAATTGCAGGTGAAGGCGCTTCAATCAGTGAGGTGGGAGCGCTCGCGACCTTTGTGCTGGCGGCGGCGGCCTTTGCGCAGCTTCCCGTCGGCTGGCTTTTGGACAAGGTCGGGGCCAAGCCGATGCTAATCAGCATTGTAGGGGTTCAAGCGGTTTTGCTCGCTCTCTTGAGCGTCAGTTACGGCCCGGTCGTTGTCATGATCGGCCTGCCCTTGATGCTCGTCGTGTTCGGCGAAATCCCGATCAATAGCTGGCTGATCAGCCGGCATGTGGCAAGCCGATGGCACGCTCGCGTCTATAGTCTGAACTTTCTGGCCTCGCTTGGACTGAGCACGGCAGCCATACCCTTCATGGGCTATCTCTATGACAGGACCGGTGGGTTCACCGTGTTTCTGCAATTGCTCGCTGTCGCAGCGGCCTGTCTTTTCCTGGCTGCCTGGCTGCTTCCCGGAAGGCAGCCGCGTCTCGAAGCAAGTCCCTCTCAGGCCTGAGAGGGACGCCAAAAGTCATAGAAATTGTACCATTGCAGGGGTTCCCTGATCATCTCCCCTTCAAGCCTTGCAACATATTCCCGCATCAGTTGCTCGATGTGCTCTTGCCGTCTTGCCCGCGGAAGGTCGACAGCATCGGCGAGCTTTTCAAACTCGACGCGATATCCAGATGGCTGCCTCAGGCAGAACATTGTGTAGATCGGGCATTTGAGAAGTGTCGCAAGGATTAACGGGCCTTGGGGCAGAGGGGCCTGACTGCCGAGACAATCGACTTCGTAAATGCGAGCCGATGGTCCTACAGGAATGCGGTCAGCCACCGACACCACCCATTCGCCATTCTCGATCGCTTCTTGCAGGAGAAAGAGTTTGTCCATGCCGAGATCGGTGACCTGGATCAGGCGGATCGGCGCATCCGGTGAGACTTTGTAGATCAGGCGATTGAAACTTTCGGCATGACGCGTGTGAACCAGCACGTTCACACGCCATCTCTTGAGCCGATTGGCCATTGCGCGAATAACTTCCGGACTGCCGAGATGGGCTGTCAGGATGAAAGCACCCTGACCCGATTGCTTGGCCGCCGCAAACTTGCCGCCATGCACACCTTCGATGGATGAAAGCGGAATGTTTCCGCTCCAAGCCGCGAACATGTCGAACATGCCCGTTGCAAAGCTCATGAAATGACGCAGCTTGTCCAGCGCCGTTGGCGGCCTCGGCCAGTGCCCTGCGCGATGGAGCCGCTCGAGATAATCGCGGCTTGCACGCCGTTGTTCTCGCCCGGTCGCATAAAAATAGAGAACGGCCGGTGAGACGATGATCAGACAAAGGCGTCTGCCGAGACTGCGGTAGAGAAAGGCGGCGATCACCAATCCCCAATACGCACCTCGTTCCTTCTGCTCCGCCCAATGCCGTGTCGTTGTCGCCATCTAGCTAGCCAGTTTTGCCCATCGTCTGCGTGTCAACATTGGCAAGCGCCGCAGCATGCCGAAGAACAATCTCGTATGCATCAGGCTGATGGCAACATTGTCCTAGAACATTCGAAAGTTGGACGTGTTGCCGTGAGGATAGGTGACACGAATCGGCTGCATGATGATCGCTGTTTCCTGCCAAAAGAGGCGAACGATCATGTCGGTGTCGAAATCCATCCGTCTGCCTATATTGGCTGACCGAGCGACAGCGAGTGCAGCACCAAGGGGATAGAGCCGAAACCCGCACATCGAGTCCGTGATCTCGAACGAATGGGTATGGATAATTACCCAGAAATCCGTGATCCAGCGTCCGACTTTGCGACCGAGAGGGATTGTTTCATCGAAGACCGGATGTCCTGCGATCACGGCATCCGGGTGCGCTCTTCCGGTTGCGACAAAACTGTCGACAGCTTCAATATCGTGCTGGCCATCGGCATCGAGCTGAAGCGCATGAGTATAGCCCCGCTCTTGTGCCAAACCGAACCCGGCCAAGACCGCAGCACCCTTGCCTTGATTGATCTCGAGCCGGTGCAAATCGACGTTCGATGCCGACCTGACGGCCTCCGCGATATGGTAAGCAGCCTTGTCATGACTGCCATCATCGATGATGAGGACAGGCAGCCCCCTTGCGGCGAGCTGATCGAGGATCCGAGGAAGGGCAAGAAAATGGTTGTGGGTCGGGATCAACACACAAGGATTGAAGCCTGAAGCCATATTATCCGCCGCCGATGACCCCCTCGGACAGCAGCTTATCGGACAGTTCGTAGCGAAACTTGAGACAACTCATTGTCGCGTTCCAAGCCAAATGGAGACGGACTGTCGATTCGGGCCGGATCGGCACACGAAATTTGAGCTTGGAAACCTCCTGCCCCTTCGGCCCCACGGCCCAAAGTTTCTCGGAAAAAAGCACACACAAATGAAGCTGGACGATGCCGGCAAGGATTGGATAGCCGGCAAAATGCCCCTCGAACCAGTCGAGACCGCTGAGGATCTGCATCTCGATTATGGCGATCCGATCATCGATGGAGAGGAGCGTATGGGGGGGAAGCCTCTTGTCTTCAGGTGCGAACAATGACCGGATCAAGCCTGCCGGGCGCTTGCCTTGCGAATCTATCGGTAAGCTTTCGAGAAATCGCCAGCGCTTGGGCTTTTCCGAAGGCTCCAGTCTGTCGTTCAACGCCTGCCGGAGAGTTTGCGCGTAACGGTAGGCCCCAAGCTTCGAGAGCATACACTTCGCCGGCGGGCTGAGAACAACCGCTGCTGCCAATGCGGCGCGCGGACCGTCGAGGTCGATCACGGCCGCGTCCTCAAGCTCGGGAAGGGATCGCAGAGCCTCTTCAATGCGGGGAAGGGAGACGCGTTTGCCTTCGATTTTGACGAGACGGTCCAGCCTTCCGAGAAGCTGAAAACTGCCGTCGTCATTGAACTTGACCTGATCTCCCATCCGCACCGACGCGTGCCCTTCGATGAATGGGGATGTCACGGTGAGCGCAGCTTGGTCGTCGGCAGCCGGGCGGACACCCGGAATGGCTCGCCATGCGACGTTTTCCGAACTCTGTTGGCGCGTCGCGATGCCGCCGGTCTCGGTGCTTCCGAGCACTTCGGTGGGCCAGATGCCGAGTTTCTGCCTGGCATCTCTGGCAGCGGCCAAGGAAAGAGGGGCTCCTGAGCAAAACACCAAACCGGGCCGCATACCGCCCCAACGAAGATCTTCGGGCATGCGTGAAAGATGGGCGGGGCTGGTCACAAACATCGTCGTTGGCGTGAGCGCCTCTTCAAGCTCTTCCCAGTAGTCGACATGCCGGTCCGCTGAGACATAGCCGGCGAATACAGGCCATATGATACGGTAGAGAAACCCATAGATATGACGGTGGGAAACAGTCGCCTGTACATTATCGAGCGCATCCGGCCACAAGGAATGCAGCACAAGGGCTTCCCGCTCGAGACAGGAGAGCGGCTTGTCGACAGGTTTGGGAGCGCCTGTCGAACCGGAGGTGAAGAACCTGATTTGCGGGTCAGGAGCGTCATCATCGAATGCGGAAGCGGCATTGCCGCCGTGCGAACCGAGCAAGAGAGGATCGAACCCTTCGATTGGCGTGTCGCCTAAGATGACCGCGTCTCTTGCGCCGATCTCGTCTAAATAGGCCTTGGCACCATGAGCCGGAAGAATGATGCGTCGTCGGCTGAGGGCGGCCACCAAAATCCCGGCGAGCTGCATGGCTGCGGATTCGCACAAGACAATGCAGTCGCGATCCGCGTCATGATTGTCGATCGCATCACGTCCGCAGGCTACGACGCGCCGGATATCGCCGGCCGTGACGGCTGCACCTTTGCGGTCAAAGACAACAGCGTCTTCATCGATCGATGCGATGTGGTGGCAAAGAGACGTCTTCATGTCTGCACATTCCGCCTCGTCCGCAGACGACGGCGGATCAGATACTCACCCGCAAAAAGAATGCCGACCAGACAATATGAGATGACACCATTATAGATCCCCCAAACGGTCCAGGAACCGAAAACGGCCGTCAGCAATGCAATACAACCATTGACCGCAAAGAAACAAACCCAAACCAAGGTGACCGTTCTTGTGTAGCGAACGCCAAAATCGTCAAGTTCGGGCTCGACGATCCTTGCAAAGCGCTCGATCATGCTCGGGGGATGGATCAGCGTACGCCCAAACACATATATCATCGCACTGTTCATCAATACCGGATAGGCGCGGACACCTGTTGCGGGCGCGACCCATCCAAGAAAAAGAACCACCGCCAAGACCGCGGCCGTGGGGGCAACGAAATCGCCCGGAACGGCAGGATGGCTCGGCAAGACGAGCCGCAAGAGCAGAATGGCGGCGAGAACGATCAGGGCCAACGTGGGCCCGGCGAAATGAACCGAGGCAAGCGCCAAAAGGGGGGCTGCAACCGAGAGCAGGCCGAGAAGAGGTGCAATGACCTTGATGGGGGAGTACCGATCTCAGGCCTTTGCGTTGAGCAACTCGTCGACCCGGTCGACCACGTCGCCGACCGTCGTCACGCTGCGGAACTGTTCGGGGTTCATGCGCACTCCGGTGACCTCTTGGATGCGCACGATCAGATCGATGGCATCAATGCTGTCAAGATCGAGATCCTCGCGCAGCCGCTGTTTCTCGGTGATGGTACCGGGTGACACTTCAAGTAGCTCCGCCAAATAGGCTCGAAGCGTTTCGAGGATCGCACTCCTATTCATATCAGCTCGACTGACCCTGTCTTGCTGCCACATAGGCAGCGAGGTTTCTTACACTCGAAAAATGATCACTGAGACGTTCGTCCTTGGTGTCAATTTGAATGCCGAACGTCTCTTTGATGGCAACACCCAGCTCCAACGCGTCAATCGAGTCGAGACCCAAACCTTCGCCGAACAGCGGCTCCGAAGGATCGATATCCTCGACGGAAATGCCCTCGAGATTGAGACTCTCAATGATAAGCCTGCTGATTCTCGTCTCGAGCTCGTTCATCGTCGAGCAACTCCTCAAATCGACGCTTGATGTGCTGCGTTAGACGTCTCGTCGCAACAGTTGGCGGGCAGTCGCCCAAGACGTCATGGGGCCTAAACTTCTCATGGACACAAACTCGAAACCGCGACCGGCGTGCCGGAATCTGATACCAAGGCGTGCCTTTGGTCAAGGTGATGGGCGTGCAGCTTATCGTGATAAGGCGGATGGGTGCACAGGCAGCAAGTGCGACATTGGCAAAGCCCCGCTGAAATCGCCGTTCCCGCCCGGGAACCGTCCTTGAGCCTTCGGGAAAAATGATCAGGTTGTTTCCGGCCTTGAGTGTATCGGTGCATCGCTCGACCAGAGCCAAAGGATCATCATCGTTGCGGACATAGTTCGCCGCAACCAGCGCGCTACGCATGAACGGATTGCGCCAATTCTCGTGCTTCACGATGCACTGGCTCCGCTCGAGAAGTGATTTGATGACCACGACATCGATCAATGTCGGATGATTGGCGACAATGAGACAGCCATGATCCTCTCGCAGTTTTTCGGCCCCAAGGATTTCCTTGTCCATGACACCGAGGTGTTCCATGAGCCACGTAAACAGCCAAAAACAGGTGTTAATCGTGCGCTGTGCGACCTCGGCTCGACGATCCTTATTCCTGATCGCCAATGTCAACGCCGGAAACAGGCTGAGCGATAGCACCAGACCGCCGAGGCCGAATGTGGCAAAAGATACAGCAGTTCCGATTAATCGTCGGGGGTGATCCAGCGGCGTTGCGAGCATGACTCAACACAGGCTCAATGACGGTGCTCGAGAGTCCAGTCGAAACCGGACCCACTGCAAATGCGAGCATCCTTTCGAGAACGAATGGAATCAATGAGGATACGTGCGTCGCGCTCACTATCGTATGTCATCTCGAGATGCTCGGACGGTGTTCGTGCCATTCTCGAACACCAGGTTGAGGAACAGGTCGATTGTACGAGGAGAGCAAGGACTGTGCCGCCGTCGCCCGGGTCTGTCTGAGAGACCAGGACTTGGGGAATAGGTTGCTCGACGCAGAGAAAGAGGATCGGAACATCGGGACGTTCCATCAACCTTAGCTGGACTTCAAGCAGGCCCATAGCCAAGCTCGCCTGACCCGCTGCGATACTAGTGTGACCCGTTTGATCGCCACGCAACAAATCCGTCATGCCGGCAAGGGCATTATGGACTGAAAGTGAGAACTCGAGCGGGGAAGGGGGCTCTCCACCGCCAAGTAATTCCAACTGATGCTGCGTGCGTGCAAGATTGCCGTGGCGCGACACAAAGACCAAATCCGTTGCCGAGGCTACTGAAGACGACGCGCCCAAAGCGCATCTGACGGCGGTGAGCTCGATGCCGAGCAACCGCCTCCGCCATAACATCGGAATATCCTCGCGCCCGACCGGATTGCCCCCGATAACCTCCCCTTCATCGGTCAACTCGGAAGAGGCGTAGCCGGCAATGACAAAATCATTGCGGCCATGATCTGCCGCTTCTTGAACGTCCTTAGTTTCCCGAAATTCTGACAATGTCACCCTTCAAGGTCGAGCCCGCCATCAGGAAGCCCTTGTAGCATTCGACGTCGTCATTGTGGGACACTTCGTTTTGCTTGAAGAAGCTCACCATGTTGACGACCGCATTGGCTCCGAGGCCTTTGGCTTGATCTTGGAACTGGATGAGTGTCGACAAGATTACCCGGGTGCACGATTCGGCGGCCGATTTGCCAAAACCGTTGGTTTTCTTATTGCTGACGAAATTGCCATAGTTTTGGGTGATGGGCGGGTGAGAGGTGTCGCCGAGATAAAACCTCACCGAGCCATCGATCTTGCCCTCGGCCATCGGGCTGCTAAGCACTTGATCTAAAGGCATCAGTACAAGTTCGTCGGCAGCATTGGCTTCGACAACAAATGTCGAGGAGCTTATCAATGTTGCCGCAACTAGTACTGGGCGGGCTCCGGAGCGCAGGAAATTCTTAATCATGGATCCTCCTTATTTCGACTGTCAATCACCCGAAATTCTTACCTGCTGACTTTACATCGGGTAGGAATATCAAGCATTGACTAGCGTACAATTGGCACTCAAAGGAACGCGGTGGTGCTAACACATAGGGACAATTCCTGGAAAGCCTTTCGTGTCTTGAATTACCCTGAAATTATCAAAGCCATAGCGCACGACGCAACAGGTAGACGTTTCCTTCACCACAGACATCCTGCGAAATTCCAGAGGTAAATCGACGTGACCCATGGATGACAAAATCCGCATCAAAGCCACGACCATTATTGAGGCTCAGTTCTATGATCTCGACCCCATGAACATCGTGTGGCATGGCAATCATGTCCGATTTCTCGAATTGGCGCGGTGCGAACTGCTTAACCAAATCGGCTATGGCTATAAAGAGATGCGCTTATCGGGATACAGCTGGCCTGTCGTCGATTTAAGGGTGCGATACTACCGGCCGATTACTTTCGGCCAAAAAGTGGCAATTCACACGCAGTTCGCCGAGTGGAAATCGCGCCTCAAACTAACTTACCAGATGGCTGACGCGGAGGATGGCTCCAAGGTTGCGCGGGCCCATACGGTCCAGGTTGCGGTGAGCCTCGATACAAAGGAGATGCTTTGGGAAACACCCCGCATACTTCACGAAAAACTGGCACCTTATCTGTCATAGCCTTGCTCGTGAGCGCCGCCCTGGCCAGTGGCGAGAGCATTGCCGAGACCGTCTGCACACCACCCGAGGAATGGCTTGCGAGCCAACTCGATTGGCGGTTCGAGCGGCGACGCGAATTGGAGGGCTTCCCTGTCCCGCTCACCTCCTCGGGCCGCATCTATCGCAGGGACGGATTCACCTTTTGGCAGACCCAAGAGCCGATCGATTCCGTCTTGCGGATCGGAGAGGACGTCATCGAACAATCGAACGAAGGCGGAGGGTTCGAACCAATTACAGCACCCAGTACTCTAGTACGCCTCATCAACGCACTGATTGCTGCTGATTTGGAGACTCTTGAAGAACAACTCGAGATCAAAAAACAGAGGGATGATGACAACGGTGATTGGTCGATCGAGTTGACGCCCCAATCCGACCAGCTTCGAATAGTCATTGACGCGATCACCCTCGATGGATGCACCGGTGTCCAATCGATCTTTATTCGTCAGGTCAATGGCGACACCGATCTCATTCAACTTATCCCGCCCCAAGGCTAGCCCGATTGCGCCGACTCGGAAGCCATAATTGGCTATGGGCGATCATAGTCGCCGGCATCATCTGCGTTCTGACCATCACAACGCGTGTCACGGGGCCGGAATTTCCGGTTAACACAGATGTGGTTTCGCTCATGCCTGAAGAAAAACGCGATCCGCTTCTGGCCCATGCCTTCGACACATCCGCAAAGATGTTGAGTTCTCGGATTGCCTTCTTGATCGAGACCAACGACTCAGAACTCGCCGATCAGGCGGCGTTCACCCTGGAGCAGATGCTCGTCGACAGCCGGATTTTTCGCCCGTCCGCGGAAGAAGCGCGGGAGTTGTTCGATTGGCTCCATGATAATCGCACGGAACTGCTTTGCCCGAGGGACCGGATCTTGTTGGCATCCGGGCAAGGTCAATCGCTCGAGCAAAGTGCCTTGGGAATGATCTTTGCGCCGCTCGTCCCGATACCCGGAGAGATTATTCAATCGGATCCTTTGCTGCTGAGCTTTCGGCTCATCGACTGCCTGAGTCTCAGCGGCAACGTGCCTGACACCACAAGATTTGTGGCAGGCCAGCTCACAACAACACCATACGCATAAGAAACACAGGAGGC
>CAYPOV010000056.1:0-17809 GCA_964412385.1 uncultured Geminicoccaceae bacterium
TCTTTCCAGTTGTGCAAGTTCGCCAAATAACCGCCCAACAACAAGCACAGCAGGGTCACAATGCAGAATCTCGTGGTCGTTGATCATCCTTTGGTCCAACACAAGCTGACACTGATGCGGCGCAAAGAGACATCAACCGCTGAGTTCAGACGACTGGCCCAGGAAGTGGCTCTACTCCTGGGCTACGAGATCACACGCGATCTGCCTTTGGAGGAAGCCGAGATTGAAACGCCCCTCATGCCAATGCGGGCCAAAATGCTGGCCGGAAAGAAACTGTGTCTGGTTTCGATCCTGCGTGCCGGCAATGGACTTCTGGACGGAATGCTTGAACTCATTCCCTCGGCACGTGTCGGACATATCGGCCTATACCGTGATCCTGACACGCTGGAAGCGATCGAATACTATTACAAGGTTCCGGAAGACATTCATGAACGGCCGGTAATCATTGTCGATCCGATGTTAGCAACGGCCAATTCCGCCGTAGCCGCTGTTGACCGGCTCAAGCGCGACCATCCGCCGGCCATTAAGTTCGCCTGCTTACTCGCCGCTCCCGAAGGTGTGGCGCGAATGCACGAGGCCCATCCTGATGTCGCGATATTTACAGCAGCACTCGATCAACGGCTCAATGATCACGGCTACATCCTGCCTGGTCTCGGCGATGCCGGTGATCGAATCTATGGGACAAAATAATCTCGTCAGCCAAGGCGAAACGCCTCGGCCTTAACGCTGCATTAACCTTGTTCGCTCACTTTGCCCGTCGACAACGCCGATAGCCTCCAGGCGGCGTTTCGGGCTCGGTAAGCGCACCGAGTCTCTCGGTTCGGAGTGTCAAGCGATCAAGGATCAAGCGCCATGCGCTACCCGGTGACCTGCCGTATTATTGGCCAGATCAAAAACTTTGCTGAGAATCTGCGTGACCAGTTTGCGGATCGCGGTGTTTCGATCGTCTCGACATCCGACAATTTGGAACCACGACTTCTCGAAGGCTGTTCGGTCGACGTGATCTTCTTGGATGTCGAAGCGCTCAGGGACGCCGATACTCATCAATATGCAGCGGCGACACGCCGTGCCATGGAAGCTCGGCCCATCATTGTCGGAATTGGCCGAACCGAAGGTGATGTTGATCTCTTGCGTTCCTATGCGTGCGCCATCGGGTTTGACGACTACCTCGATCTCGAAATCGACGAACTCGACTATCGGCTGGCTGCCATCGCAAGACTGGCTAAGACGAAGCGAGACTTGCGCTTGAGACGCGAGCTTTCCGCACTTTACGCTCGCGAGGGTGGACCGCGCAAGCGAAGGCATCTGAGCGCCGATCACCGTCGTGTTCTCATCGTCGGCCGGGCTGGAACCTATCAAGTTCAAATCGCCGACGCGCTCCCCCATACGCGTTTTGCCTATGCCGAGGGGATCGAGATCGCCCGTCAAATGATCGATGCGGAAAACTACGACCAGATCTTGGTCGATTCTGACATTTTGGACAACCCGAGCAGAAATCGTTCCGGCACCGCGGATGTCCGGAATGGCCTGTTTGCCCATTCGATCCCGACAATCGGTCTCGTTCGCTCAGAGCAAGGAAGAAACAACACAAGGGAAATCCGCTTTGATGATATCATCAGTTTTCCGACTTCAGGGGCGATCCTTCGCCTAAGGCTCGATCTTTGGTTGCAAATCGCTCGATTGCGGCAATGGCAATGCCGCCCGAACTCGGATCAGCACGGTCTCGCCCATGATCGGGTATTCAATGATCTCGACCTCGATCTGGTATTTGACAGGCTAACGGGATTACCGGGCTACTGCTTTTCCATGGACCTGCTGCGTATCGACGCTGAGCTCGATGCATCGAAGGAACGTGTCATTCCCCACGCCAGCCCGGCTCGTACAGCAGCCATCATCCTAGGGATCCATGATTTTGATTCGGCCTCTTACGGTTCAAGTTTCGCAGGCATCAATCGCCTCGTTGCCAATCTTGCAAAAGCCTTGCGCCAAGGACTCCGTTCCGAGGATTACTTGGGCTATCTCGGACATGGCCGATTCTTGATCTATCTCCCCGACGTTCCGGAAACCCTAATCACTCTCATCAACAAAAGAGCCCTGGACATCGCCCAGAAAACCGTAGCACAAGCTGGGATGCCAATACGGCATGACGCCATTTTTTCCGAAGTGGTTGAGCTTCCACGTGGCGAGAACAAAACCCTAGACGCTTTGCAAATTGCAATCTCGGATTGGGCTTCGGGCTCGCATAGACTGGGTGCCGGTGATGCGGCGACAGAACAGCGAAAGAGGAATGTGTCGGCCGCAGCAATCGGCGTTCCGGCGGATCCTCATCAAGCCGATGTCACACCACCTCTGAAACAACGTCCGAATCTCAAGCTTCTCAAGAACGCTGAGCCGATCGAGGCCGCGACAGCTTGAGGAGACGAGGCATCGCCGATAGAAAGCCCGCTAGGCCATGAATTGACCGCCATTGGCGGAGAGGACGGAACCGGTAATAAATCCCGCATCATCGCTTGCAAGAAACTCAACGCAACGCCCGATCTCTTCAGGCTCCCCCAGTCTTCCGACAGGAATAAGGGGAAGGATTTTTGTCTTGAGCACGTCTTCCGGAACCGCACGCACCATTTCGGTTCCGATATAACCGGGAGCGACGACATTGACGGTAATGCCCTTGGCAGCCGATTCGAGAGCGACCGCCTTGGTGAAGCCTATAAGGCCGGCTTTGGCTGCGGCGTAATTGGCTTGACCGAACTGACCTTTCTGTCCGTTGATCGAAGAAATATTGATAATTCTTCCATAGTTGCGCTCACGCATCCCTTCAATGACATTGCGAGTCATGTTGAAGGCGCTATCGAGATTGGTTGAGATCACCTCATGCCATTTGTCGGCTGACATGCGGTGAAGCGTTGTATCGCGCGTGATTCCGGCATTGTTGACGAGGATGTCGATGGGCCCCAACTCGCTCTCGACATTGGCGATACCTTCCTTGCAGGCCTCGAAATCAGCCACATTCCATTTGAAAACGGCAATGCCTGTCGCTTCTTTGAATTTGGTGGCGGCCTCATCATTGCCGGCATAACTTGCCGCGACCGTGTGCCCGGCATTTTTCAGCGCAATCGCGATACTCTCACCGATACCGCGTGTTCCGCCCGTAACCAATGCGACCCGTGCCATAGAATTGCCTCCATCTGAACTTGCGTTTTCTTGATGGTTCAAACCTCGCCCACGATCTCAGCAAGGTCAATGGTGAGGCGGGCATCATCTGACCACCCGCCCTGGCTTCTACTTGAGTATCGAGAAACCTGGTCCTAGTCCCGAGCGAGGCACATGGCGATTCCCATGCCGCCGCCAATGCAAAGGGTGGCAAGTCCCTTTTTGGCATCGCGTTTTTGCATCTCGAACAAGAGTGTGGTGAGAACGCGCGCACCGGATGCACCGATCGGATGACCGAGTGCGATCGCACCGCCATTGACGTTGACCTTGTCGGGATCCCAACCGAGATCCTTGTTGACGCTGAGCGCTTGTGCGGCAAACGCCTCGTTGGCCTCGACCAGATCGAGATCTTCATGTTTCCAGCCGGCATTCTCGAGGGCTCGCCTGGAGGCCGGGATCGGGCCTGTCCCCATAATCGAGGGATCGACCCCGGCTTGCGCCCATGACGCAATCCGCGCCATCGGCGTAAGGCCGCGCTTGGATGCTTCATCTTCGGTCATCAAGACGACGACAGCCGCACCGTCATTAATGCCGGACGCATTGCCGGCCGTGACGGTTCCATCCTTCGAGAATGCCGGGCGAAGTTTCGCCATGGATTCCACACTGGCACCAAAGCGGGGATATTCGTCGGTATCGACGACAATGTCACCCTTGCGCGTATGGATGGTGACCGGGGCGATCTCGTCCTTAAAGCGGCCGGACTTGACAGCTTCCTCGGCCTTGTTCTGCGAGCGAACGGCGAACTGGTCCTGATCCTCGCGCGTGATCTGCCATTGCTGGGCGATGTTCTCGGCCGTGGTTCCCATGTGATAGCCGTTGAAGGCATCCCAGAGACCATCCTTGATCATGGTGTCGATAAACTCGAGGTTGCCCATTTTTTGGCCGTTGCGGAGATGGGCGCAATGGGGAGCTTGGCTCATGCTTTCCTGGCCGCCCGCGACGACAATGGCACTGTCACCATTGCCGATGGCTTGCGCACCCATGGCCACGGCCTTGAGGCCCGAGCCGCAAAGCATATTGACACCATAGGCCGGAACTTCCTTGGGAATGCCTGCATTCATCGAGGCCTGGCGCGCCGGATTTTGCCCCTGGCCAGCCGTCAAGATTTGACCAAGGATGACCTCGGTAACGTCTTCCTTACTGGTTTTGGCACGATCAAGGGCGGCTTCGACCGCGGTTTGACCGAGGAAATGGGCGGGAACGGTTGATAAGGCGCCGTTGAATGAGCCAACGGGCGTGCGCGCAGCAGCGACGATAACGATACTTGTCATTGCGACCCTCCAGACGATGTCGTTTGCAGATTTCAGGGTTGGCGCCGGAAGTCAACGATCCTTCTCAGGCCATCGCGCACGACGCCGTGTTCATCGTTTCCAGTCGGTATATGGGATGCAGAGCACGGATCACACCTTTATCTCCGCCCGAACTTCTCTTCACGTTTCATTAAGACCTATCGAGGATGATCATCAGCGGAGCAGTTAGCAAAAGGAAGGAGCGCTCATATGCTTCGTATCTTCAAGTCTTTCCTGAACGACGAAAGCGGTGCCACGGCCATCGAGTATGGTCTTATCGCCGCGCTGATTTCGGTTGCCGTTCTGACCGTGCTTGGCACTGTCGGCGATAACCTCGAGAGCACCTTCGACAATGTCGGTAAGGAGCTCGCCAAGGGTGCCGGCGGTTAATACACCACCGAATCACCTGAACGAAGGGCCGGGCTTTCACCCGGCCCTTTTTTTGTTCCGAGACTCATGAACGATCGCGACAATTCTTGCGCTGTGTTAGCTGTTAGAGATTTTCTCCTCATTAACCAAATCTTCAATGCTCTCGTGCCAAATACCTCCGAATGCAAGTTCCTTGAATTCGGTTGGGACTGTCGATGGCGAAAACCCTCTTTATCATCATGCCGGTTGCGTTCGTGGCCCTGCTTTGGCTGGCTGCTGCGGTCGATATTCGCAATCGAAGAATCCCCAACATCATCTGTTTCGTCGGTCTCGCGGCCTGGCCGATTTTCTTTCTTGTCGATCCCGCGAAAGCAAACCTAGGCCACAGCCTCGCCGTTCCTTCTGTCATTTTCGTCGCGAGCTTTGCGCTATGGTGTCTCAAGGTTTTGGGTGGCGGTGACGTCAAATTGATCGCCGTGACAAGCCTCTGGAGCGGACCTGATGCCTCGCTGTTGTTTCTTGTCACCATGGCGATGGCAGGCGGAGTCCTGGCACTTCTGACCCTTAAATTCCAGGATTGGGAACCCCTGCTCGCCGATCCTCAAGGCTCGTTTATGCAACGCGGCCTGCATCATGCGATCAATCCTCTCATCAGTGAGGAACCTCACGGCCGGCTCATGTTGCCCTACGGCATCGCCATCGCCATCGGTGGAACGATCAGCGTCTTGAGCCGAATTTCTTTTAGCAACCTGGAGATATTCTAAGATGCTGCGGCGCCTCTTCTTGCCTGTTATTGCGTTAGCGGTTGCCGCCGGCACCGTCTTCTACGCCAAACAGTTCCTCGATACATCGCCTACAACAGAAGGAAACGATCCTGTTGTTGTCGACGATAATCCCATGCGACGGGTGTTGGTTGCTTCCGCGGAAGTCTTGCCTGGGAGTTTCATCCGGGAGGATGCGGTGGTATGGCAGGAATGGCCTGACGTCGAGCTACCTGAGCCGTTTTTTGTCGACAACGAAGTCGAGATTGTCGACCTTGGGGCTGCCGTTACCAGGGAAGGTTTGACCCCTGGCGAGCCCCTAACCGAGAGCGATATCGTGTTTCCGGGCGAGCGCGGGTTTCTCGCCGCCGTCCTCAAACCCGGCACGCGGGCGGTTTCGGTCCCGGTCAACGAGACCTCGAGTAATGCCGGGCTCATTCTTCCAGGTGACCGTGTCGATCTCATTCTCACTCAGGCCCTCAGCGATGATTCGGGCGCTCGTGAGCGTTGGGTGAGCGAAACCGTACTGGAAGATCTTCGTGTCATCGCCATGGGGCGGCGGCTGCAGCCTGCGGCTGATGATGCTCCGGTCAGCGCTGCGGCAGATGTGCGGACGACAACCCTCGAGGTCTCGCCCGAAGGTGCTGAAGTGGTCGCTCTTGTGACGGATTTGGGCCGGCTGACCTTGAGTTTGCGGAGCCTTTCGACCTCCGGCTCGGAGTTAGAGAGTACAGGCGGGGAAACCGCCAAGCAGGAAGGTGATGGTGAAACCGAACCGACCCCCCTTATCGCCACGGAACGCTACCGGTCGATGCAAGAAAGGCTGACGCCCTTTACCCGAGACAGCGATGTCAGTGAGATCCTGCGTCGCGAGGACGAAGCCCAGGATGTTCTGCGCGTCGTTCGCGGTCCCGAACAACAGCTCCTCGATCTCGACAGTGAGGCCAACCAATGAGACCGATCATGATGTGCCCACCCTCAAAGAAGAAGCCAGTCTTGACGACACGCGCCGCCGCACTCGCATTGCTCATGGCACAGTGCCTCGCCCTGTCATCACTGGGCGGTATCGCCTGGGCGCAGGAAAATGCGAGTTCAACTCAACTCACGCGCGCCAGCGAAACCTATAACCTCGAGGTCCGAAGAGGCACTGTGGTGCGCTTGCCGAGGCCGGCCGCATCCGTCTTTGTTGCCGATCCCGAAGTCGCGGACGTGCAAGCCCAATCTTCGACACTTGTTTATGTGTTTGGAAGGCGTGCCGGAACCACCAGTGTTTATGCAGTCGATGCCGACGGCAATGTCTTGTTTGAACGCGATGTCGTCGTCTCGCACAGCATCTCTGCCCTGCAACGGCTGATCGACCAAATGGCACCCGATGCTTTGGTGTCGGCCCGGTCACTTGAGAATGGTATCCTCATCGAAGGTCAAGTTGCCAATGGTGCGCAGGCAGCGGACATTGCGAGCCTCGCCACGACCTATCTCGGAGAGGACGAAACACTGATTAACCGCCTCGACGTCGTCGAGCCCACACAAGTCAGTATTCACGTGAAGGTCGCGGAGCTCTCGAGGGAAGTTGTGAAACTCTTCGGCATCAATCTCGATGCCGCCTTTGAGACGGGCAATTTCGTCTATGGGTTCTCGACCGGACGGCCGTTCTTGCCTGGCGTTCCCTTGGTCGATGAAGCGGGTACTGCCAACTCGGTTGTCGGGACCTATGAGAACAACGGCAATATCGTCAACGGCATGGTCGATCTCTTGGAGCGCGAAGGTCTCATCACCGTGCTTGCGCAGCCCAATCTGACGGCGCAGTCGGGAGAGACCGCCAGCTTCCTCGCTGGTGGCGAGTTCCCGATCCCGATCGCTCAAGATGACAATGAGATTACCATCGAATTCAAGGAGTTCGGCGTCAGTCTCGCCTTCACACCGACCGTACTCAACAAGAACCGGATCAGCCTCAAGGTTCGGCCGGAGGTGAGCGAGCTCAGCGATCAGGGTGCTATTCGTCTTGGCGAATTGATCATTCCGGCGCTCAAGGTGCGCCGCGCTGAAACCACCATCGAGCTTGGTACCGGACAAAGTTTTGCGATCGGTGGCCTTATCTCCAACAACACGCGAAGCTCGGTTGAAAAGGTGCCGGGTGTGGGAGACGTACCGGTCCTAGGAACGCTCTTTCGCTCATCACGCTTTCAGCGAAACGAGACCGAATTGGTGATTATCGTGACTGCCTATTTGGTCAATCCGGTGAACGATCGCAATCGTCTGCGTACACCTCTCGATGGCTTGCAGATCGCGAGCGATCTCGAGCGCATCTTGCAGGGCCGCCTGATTCGCACGCGCGATCCCGAGACCACCGCGCCATCATCAACCAATGAAACCAGTGCCGAGGGCTCGCATCTCGTTGGTCCGGCCGGCTTCATGCTGAACTAGGGAGTGAACCATGAGCATCGCCCCACGATCGAGCCGAGCCCAAGCAATTTGTCTGGCCCTCAGCTTGAGCATCGGTGTCGCCGCATGCCAGAGTTATCCGGTAAGCAATGGCAGTGAACTTCCGCCCGAACCAACGGCACGCGTCGAGGAACACGGGCTTGAGATCTATTTTGCCACCGACCAGGCCGAGATCACAGCCGGAGAGGCACAGAAGCTCGAGCAATTCCTCAATGCGAATGCACCTGGCCGAGGCAGCATCATTGCGATTTCGGGACATGCGGATTACCGAGCGAGCGACAGCTACAATCTTGCCCTCTCGAAACGTCGTGTCGACGCCGTGAAAGCCCAGATCCTCGCCCTCGGATATCGTGACGCACGGATCGAAACGCGAGCTTACGGGGAACGCGGAGCCGCTCAGCCTCCGGCCACTCAAGCGGCTATGGCAAAGGATCGGCGAGCTGCCGTCCGGGTTAGGCTTTATGTCAGCGTAACACCTCCCTGCCCGGATTGGAGCCGGCCTGTTGCTTACGATCCTCAGAACTTGCCGAGCAGCAATCTCGGCTGCGCTACAGCCAACAACCTCGCTGAGATGGTTGCTGATCCACGGAATCTTGTCGCCGGTAACGAACTGGGGCCGGGCGACGGGTCGCAAGCTGTCGGCGCTGTGGAGCGCTATCGCACCGATGAGGTCAAAGATCTCAACAAGGAGCTCGCAAGCCAATGAACGCGACATCCACATTGAGTGACAAATCCAAAGACGCCTCGGAGTCGAACTTCCGTGCGTTTATTGCGGATGATGAAAGTCGACGAGCCGTCGAACAGGTCATCGCCGAACTCATGATCCCGAGTGCGTCGGTGGTCCGCGGCGATGTCGGCGACGCGATCAAGCAACTCGGCACGGTCCGCTCGCCACGCCTGCTCTTGGTCGACCTGTCCGGACGCCAATTGCCGCTCTCGGACATCAACGAACTCGCGGAAGTCTGCGAGCCGGGGGTTCGTGTGATCGCACTTGGCGACCGCAATGATGTCGGCCTGTTTCGCGAGCTCCTGGGTCAGGGCATCAGCGACTACGTGGTCAAGCCCGTGACGCCCAATCTTCTTCAGCGGTCCATCGTCACCGCGTTGGAGGGTGTCAACCCAGCCCGCCAGACAAATCGTCTAGGACGCCTCGTGGCCGTCATCGGCGCACGCGGCGGTGTCGGTGCAACGACGATCGCCACCAATTGCGCGTGGAGCATTGCCAACCACCGTCGCAGGCGCGTTGCATTGGTCGATTTGGATCCTTATTTCGGGTCGGTTGCCTTGGCACTTGACCTCGAGCCCAATCGGGCGCTTCGCGAGGCCCTTCAGGAACCCGATCGAATCGATAGCCTATTCGTTGAGCGTGCGACCATCAAACATTCCGAAACGCTCCACGTTTTGGCCGCGGAAGAAAATCTCGACGAGCCGATCATTCCGGATGCCTCAGCAAACAGCAAGCTGATTGACGAGCTTCGCCACAAATTCCACTTCGTCATTCTCGACTTGCCTCGTTTTGCCGACCCTCATGCTCATGCTATTTTAGGCGAGGCAACGAATGTCGTCCTAGTCACGGACATGTCGCTCGCAGGCATGCGTGATACGCTGCGCCTTAAGCAATTTTTGGGCTCGATGGATGCCTCTGGGGCAACCATGATCGTCGCCAATCGTATCGGCGAACACAAGAACGGCGAGATTTCAAGACAAGAGTTCGAAAAAGGAGTTGGCCGGCATATCGATGCCGTCATTCCCTTTGATGCGCGCAAGGTCGCAGCGGCCGGCAATGTCGGCGAACCTGTTGTTGCCAGCTGTTCACCCGCCGCTCAAGCGTTGCGGGCTCTCGCGGAGAGAATTTGCGGCGGCGAGCGCGAGCGCAAACGGAAGTTCCTGCCCAACCTGTTCGGTGATCGGAAATAGCCATGTTTGGCCGACGTTCCTCACATCCTGAGCCCAAGCCTCATGCGGACGAGGCTGTGGTCAACAGTAGCGAGACCGAGGCGGCGCCGCCTTCCCAGCCGCATGACGCCGTCCCGGCGGTTTCGCCTCCCCCGCCACCAGCGGTGAGCCAGGCGAAGCCGCCGGCGCGAGCTCCGCTGATCAAGCAGGCCAACCCCGCCAATTCCTCGATCGTCAAGAATGCCAAGAAGGCGGAACAAGAAAAAGGCAGTCAAGCGGCGATCCAGAGTGCGCTCTACGAACGCATCGACGCGGCCGCAGCCGCTAAGCTTCCTCGAGACGAACTTCAGCGCCAAATTCTCGATCTTGTTCAGGAGATCGTCGCCGAAATGCGGCTTTCCTTGTCGACGCGGGAGCAGGAAAGACTTACCGAATCGATCGTCGACGATATGGTTGGTCTTGGCCCCCTGCAACAGCTCGTCGACGACGAGGGTGTCACCGACATCATGGTGAATGGCCCGTTCCAAATCTATGTTGAGCGCCGCGGCAGACTCGAACTCACCGACATTAAGTTCCGCGACAAGGCCCATGTCATGAATGTAGCGCAGCGCATTGTGACTAAAGTCGGACGACGTGTCGACGAAACCTGCCCGGTTTGTGATGCCCGCCTGGAAGACGGAAGCCGCGTCAACGTTATTGCTCCGCCACTGGCGATCGACGGCTGTGCCATCTCGATTCGTAAGTTCTCGAAGAAGTCGATCACGATCGACACCATGATGCGGCAACGGAATGTCAGCGAAGCCCTCGGTAAGGTTTTAAAGATCGCCGCCGCCTGCCGCCTCAATATCGTCATCTCGGGAGGCACCGGTAGCGGTAAAACCACCATGCTCAACGCAATGTCGCAGCTGATCGATCATGGCGAGCGCGTTGTCACCATCGAAGACGCTGCCGAGCTTCAGCTGCAACAGCCCCATGTTGTCCGCCTCGAGACCCGTCCGCCCAACTTGGAGGGACAAGGTGAGGTGACAATGCGCGATCTTGTTAAGAATGCGCTCCGCATGCGCCCTGATCGCATCATCTGTGGTGAGGTTCGCGGTGCCGAGGCCATGGACATGCTGCAGGCAATGAATACCGGCCATGATGGCTCGATGTGTACGCTGCACGCCAACAGTCCTCGCGAGGCGATCACCCGCCTCGAGAACATGGTCGGCATGGGAGCTGCCAATCTGCCTCCTCGTGGTGTCCGCACGCAGATCGTCGGCGCCGTCAATCTCATCATTCAGATCGCCCGTATGCGCGATGGTGTGCGCCGCGTGACACATGTGACGGAAGTCATCGGCATGGAAGGTGACGTGGTGACCCTCCAAGACCTCTTTGTCTTCGAGTACCAAGGGGAAAATCGAGACGGCACGCTACGAGGCGATTTTGTGCCGGCACCTGTTCGACCGCATTTCAGCAAGCGTGCCGCCTATTTCGGCCTTGAGGAAGCGCTCCTCGAAGTCATGAGCAGTGCCACGACATGATTGATTACATTCCTTTTCATATGATCGATGCCGATTGGCTCATTCCGGCCATTCTGGGATTGTGCGCTGTGCTTTTTCTTTGGGCACTACTCGGATCGGGCGACGCCGCTTCGAGAAAGATACATCAGCGCGCCGAACGCTTGACGAGCCGGGAGCAGACCCAAGAAAGCTCGAGCGAAGCCGCGACGATGCTGCGGCGCCGCAAACCGCGCTCAGCATCCGGGCAATTTGGTGCCAGGCTCAAGAACATTGTGCCGAACGCGGAGGCGATACGAACCAAGCTGGACAAATCCGGTGTTGCGATCGACGTTTCGGATTTCGTCATGATCTGCGCCGCCCTCGGCCTTGCGGCAGTTCTTTTCGGTATCTTTGTCTTGAATTTGCCTTTGTTTGCGTCTGCAGGCTTGGGCCTTGTGTCTGCACTGTGGTTGCCCAAGACTTGGCTCGGCATGAGGATCCAGCGTCGCAGTAAAAAATTCCTTGCTCTGTTTCCAGACGCCATCGATCTTATGGTCCGTGGCATCAAATCCGGTCTGCCGATCAGTGAAACGATGAAAGTGATAGGCGAAGAAATGTCGGATCCGATCGGCAACACATTTCGCGGCATAAGTCACAATTTGCAGGTTGGCATGTCCATGGACGAGGCTTTGTGGTCCGCGGTCCATAAACTCGAGATCCAGGAATTCAAATTCTTCGTGATCAGCCTTTCAATCCAGCAAGAGACTGGCGGCAATCTTGCTGAAATCCTACAGAATTTGTCAACAATGATCCGTAAAAGACATCAGCTCAAACTCAAGATCAAAGCGATGTCATCGGAGGCCCGTGCGTCTGCGATGATCATCGGATCACTGCCATTTGTGATGGCTGGCGTCATTTACTTCGTCAATACAGACTACATTATGACGCTCTTTACCGACCCCAGGGGCTATTTGCTGCTTGCGATGGCAGGAGCGAGTTTGCTCACCGGCATTCTTATCATTGCGAAAATGGTGCGGTTCGAAATATGAACAAGTTCGAGGAAGTTGCAGCACTATTGGGCATTGATCCCGAACTGATACTTCTAGTTGGGGTCGGCCTGCTGACGTTTTTTGCCATTGTCTCGTTCCTGCGCACAGCTCTCGCCGGAGACCCACAACTCTCGCGTATCCAAATGGTGGCAGCAAGGCGCGAGGAGCTGCAACGCGGCGCGGGGCAACGCTCGAAACGCCGCCAACGTCGTCCTGCGAGCAAGGACTTCATGTCTCAGGTCGTCACGACCCTGAAACTACTTCAAAATTCTCAGACGCAAAAACTCAAAGACCGGCTTGCTTCCGCCGGCGCCCGAACGCGCGAGGCGATGATCGCCTATCTTTTCTTCAAACTTGTCGCACCGTTCGGTGTCGGCATAGCCGGTGCGGCATTTATCTATAGCGGTCTCTATGAATTATCCTTTGCACTGAAGCTCCTGATTTCCGTTGGAAGTGCACTTTTCGGATTCTACCTTCCGGATCTCTATATTTCCAACAAAACGACCAAGCGCAAGAAAGCCCTCGAGATGGGCCTTCCCGACGGCCTCGATCTTCTGGTGATATGCGCCGAGGCAGGCCTTAGTCTTGACACTGCACTGCATCGCGTTGCCGATGAAATGGGGCAATCCTGTCCCGAACTGGCGGACGAACTGGCGCTGACGGCAATCGAACTGACATTTCTTCCCGATCGAAAACAGGCACTTGCCAATCTTGGCAAACGCATCGACACTGCTTCGATACGCGGTGTCGTCAACACCTTGATCCAAACCGAGCGTTACGGCACGCCGCTTGCGCAATCCCTGCGCATTCTCTCTGCAGAGTTTCGCGAGCAGCGCATGCTTCGCGCCGAAGAAAGGGCAGCAAGACTTCCGGCGACCTTGACCGTGCCCATGATCGTTTTCATCCTGCCGACCTTATTCGTCGTCTTGGCCGGTCCCGCATTCATCGACATCTACGACAAGCTGATCAGCTAACAAGTGCACGACAAGCCGTTCAGTTTCAATTCCCGGCGGATTTCATTATGTAAGAACGTGTCAGCCTATTTTGTCGAGCATTGGCAATGAGGCTCACTTGACCTTACTCGAAAAACGTCCTCTGGAGGCAAGTGGGGGCATTGGCATCAACAAAAAATTCGAGGCACTTCATGAGCTACTTGCGAGGTGCTTGCGATCGTTGCGCAACCTTGATGTCCTCAGCCCATGGATCGACGTGCAAGACCAACGGTGATCCGCTGCCAACGAACATCCGGGCTGAGGAAATTTTGCTGTCTGGCTACCGTCCGCAAATGTAAATCGCCAATAAGAATACCATCGCGACACGGCTATTCTACTAACTTCTGCTACTCCTAGCCCCATTGCCAAACCTTAACGGCTTGGGATTGGCCGCAACGAACACGATCGCAAAGGGCGAGCAGCGGTTTGGGGAACGCAGCGAATGCCAAGGCGACATTGAAGCAGCGCAGCACCCAAAAACTACAAACGGCTTCGAGAGATCGAAGAGCACCAATGAGTAAGCGAAACGCGTAGCTTCTCGATAGAGAAGCGGCGATGCCGGCGTACAGGCCGCCCCACTCTCGCAGAAGCGTGCGACGCTTGCGTATTGCGTCGGACGCAACCTTCGCCATAGTGCCGTCCCATGAGTTCACCCAGACGTTTCGACACCAATGCTGGCACAACGAATCCGTCGGAACCGACGACGTCGATGATGTCGTCGCGTTGGCCGCGTTCGCACCGTGTCGTTAGAGGCGCAATCTGTCTGGTGCTTCTTGTTGCACCGACGGCCTGCATTTTTCCGGAGCCGCCAAGTGATCTTGCGCCATTACCGGAATCGCTCGACCACGACCCCAAGCTCAATGACGTACCGCCGCGCCCGGCTATGCCGGACACACTTGTCGACCGCCGCAGCCTCGCCATGCAGCTCATGGAAACCAAGACCCAAGAGGAAGCTCTTTCCGACACATTGCGGCAAAGGATGCTAGCGGAGGCTCCGGCCACAAGGACGCCCTCCTCGCTTGAGATCAACGAACTGCCAGGCAAGTTCGACACGCCTCCGCCGCCGCCACCGGACGAAGTCGCTCGTGCCTATATTGACGCGCTGATTTTTCTCGAGCGCGATCCCACAACCCTCAACGCACTTCTTTTTGACCTGGTGCTCACCCAGAACTCATTTCTCAACAGCAACGCCCAAAATCGTCGTCTCGAGCTGATCTACAGCCAGGCCGACAGCGAGTTCGGCGGCGCGCTCAACTATCCTTCTCTCTACGATCTGATCAACGATGTCCTGAGCACGGGCCCGATCAATCCGGCCACAGACGGATCCGTAACCGCGCAACCAACACCGTAATGCTCCATCGCCTGCGCAACGATCCGCATTGTTCCAGGAACGCCCGGCCTCTTAATGTCCATGGTGCGGGCGGCGGGACTCGAACCCGCAAGCCATTGTGTGGCAAGGGATTTTAAGTCCCTCGTGTCTACCGATTCCACCACGCCCGCTTGGCATGCGGCCACCGTATTCCTATTGTGACCCCCGCGCCCAACGCCGTCAATGCGATGCCCGCAAGACTGGCGGACCACAATCCGCTGCAACCCGATAAGGACCTCGATCATGCGCCGCCCTCAATGGTCCGATAGCGACTATGAATGCATTAGCCTCGACAATCTCGCCATCGAGATCCCCGTTGGCCTCATCGATTGGGAGCGCGTGCCCGGCAAGCGACAGCGCTTGGTCATCTCCATCGAGATGTATCGCCACCGCGGCGCACTTGCCCCTAATGCGCTCGACGACTGCATCGACTATGCTCGGGTGTTCGGCTTTATCGACAAGCAATTTGGCCCCGATCGCCCGCACACCGACTTCATCGAAACCATCGCCGAAGAAATCATCGCCTGCTGCTTCGACGACCCCAAGATCGAGGCCTGCCGCGTGATCGTCGAAAAACCCCACGTCCTCAACGGCCGCGCATCGCCCAGGCTCGAGGTCTATCGCAACCGTCCTCCTAACTGAACGCGACGCGCTCGGTCTCGATCCCCTCGCCTTCGGCATAGGCCACAAGTGCCTCATACGCCCGTCCCAGCGCGTCCTCATCTACACCGCGAAAAACAACGCTCGTTCCGAACCGCCCCACCCGAAAAAACGGATAGCTGCCGATATCGATTTCCGGACAACGCGACTGGATCTCTCCCAAGGGCTGTGCCAGCTCGCCCTCGGGTCTGAAACACACCAATGTCCGGCTCTTCACAACCTCGCCGCCTTCAAGCGCATTGCGGAGTTCCTCGAACATCGCCTGCATGATCTTGGGCACGCCCGGCAGCACATGCACGTTCTCGATAATGAAACCCGGCGCCGTGCTCACCGGATTATCGATCAGCGCAACCCCTTCCGGCATGTCCGCCATCTTCATCCGCGCCTCGTTCACCTTCTCGGGCGGATAATACGCCAAGAGACGCCGTTCCGCTTCCGCATTCCGCTCATACTTGCGGCCAAAAGCCTTGGCGATCGCCGCCGCCGTGATATCGTCATGGGTCGGACCGATCCCGCCGGTCGTGAACACATAGCGATGCTTCGCCCGGCAGGCGTTCACCGCCTCGATGATCTCCGCCTCGACATCGGCGACCACCCGCACCTCCCGCATCTGAATGCCCCACTCATTGAGCCGCTTCGCGATATGCGGCAGGTTGGCATCCACCGTTCGGCCCGACAATATCTCGTTGCCGATGATAATCAGCGCTGCGGTCACAGGCGTCGTTTCGCTCTCACTCATCGATATCCAATACTCCACTCTCGCGTGCCGCGACGCGGCCTATCCAACACGCGAGCCGCAACGCGGCCTATCCGACACCACAGCCGCAACGCGGCCCATCCAACAAAGGAACCGGATTGCAACTCCCGCCCCCTCTGATCCCGGCCCGCCTCATCCAACGCTACAAACGCTTTCTCGTCGACGCCATCCCCGAAGAGGGCCCGGATGGCGGCACCACCATCACGGCTCATCTTGCCGATCCCGGACGTCTTCCCGGTCTCGCCGTGGCGGATGCCAGGATCTGGCTCTCGCATCACACCAATCCCAAAAGACGCCTCGCCTACTCCGTTCAGCTCATCGAACAAGGCGCCACCAAAGTGGCGGTCAACACGGCCAATGCCAACCGCCTGGTCGCCGAAGGCCTCGCAGACGGCACCATCGATCACTGGGGGCCGCTTCAACGCGTTCTTCGAGAACCCCGCATCGAGGCAGGAACCCGCCACGATTTCAAGCTCACCAGCCAAGACGGCACAACCATCTGGCTCGAGGTCAAGAATGTCACCTGGCGGCGCGCTGATGCCGCCGACAATCTCGCCGCCTTTCCGGATGCGGTCACCGCACGCGGAAGCAAACACCTGCGCTCGCTCGCAAATCTCGCCGAAAAGGGCGAGCGGGCAGCCCTTCTCTTCATCGCCCAACGCAGCGACGTCGACGCGCTCAGCATCGCCGGCGATATCGATCCGGCCTATGCCGACGCGTTTCGCTATGCACAGCAAACCGGTGTCGAAATCAGAGCGCATGCTTGCCAAATCAACCATGACGAGATATCTATCCACAGAACTATCCCATTAGTTGAATAACTCGCACTTGCGCAGTCGTTCTCAGGTGATTGTCGGTGGACCAGCCTCACGACCTCGATGCCATCAAATCGAATCTCGCCGCACGCGACATCGCACTCCATCAAGGTGAGCATGAGGGCCGTCCCGCCTTTTTCCTTCAAGGCGCCACCTTTCCACTCAAAGACATGATCAAACGACAGGGCGGACGCTGGGAAAGCACCCAACAACGCTGGCGCCTCACTGATCTCGCCTCGGTCGCGGCCGTGCTCGATCCGAACAATGCTCCATCGGCATCATTTGCCGCTCCACGAACTAAAACCTCGGGAGGTCTCGCCGAAGAAGCCACCAGTTTCGAAGCCTACGGCTCCAAACATTATCACGGCCACCGCGAACGCCTGCGCCAGCGCTTCATGGATGCCGGCCCCGATGCCCTCGCCGATTACGAGCTGCTCGAACTGCTTCTTTTTTTCAGCGTCTGGCGCAGGGACACCAAGCCACTGGCCAAGGCGATGCTCGAACGCTTCGGCGGACTTGGTGGGGTACTCGCGGCAGAACCCCAACGCTACGAGGAATTGGTCCGCGGCAATCTCCCTGAAGGAGCCGCCAATGCCGGCAAACGCGATGAAGACCTTTTCTTCACCCAAGTCCTTTTGCGTGCCATCCGATCGGTCAACGATCGCGTCCTTTAAGAAGACGTCGCCGAACGTCCCGTCATCTGCTCCTGGACCGCCCTC
>CAYPOV010000057.1:0-17774 GCA_964412385.1 uncultured Geminicoccaceae bacterium
CTCGTGGCTCGCCTTGGGCGCAAGATTAGATGACGCCGTTGTCATCGAGAAAGAGCGGCGTGATCTCACCTTCGCCGCCTGGTGATCCGAGATTGATGACAATCGGCCCGTTTTCATCGGGACCGCCGATATGGAGATGGACTGGACTATTGACCGAGGGTCCGCCAACCGGCGCAAGCTCGGAAGGCTCGATACCATCGACCACAACATGGGCATCGTAGGTCTGGTTCGTCGTATCAATGACGACACGCGCAAAGCCTTCCGCATCGCTTTGGCCCGCAGGATCGGGTGCGCCGTCGGGCACGACCTCGGCCTCAGGCGTCAGTTCGGCCTCGAGCGTGACCACATCGGGATCGCTGTCCTCGACGGAGGCGAGTTGTCCGCGCACCTCGCCCGCCCCGAAATCGAGACTGTGCACATTGACGTAGAGACCGCCATTCTCGCCGACCTCCAAGAGTCCTTCGAAGTCGAGCGCACCGTCGGCTCGAATGTCGGTAAACGCCCCGTCGTCAACGTGATTGATAAAGCCGTCCGGATTGAGAATGGCGTTCAATTCCTGAACCAACTCAGGCGCCAGCTCTGTCTCGCTGACTGCAACAACCGCATCGTTGAAGTCGCGATCACCTGCGCGAACATCCTCGAATGCGAACACCGTTAGATCATCGAGTGCCACCACATTGGCCTGCTCGAGATCATCTGGATTGAGAGGATTGACATTGTCGTCCGGATCTCCGTCCAAACCATGAAACGGCATCAGATCCGTGGCTGTGCCAAGCGCCAGCACGGTGGGCGGGACATCATCGAAGATGCTTGCTGGGGCCTCGGTCTCGGGGTTCTCGAAGGTAATGCCACCTGTGCTGAAGGCCGAAAAATCGATCCCGAGCTCACCGCCTTCGGGGATGAGGAAGGGGACGATTCCGTGACCTTCGCCCACCTCGACTTTAACCGCATCGCCTACCGTTGCATCTTCTGTCGACGGGAAGAGGACGAAGCCCTCGTCGATGACGCCGCTTTCGAGATCGTAGGTATAGTAGCCAACCGTGTTGTCGTTGTTGGCGTCTTCATCGATGAAGGTGAAATAGACGCTGCCTCCATCGTCACCCGGAACATCACCCGGGGCGATCTGGCTTGGATCGAAGGGATTGGCAGGATAGGCGGTCTTGAAGGCGGCCAAGGGATCGGGCGCTTCCGTGACGGTCACCCGTAACAGCGGAACATCGCCACCGCTTCGTGTGAAATCACCAAGAAACGGATCGATCACAGCACCTGGTGCCGTGGTACCGCCAAGGATGTTTACCGGTGTCGCGTCGGGATTGCCGATCGATCCGTTGAAGCCAGGATGCGTGGCGACAACACCATTCTCGTCAATGCCGGTATCGGGCGCGGTCTGATTAAGAAACGCCGCATCTTCCTCGGTGTTGACCTCGGTCCCGGCATCCAAAACATCGTCGCCCGTGCGAATGAACTCGACCGGACCTAGGAACTTGCCCTCTTCATCGAAGAGTTGAATGCCTTCTGGATCGCCGGGCGAAGCGAGAAAGGCGTCGTTCGAGGGGATCACCATCGTTGCAAAGCTGAAGAACTGATTGAGGGCTGGATCCTCGATATCGAGCACGACACTCGCCGCTTCGATCGGATCGATCGGCCCAGGCACACCGTCAAAGCCGGCAATGACATTGGCGACACCGTCGGGCTGTTCGTTTTGAAACTCGTCGCCGATTGTGTCGACGCTTCCGTCTTCGGCGATCCGCTCCAGACCCAACCGGAAATTGGGCTCATCGCGATCATAGAGATCGAATGTGCCGTCGTGGACACCGACCCAAACCGGTGTGATGAATGTGCCGCCATCCGACGGCGCCAGGTTCTCGACGGTAATCAGCAAACGTGCATCAGCGTTCGCCTGAGCAAAGAGATCCTCAAGCATGACTTGTCCCTCCGAGCGTGAAAAATAAGTATTCCCGCGCTTCGTTTAGGGACGTTTCATGATGGCATGAAACTCAATACTACTCACGGCGATGCGATGAAGAAGTGATGTAAAACTATTGATGCCAAACGGAATTTAATACGCGAAGCCAATTCTCCCGAACAATTTTGTCAATTACATCGCCATCATACCCACGCCCGCGCATTGCAGTGACAAGATTAGGCAAGCCAGCGGCGTCGCCAACAGGTGTGGCGACGATGCAGCCATCGAAGTCCGAGCCGATCGCCACACCATCCGCCCCCATTTTCTCCAACAAATAGTCGAGGTGACGCATGTAGACGTCGATCGGCGTATCGGCACTCGATTTGCCGTCCGGCCGCGCCTCGCTGACGGAAAAGTTCAAGCCCACCAATCCGCCTGATTCGCGAATGGCCTTAAGCTGATCATCGGTGAGATTGCGCGATGCAGGAGAAATCGCATGCGCATTGGAATGGCTCGCGACGATTGGTTTGTTGGAAAGCTCGACGACCTTCCAAAAACCCTTCCAGTTGAGATGCGAAACATCGATGAGAATTCCGAGTTCGCTACATGCCTTGACCAAGGCTTCACCTGCAGCAGTCAAGCTTTCGCCGATATCGGATGAGCTTGGATTCTTAAAGGGCACGCCATTGCCGAACTTATTGGGGCGGCTCCACACCAATCCAAGTGAACGAAGACCTGCAGCGTAAAAAGCTTCAAGGTTGCCCAAGCCTTCATCAATGGGCTCGGCCCCCTCGAAATGCAGGACCGGTGCCATAATCCCATCATCCAGGGAGGATCGTATCTCGGCAACCGTTCGGGCGACTTTGATGCGACCCTGCGATGCACGCTCGAGCCGATAAAGCGCGCTCACCATCGCCATGGCTGTCGCAAGCGCATAGCCCGACTCGATCGTGCCTGCCGGCAAATCGCTGGTACTGGCTTGCGTTGGCTTCGGCATTTTCCTGGGCGGCACGAATACCGCAAAGAGCCCGCCTGCAAAGCCGCCTTCGCGCGCTCGCGGAAGATCCAGATGACCATTGGTCGAACCTTCGAGGAACATGTCAATTCCTCGCTCAGGATCTCTGAGGATACGCAACAGCACGTCATTGTGGCCATCAAAGATCCGCAAAGGTGTCGACAAGGCTGAATTCCTAGTTGATGATCGCTGGCCCACAATTCTGTCAAGCGGCCGAACCGAGGTCAACCGTCTCAGCTCTGATCGCTTTCCTGGACCGTGTCGACAAGCTCGATCTCGATTTCGCCGTAGGAACTCTCAATATCCATGCGGACCGGCCAGTAATGGCCATCCAAAATGCCGTCCTCGAGCGTGAGCAGCATCGGACGACGCGTCTGCTGTTCCTCTCGCGCCCGTTCGTTCCACTCGCGCGAGCCACCGCCGATGACATGACCCCGCATCGAGCATTCGAGTGTCTTCGGCCGTTGGTCCGAACTCTCGGGACAGTTGATTTGATGCTCAACAGCACGTTTGCCGTCGAAACTTCGTCCCTTTAGTTGCGAGCCCGGCTCGACGATCATCAATGCATCAAGGGCCAAGGAAAAAGGGTCCGGGGCAACCTTCAATTCTTCAGCGACCTGCTCACGATCATCGATGCTGTCTTCAGGAACCTCGATTTTCGTCACTTTGCCGGAACGATCGAACGCGACAGTCCAGCGGCTGCCGCCGCCGCGCCATCGGCTGCTACCGCGAAATCCCAAGGACTGAAAACGGTTGTCTTCGCGCAGGCCGTTACTCGAACCTTCGCCATGAAAATTGGCGAGTAAATCGACGAAACCTCGGCTCTGCGCCTCGTAAGTAACGCTATATGTGGTTTCATCCAGTTCGACATCGAGCGCAAATTCGCCCACCGTCACCCCTTCCCATCGGAGCTCGTAAAGCGCGGAAAGGTTCTGGTCTGCAGCTTCTGCAGCAGCCGGCGCGGCTGCCAGCAACACTACCAAGATGTTACGACCCATAAGCCAGCTCCTTCACAGCCTGCGGCTATGAAGTGCGGCACCAGCCCCCAAAATCAAGTCAGGCTCAATGATCGGCGATGAGCTTTGTGCCGAGAAGCCCCAGAAATGTTCCGGTCGCCCGATCGATCCACGTCTTAATCCGCGCATAGCCCGCACGAAGCCTTGCATTCGAGAGCACGAAAGCGACGATCAGATACCAGGAAATCTCGATCACAAAGACGAGCGAAAGCACCAGCGTGATCATTGTGAAACTCGGATGGCTCGGCAGTAGGGTGACATAGATCGAACCGAAAAATATCGCGGTTTTGGGATTGGTGAGCTGCGTGAGAAGCCCACGGAGCACCGCAGCACCATGGCGCGACGGCGCGTGGCGCAGCTCCGGTAGCGGCTCTCTGGCATGCCGCCAGAGCTGCCAGGCAAGATAGAGAAGGTAGCATCCACCGGCAAGTTTGACGGCAAGATAGGACCAGGGGGCCACGTCAAAGAGCGATGTCAGGCCGAAGAGTGCCGCACTCGCCCAAAATACGGCACCGAAACCGAGTCCCAGAGACGTCATGGCACCGGCTCGCCGCGATTCGGCAATCGAGGTACGCGCCACAATCAAAAAGCTCGGGCCGGGACTGATCACGCCCGAGGTCTGCGCCATACCGAGCGTGACGAGAATGAGCGCCGTTTCGATCATGCCTTTCCCTCCCCGATCTGTCGGCGTGCCGCAACTATCGTGTTGCGCAAGAGGCAGGCCACGGTCATGGGGCCAACACCACCCGGCACCGGTGTGATGCAACCTGCAACCTCCACTGCTTCGGCAAAATCGACATCGCCAACCAGCCGGCTCCGGCCATCATCCGCCGGCATACGATTGATGCCCACATCGATCACAGTGGCTCCAGACTTGATCCAATCACCCTTCACCATCTTCGGACGGCCTACAGCCGCCACCAAAATATCCGCTGTCCGGCAAAACTCCGGCAAGTTTCGCGTTCTCGAATGGGCGATGGTCACCGTACAGTTGGCACTCAACAGCAAAGCCGCCATCGGTTTGCCAACAATATTGGAGCGGCCAATAACGACGGCATGACGTCCGGAGAGCACGCCTTCACCAAGGACCCTGTGCAAGAGATGCAAACAACCATAGGGCGTGCACGGCACCAAGGCATCACCGTCAAGCGAGCCAGTGAGTGAAAAGAGCTTGCCGACATTGATCGGATGAAATCCATCAACATCCTTGTCAGGTCTGATGGCAAGGAGCACGGCATCGTCATCGATTTGCTTGGGCAAAGGCAACTGCACGAGAATGCCATGGGTCGCCGGATCATTGTTCAGTCGTTCGATCTCTCGAAGCAGCTCATCGTTTGAAACACTGACTGGGAGTTCGATCACTTCGCCCGACATGCCGGTCTCGCCCGCCATCCGGCGTTTGGTGCGGACATAGCTTTGGCTTGCCGGGTTCTCGCCGACTATGATCACGCGAAGCCCCGGTACGACGCCATGGGCGGCTCGGAAAGCCGCAACCTCCTTCGCCAGTTCGGCGCGCAAACTCGCCGCCTCTGCCTTACCGTCGATAATGCTTGCCGCCATCAGTTCTCCTCGAGCGTCACTGTGCAACATGAGACACGGTGCATGCGTACCGTCAATGTCGCGTCAGCGGGTCGAACACAAGCTCGTCCCAGGAGGTCAAGAACAAGGGGGCTCCAGAACAAGTAGGTTGGTTCTCTTTATCGCATTCTTCGCGGTCGCCCTTAGCCCACTTTCTTGGCCCTAGGTGTCCGGATTCATCCCGCTGTGCCTCGGAGCTTGGGACATGACACCCGCCGCTAGTGCCAATTGGTTGATGAACTTTATCGTGGTCTTTCTGGTTTCAATTCTGCGCTGATGAGCCGGCGACGATCTCACATCTTGCCTGTATGCGGAGTTCCGTCTCTTCATCATTGTCTTCTCCTGGCGCATAGCACCTGAGACCAGAGACATATCGCTCGAAGATTTCGAGCAACAGCGCCATGGGACGGAACTGGCAATCGCACCAACAACAAAGGAGGCTCGACGATGCAACGCAAAGGAAGCATGACCGGGATCAAACCGGAGCGGATTGCTGACTATGTTCGCGAGCATGCGAATGTTTGGCCGGAGGTTTTGGCCAGAATCGAAGAATGTAACATCAAGAATTACACGATTTTTTTGCGCGAGCCTGAAAACCTCCTATTCGCCTATTTCGAATATCACGGCACCGATTTCGAGGCCGACATGGCGAAGATGAGAGAGCATGAGGTCACGCGAAAATGGTGGGAGCTATGCGGCCCGATGCAGGAGCCACTCTCGACACGAGCTGAGGGCGAATGGTGGGCCCCCATGCGCGAGGTTTTTCACACTGACTAACTCTTATGCCTGATTTTTGAGCACAAGCCCGAACTTCGGGCAGTTCTTTAAGTGCCAGCAGAAGGCAAGCTCCAATGCGCACGGCTTGGTCGTTGGCACGCAGCTTGCGAAGTATGAGAACATAATGCGTCTAGGGTTCCGGCTGCCTCCATGATATTCGGAGGCAGCGCCTGGTCCAAGAGACGCACTCCCGCGTTTCCGGTCGGCGACCTGACGCGGAGCCACGGCGGGGGAAAAGCCCGGGAGACTCGATAGGTGGTGTGCCGATGTGGCCTTCCCCCCGAGCCTCCATCACCACGTCTCGGGTCTTTTGACAAAAAGGAGTCCGAGATGACGAGATTTCTGAAACTGCTGACGGTTGCGTCTCTGTGTGTGACGGCCTGGAGCATGTCCGCTTCAGCCCAGGAACGTGACAGCTTCCGCATTGCCTGGTCGATCTATGTGGGCTGGATGCCCTGGGGCTATGCCGCGGATGCCGGCATCGTCGACAAATGGGCGGATAAATACGGCATTGAGATCGAGGTCGTGCAGATCAACGACTACATCGAATCGATCAATCAATATACCGCCGGTGCATTTGACGGATGCGTGATGACCAATATGGACGCCCTCACCATCCCGGCCGTTGGCGGTGTCGACAGCACGGCCCTCATTCTCGGTGACTTCTCGAACGGCAATGACGGCATTGTCTCCAAGACCGCGACATCCGTCGCCGAGCTTGCCGATAGCCGAGTCAATCTCGTGGAACTGAGCGTCTCGCACTATCTGCTTGCCAGGGCGCTCGAGATGAATGGACTTGCCGAGCGCGATCTCGCTGGTGTGGTCAACACATCCGACGCCGATATGGTCTCGGTCTTCACCTCCACCGATGACGTCGAGACGGTCGTCACCTGGAACCCCTTGCTCGCCGAGGTTGCAGCCTATCCCGGTGCCACCAAGCTTTTCGACTCGAGCGGCATTCCGGGTGAGATCATCGACATGATGGTCGTCAATACCGAGGTCCTCGCGGCCAATCCCGATTTCGGCAAGGCCCTAGTGGGCGCCTGGTATGAGACGATGAGCATCATGGCCGGCACGGACCAGGCCGCGATCGACGCCTAGACTGCCATGGTCGAAGCTTCGTGGACTGATCTCTTGTGCTATGAGATGCTGCTCTCGTCGACCAACATGTTCTACGAGCCGGCCGAAGCGGTTGCCTTTGCCGAAAGCCCGGATCTCATCGAGACCATGGACAATGTCCGCATCTTCTCCGACAGCCATGGATTGCTTGAAGGCGGCCAGGATTTTGTTGGGATCGCATTCCCCGGCGACGAAGTCCTGGGTGATCCCGAGAATGTCAGACTTCGCTTTATTGCGGACTATATGGAGATGGCTGCGGACGGCAGCCTGTAAACTCCTGACCGAGAACGATTGACATGAGGCGGCTCATCAATCAGCAGCCGGCACGACCCTTTCGGTTTCTGTTGGCCGCTCTGCCCTTCGTTCTCATCATCCTGACCTATTTGGCGGCATCGCAAGCACGACTTGAGGACAATCCCAAGGACAAGCTGTTGCCGGCTCCATCGAGCTTCGTTGCGGCGATGAAGGAAATGGCGTTGGAGACGGATCAGCGCTCAGGCAACTATCTGTTTTGGGCCGATACGGGTGCGAGTTTGCGACGGCTAGTCATCGGCGTCGCCATCGCCGCCACTATCGGCTTCACGCTCGGCATCGCCATCGGCCTTATCCCCGTGGCGACCGCCACACTGGCGCCTGTGCTCGCCGTGATCTCCGTTGTACCGCCATTGGCACTTCTGCCTATCCTGTTTATCGCTTTCGGTTTGGGCGAGCTTTCCAAAATCGTCCTTATCGTCATCGGGATCACACCCTTCATTACCCGCGACATCGCCTTTCGAGTCGGTGAAATGCCAAGCGAGCTCTTGATCAAAGCACAGACATTGGGCGCTTCGACCTGGCAGATGGTGGTAAGGATCGTAAGCCCCATGACTTTGCCCCGGCTGATCGGTGCGGTGCGGCTCTCGCTTGGTCCCGCCTGGCTGTTTCTCATCGCCGCCGAAGCCATTGCCGCAACCGAGGGCTTGGGTTATCGCATTTTTCTCGTGCGCCGCTTTCTCGCCATGGATGTCATTCTTCCCTATGTCGCCTGGATTACACTTCTAGCCTTTCTCATGGACGTGCTTCTCAATCAGCTTCATCGCCGTGCTTTCGCCTGGAGCCTCAAGGCATGAGTGCCGTCCAAATTGAAGGCTTGTGGAAGAGCTATGGCGAGACATCGGTCCTGGAAGCTATCAATCTCGATATCCCTTCCTCGAGTTTCGTGACACTGGTCGGTGCTTCCGGCTGCGGCAAGAGCACTTTTCTGCGCATGCTCTTGGGTCAGGAACGCCCGAGCAAGGGGGCGATCACGATCGATGGCAAACCCTTGCCCGAAGAGCCGACCCCGGATCGCGGCATCGTCTTCCAGCGCTACTCCGTCTATCCGCACCTTACTGTGCTGCAAAACGTGCTCTTGGGTCTCGAGTTCGGCGCAAGCCCCGTCCTCGGCAGACTGTTCGGCGCGACGCGCAAGCGCGCCATTGAGGAAGCGGACGAGATGATCACCTGCGTCGGCTTGGAGCGTGCGCGGGACAGCCTGCCGAGTTCGCTTTCGGGCGGCATGCAGCAGAGGCTGGCGATTGCGCAGTCCTTGATCCTCAAGCCGCGCATCCTGCTGCTCGATGAACCCTTCGGCGCCCTCGATCCGGGCATCCGCCAAGACATGCATGCCCTTGCCAAACGCCTTTGGCGCGAAGAACGGATGACGGTGTTCATGGTAACTCATGATCTCAAGGAGGCTTTCTCGCTCGGCACGCGCGTGCTCACGTTCGACAAGGTCCGCCGCGATCCCCAGGCACCTGAAGTCTATGGTGCCACGATCACCTATGATTTGCCTGGCTATAACAAACTGGAACTCGAACCGGAGGCCGCATGATCCCTCGTCCGCGCACGACCCGCTTAACTCCCCGAACACTGCCGGGTTCGCGCCGCTATCACCACCCGACTTACGAAAAGCTCAACAGCCAGGGATGGAAAGCGATCGAAGCCGAAGGCCGCCTCCCGGATGCCGGCTGGAAACGCGAAGAAGCCTGGGCACTCGAGATGGGCCTTCCCGGTGCGGAGAGCATCACCGATCCCTCGATCCCCACCTTTGCACGCGGCGAGCTTCCCCACTTTGCGGGCATTAATACCTTCTTGAAGGCGCCCTATGTGGAGAATGTCCGCGATGTCGGAAACTATGATGCGGCCGTGCTCGGCATCCCCTTTGACAGCGGGACAACTTACCGTCCGGGCACGCGTTTCGGTCCGCAAGGCATTCGCAGGATCTCCGCCCTCTACACTCCCTATAACTACGAACTAGGCGTCGATCTCAGGGAACAAATGACGCTTGCCGACGTCGGTGACGTTTTCACCATTCCGGCCAATCTCGAAAAGAGCTTCGATCAAATCACCCGTGGTGTCGCCCATGTCGCAGCCTCGGGCGCCCTTCCCATCATGCTCGGTGGCGATCACTCGATCGGCTTTCCCTGTGTGCACGGCATTGCCGAGAATACCAGCAAGACCATCGGCATCATCCATTTCGACCGGCACATCGATATCCAGGAAAAAGATCTCGATGAGCGGATGCACACGACACCTTGGTACTGGGCGACCGAGCTTCCCAATGTGCCGGCCAAGAATCTCGTCCAGGTCGGCATCGGCGGCTGGCAAGTGCCACGGCCCGGCGTTGCCGAAGCCCGCAAGCGGCAGACCAATGTCCTCACCATTGCGGATATGGAAAAGCTCGGCATCGAGAAGACAGCCGAGATAGCCCTTGAGCTTGCCTGGGATGGTGCCGATGCCGTGTATATCAGCTTTGATATCGACAGCGTGGATTGCGGATTCGTGCCAGGGACGGGATGGCCCGAGCCCGGCGGATTTCTGCCGCGCGAGGCGCTGAAGCTCTTGGGCTCGGTCGTCAAGGAAGGAATTTGCGGGCTCGAGGTCGTCGAAGTGAGCCCGCCCTATGACACCTCCGACATCACGGCTCTTTTGGCCGTTCGCGTGGTTGTCGAGACCTTGGGCACGCTGGTCGCTCACAACAAGCTCGGCGCCCACAAATCGATCATCGACAAGCCGGTGAGCTATTGATGGCACACGGACCTGGTCACAACTCCAACGGGCGCAAGCCGGTTCAGTGGCAAACGCCGCATCTCGACCATCATCACCATGACCACGAGCCTCAAGCCGCGAGCGAAGCCGACCTCGATATGGTCGAGCAGGCTTTTGTCGAGGCGTTCGAGGCGGCCTCGGACCCCACGAGCTTTCTGCGTGTCGCGCGCATTCCCTTCATTGGCGAAAGAAATGGCGAGAAGCTCGAATTGTTGCGCGTGGAGACCGAACTTCGCGTCGATATCGCTGCGGTCTCACCGCTCCTGGGTGGCGGCCACAAGGTATCGCCGCTTCCGAAAACGCTCGTCGACAAGCGAAAGCAGCTTCGCTTCATCTATCTGGCAGATGGCGCGCAGCAGTTACTCTCGCTTGCTGAAACCCGCGATCTCCTCGACCTCACACCGCCGCACTAATCACACCCGCGCGTCGCCGTCCTCCCAATGGGCGACTAGGTCCAGAACTTCCGGCGTGTCCGCGTAGGCCTCCGCGAGCAGCTTTTTGTAATAACGTTCTTCAGGCGAGCGGGCGCCATTGGCCCCGATGTCTCGGCCCAACCCTGTCACCGTCGCGGTCAAGAGATCTCCGAACCCACTGCCTTGATCGAACTGGAGCTTGTCGCGCCAAACGATCTCGGGCGGCAAGAGATCCTCGAAAGCTTTGCGCAAGATCCATTTCTCGACCCGTGCGCCATTCTCTTCCTTGAGTTTCCACGCCACAGGGATCTTGGCGCCGAGCGCGATCATTGAGGTATCGAGGAAAGGCACGCGCGCTTCGAGACTATGTGCCATGGTCATGCGGTCGACACGCTGCAGGTTGATGTTGTGCATAGCGCAAATCGAGCGTCTCAATTCCTGCGCCAGCGCCTCGCCATCGTCATAGTCGCGGTAGTAGGTATAGCCTGCAAAAAGCTCGTCGGCCCCCTCGCCGGTCAGCACGACCTTGACCCGTTCAGCTGCGAACTTGGCGACGAAATAGGTCGGCACCGAACTTCGCACGAGATCCTGATCGTAAGTCTCAAGATGGAACAGGATCCGCGGCAGGGCTTCGATGATGTCCTGCTCCTCGATCACTAACTCATGATGTTTGGTGCCCAAGTGCCGGGCGACAACACGAGCGGCCAAGAGATCACTCGAGCCCTCGAGACCCACGGCAAATGTTTCGAGACCATCAATGTATCGGCTCGCGAGTGCAGCGATAATGCTGCTATCGAGCCCGCCCGAGAGAAAACACCCAAAGGGCACGTCACTTCGAAGCCGCTTCACCACCGCGGCCTCCAGTGTTTTTTGCAGCTCCTCAACTGTTCCTGGCAGATCGCCACGAGACGCCTCTGGATAGGGCACCTCATAATAGCGCTCGAAACCGGAGGCGGTCGTAAAGCGATGCCCTGCCGGAAACTCCTCGATCTCCGTGGCAATTCCAGCGAGTGCCTTGATTTCCGATGCAAATGCCAACGAGCCGCCGACCTTGCCGGTATAGAGCGGCTTGATCCCGATCGGATCGCGGGCGGCCGTGATCTGGCCATCTTGATAGTAAACAAAGGCGAACATGCCATCGAGGCCATCGACCGCCCCGGCCCCGTGTCCGTTGATCAGGTGCAGGATTGCTTCGGAATCACTGCCAGTGCGGAAGGGTGCTGCCGTCATCGCCGCCCGCAACTCCCGGTCATTATAGATCATGCCGTTGGCGACCAGGGCGGTGTCATCAGGGCCTTCGAACGGCTGCCTTCCGCCTTCGGGATCGATGATGGCAAGCCTGCAATGCCCTAGACTTCCCTGGCCATCCGCCAACATGATTTGGCCCCGATCATCGGGGCCGCGGTGGTGTTGACGCTCAACCATGGTCGCGATGATCGCCGCGTCGGCATGACCCCAAAGGCACGCTAGTCCACACACAATAAATTTCCTATGCTGAGATGGACGAATGTTTCCGCCTGAGCGTACAAAGTGATACTGTTTTCCTTGCGGTCAGTGACCGATCGGGAGGTGTAGAGCCATGACTATCGAAGCAATTCTCAATCGCAAAGGCACGAATGTCGCAACGATCAAACCCGATGCGACGGTTAACGATGCCATCAAGGCGCTTGCCGAGGCCAATGTCGGTGCCCTGGTGGTGAGCGAAGACGGCAACAAAATCCAGGGAATTCTCTCGGAACGTGATGTCGTCCGAAGCCTCGGGCGGAGCGGCTCCAGCATTCTTGAGCAACCGATTAGCAACTATATGACGTCCTCGGTCGTGACGTGCAAACGAAGTGACCGCGCCGCATCAATGATGGGCTTGATGTCGCAACGGCGTATCCGTCACCTGCCCGTGGTCGAGGACGGCAATCTTGCAGGCATCGTCTCGATCGGCGATATCGTCAAGCGCCGCATCGACGAGCTGCAAAGCGAAGCCGAAGCCATGCGCGATATCATGCATACCTATTAAGGTGCTGCACCTACCAGATATTGCCCGCCCCGGGCGAGTAGCTGGTACTGTTGACGTAGGATGCGATCAGTGTATCGCATTTGACCACACCCGAACAACTATGCATCGCCGTGTTCGACTCGGCGATCGCCGCTGACATCTTGTAGCGTGCCGAGGCGGAGACCTCGACATTGGCCTGCGCGTGGATCAGCACGTTCTGTGCCGAATTGATGACCACATCTTGATTCTGTACCGAAATCACCGACTCGAGTGCTGCAAGCCTCGCCTCCAGATCATTGATCCGGCCCCTCAAGGACTCGATGAGCTGGTCCGTATCGCTGTTAGCAGGCACTTGAACGGGCGCTTGGCGGGCTTTGGGCGGTTGAAGCCGCCGCATCGGTTGCGTCATCACCGGCTTAGCCTGTTGCGCAGCACTTGGTTTCATACCTCATCTCCTCTTTCGTAAGACTTGACGTCGTCCTTGTCCCGCCACTAGCCAGTCGGCACAAGCTCGTGCTAGCGAGCTGGGTCTAGCGCCCGCATTCGACAAGAAGGATCCGGTACGATGCATCTGGCCCAAATCAATATCGCCCATTGGGCCGTCGACCCTGAGAGCCCCGAGGCTTCCGAGTTCGTCGATAATCTCTACCGTATCAATTCCCTCGGCGAGAACAGCCCGGGCTTCGTCTGGCGCCTCAAGGACGATGTCGGCACCAGCGCCCTCGACGTGCCGACCCCCTGGGGCACAGGTATCATCGCCAACCTTACCGTTTGGGAAGACATCGAAAGCTTAAGAACTTTCACCTATAAATCGCGCCACCACTACTTCATCAAAAACCGCAAAAAGTGGTTCCGCGAGCGCGATGAAGCCCATATGGCGCTCTGGTGGATCAGTGCCGGCCATATTCCTAGCCTTGAGGAGGCCAAAGAACGTCTTGATCATTTCGACGCCCATGGCCCCACCCCCTACGCTTTCACCTTCTCCAAAGCCTTCGACGCCCTGGGAGAACCGCTAGCCAAACGACCGATCCGCGTCGTTGCGTGAACCTTTAACGCCAATATCTGAAGGTCTTATTCCTGACCTTTGTCGTCATTGCTCACCTCAAGATCTGCCGGGGCGGGGGTACTCGTTCCCGGTGACGCGGTGCCCGCAGGTGCCGCAGCGTTGGGTGCTGCCTCGGTCTTTGGCGGTAGCTGGTGAATATGCACATCGCGCTGAGGAAACGGAATGCTGATGCCGGCACGATCGAATGCAATCTTCACTTGCTGCGTGAGATCCCAGTAAACAGTCCAATAATCTTCGGTCTTTGACCATGGCCGGCAGATGAAATTCACCGAGGATTCGGCGAGTTCACTCACCCGGATGACAGGTGCAGGCTCGTTGAGCACAAGCGGATGGGCGGCAACCACCTGCTCCAAGACTTGCTGCGCTTGTTCGATATTGTCGTCATAGCCAATCCCGAAAAACAGATCGATGCGCCGCGTCTCGCTGCTGGTGACATTTGTGATGATGTTGGTCCAAACCATGCTGTTCGGAACGACATGGATTTGGTTGTCTGGGGTGACGAAGGTTGTTGAGGCAATGGATACGTTTTTCACCGTTCCGCCAATACCCGCAGAGCTTACATAATCGCCAACGTCGAAGGGGCGATTGATCATGATCATGATGCCGCTTGCAAGATTTGCGAGCGTATCTTGTAGCGCGAACGCCAGGATGAAGGCGGCACCGCCAAACAAGGCGAAAAGCGGTGTGATATTAATCCCGAGAAACGAGAGAACGACCATAAGCCCGAAGGCAATGGTCACCCAATAGATCACGCCGACCAGAAACGCTTGCAACAGGACTGAGATGTCGGGAATTCGGCGAAAGGCGCGGCCGGCAAGGCCGCGAACAATGCGCGCGACGACGAGAAGAGCCAGAAAGGAGGCAATAATGACGGCAATCCTGATGCCCCAGCGAATGCCGCCATCCTCATCTGTCAACCAGGCCAAGGCCTTGGCGACCAAGGTCTGAAAATCCGTGATCCTTATCTCTTCGGTGAAGATGGCGGCATAGTACTGTCGATAAGCCGCCACCTCGTCGGGGTTCCCCCCTTTTTTCTCCAGAGCTGCGACCGTCTCCAGAAAATTGCGTCCGACAGCGTCCCGCTCTGATGTCAGTTCGGCAATTCGCTCACGAATGGTTTCCGCTTGTTCTTCGTTGGCATCAAACAGCTCGATTTGGGCGTCCGCTATGGCTTGATTTTCTTTTTTCAAGAGCTCTAACCAGCTACTCGCCTCGACCGATAAATTTTCCGCCGTTAGTGGCAAGAGCTTCAACACCAGTATCTCATTGTCAATGCCGGGATCGCCGGTTGTCAGGGGCTCGGGCGCGGGGGCTTCCTCGGCATCCTGAGCGAGAGTTCCCCCATTCAGAAGAACTAAAATGATGAGGGCCCCAATAAGAACCGAAACCTCGCGCCGACGTTGCTCTATAAAGTGTCCCATTCTTGCCCCGTTTTCTTGTGGTTGAGCGTCGAGATAGGCTGGGTCAAACCAAATTTGTTCCGTCGCGTTGATTGTCTTGGATCAGCTCAATTCAATCTGAATTTACAACAATGTCGCTGCATTCAATAGAGAGCGAAGGGGACCTTGAGTCGAGACCAAAGAACGATTTGACCGCCACGATGCTCTTGGCCCACTGATTTCCAAATATCCAGACCGTAGCACGCCTAAGCCAGCATACAGGCCCAACCTTCTTTTTGGCGTTGTGCGATGTGCATTACGGCCGCCGATACGGCTCGCACCCCTGACGGGATCTCGAGGCCCTGCTGCTCCAACGTGTTGCGGCACAAGAGGAGCGATGGTGTGTCGTTGAGATACCGTTCGGCATCGCTGAGTGCTGCTGCGACCGCTCCGTGCAGAATGCGTTCGCCGGCGGCGTCTCGGCCAAGATAGGCCTTCAGCAAATTGCCGGTAACTCGACGCTAGGCCAAGATCTCGGTCATACGGGCAAGCGGTTCCGTCACCTCCCGCAATGCTGTGAGATCGTCTTCGCTAAAACCACTCTCACGGCCCGTCGTCCAACTCACGGCAAGATGCTCATCAGAAGTAAAGGTAAAAGGCCCAATCAAATAATCAAAATACCCATCTCTCAAAAAATCTTCCAACATGCCGAAATCAAACGGCCCTTCATGGTCTTCGATCTGGCACCTTAAACTCTCGCACGTGTTGACGACATAGGCTGTAGGACTTCCATGATAGTCTGAGGTCAATACAACATCATAAGGAACTTCCCGAAACTCAATTTCGCAATCCTGCTCCCAAAGAAAGAACCGCCCCATCGCCGTTGAATGCAATATCCGAACGAACACGGTAGCCAGATCGATGTGAACTTCCTCCGCCACCAACCGTGAACATATCCCCTCCAAGATCTCATGAGCATTCGTCGCCCCGGCGTGCCTTGAATCAAACACAATACCGAAGAATTCTCTTATTCTTAGTGCCCCACTCCTCTTCGTCTGACAACGCGCAATCCTAAAATAACTTAGTGGAAAATTCGAAGTGCTCTTTGGGATATTTTGGAGATTTGGTATTTCATCTGGGAAACCTTGTTTCCTCACTTAGTTGCAATAACAAACCCGAAGTGCGTCACAGCCCTATCAATGGTGCCTGGCACTTTACTGCTCCTAGTGCTCTGGAGCTGGCGCAGACGGCAGCGCATCGAAAGGAGAGATTGTCATGAATCCGAAGCTGGTCGTGTTGAGCGGTTTGATGATGGGGGTGGCGTCATTGTCTCTTGCCGAGACTTGGACGGAGCCTTTATCGACGCGCGAAGGGATTGAAGTCGTTTCACTGATCGGGCGTGATGCCCGGCTTTATCTGACCGAAGTGTCGTTGCCGCATGCTTCCCGCGCGTCGAAAAGCCATCTCTCCTGATCGATACCAGCAATAGTCATTTGGCCATGGACGCGGCTCTAATTGCGGCCATTGGTCTTCACCCGCTATTGGCACGCGATGGGCAGACTTCGTCCGACAAGACGACGGAGGTTCAAGAAGTCAATGTCTCTCCCGCTCGCCTTCGGGCCACATTGTTGGCGAGGTCTGCGTTGCCGGTTTTGGGCCCCTTCACATGTTTGTCGATACCGGATGTCAGACGACAAGTTTGTCCAAAGATTTCGCGAAGTCGATCGGTCTCGACCTCGGCGAACAGCCATCGGTCAGTTCCCACGGTGTCGGCGATACCTTCCAAGTCTGGCAAGCCGAAGGCGTCACGATTTCGATCGATGGGAACGCCACTGTCATGAACGCGGTCGATGTGACGACGGCGAGGTCCAGGTCGATGCCGTTACCGATGTTGCAGCGCATGCTCTCTATCTGCAAACCGCGCGCGAATGACAGCGTCCTCAGGGATAAGCATCATTGCGCGACAGCGGCAGGTGCATGGTGGTGAGTGCCGAAGGCTGCGGCCATGAGTTCCCGCGTATAGGCGGTTTGGGGGTTGTCGAAGATGGTGTCGATCGGGCCTCGCTCGACGATGGAGCCGTCTTTCATGACGAGGACGGTGTCGGCCATAGCGCGGACCACGGCAAGGTCGTGGCTAATGAAGAGATAAGTGAGATTATATTGCTGCTGAAGGTCGCGCAGAAGCTCAACGACCTGCTTTTGCACCGATCGGTCGAGGGCGGAGGTGGGCTCGTCCAGCAACATAAAGTCAGGCCGTAGGATCAAAGCTCTGGCAATGGCGATGCGCTGGCGTTGGCCGCCCGAAAACTCATGCGGGAAACGGCGCGCCATGGCCGGTTCAAGTTGAACGGCTTCGAGCGATTCGCGGGCCCGGAGCTGGCGCTCTCGAGCCGACAACTCCGGGTGATGGACCTTGAGACCCTCGGCGATGATTTGGCCTACAGTC
>CAYPOV010000058.1:0-17758 GCA_964412385.1 uncultured Geminicoccaceae bacterium
CCCGCGCCAAACGGCGGGCCAAAAACCCCCAGCGATATCGTGGAATAGCGGAATTCGTCACGTTAAGACACTTTCAGACAAACTATCAGAGAGGTCAGTTTATACACCGAAGCACCAATTGTCAAGCATTATTTCATGCAATATACGATTACTCTCCAATGATAGGATTTTCAGCACCCAGGAGATTGCGTGCTCAGGGACATAGGGGGCGTGATGGGGAGCGATACCGCCGAGACGGGCTCTCTATTTGCAGTGAAGGTTCAGGTGCGACAGAAAGATGACCATACAGTTCGTGGTTAAGAATGAAGAAGCAATCTCAGCGAATTGGATGTATAGTCCGCTCGTGCAAATAACTGAGGTTAAAAAAATGGCGCCGATCGTTCTTGTTCATGGCACGAATGCCGGACCATGGACCATGGAGAATTTCCGAACTTACTTCAATGAGAAAGGCTTCACCTGCCACGCTCCGGCATACCGGTTCCATGACTTTCCACCCTCTCCCGAGACGACAGCCAAGATAAAAGGCGCGAGCATTGCTGACTATGTCGAGGATATCGCTGCGTTCATTGACACGCTCGATACGCCTCCCGTCCTCGTCGGTCATTCACTCGGCGGCGTCGTCGCGCAAAAGCTTGCCAGCAGAGGTCTTGCCCAAGGGATGGTATTATTGAACGGGAGTGTGAATTGGGGAATCTTGCCGACAACGTCAGAAGAACGGGCACTTGGCAAGATGTTCATGTCGGCGGGCCCTTTCTGGGAGGAAACGCTGTTACCTGATTTCGCTACAATGGCTAAGTTTGGCCTCAACAAATTGGCCTCCAGCGAACAACGCAAAGTCTTTGACCGCCTTGGCCCTGAATCCGGCCGCGTCATGTTCGAGCTATTCTTTTGGCTATTCGATGACAACCAAACCACAAAGATCGACTATGATGCTGTCACCTGCCCTGTCTTGATGATCTCCGGAACTGAAGACCTTGCGATCCCACCCTCGACTTCGCGCCTGATTGCTAAGAATCACGGTCCACAAACGACATTTTATGAAGCCGATGGGTATGGACATTATCTAATGCTCGAGCCCGAATGGCATCGCATTGCCCAGTATTGCACCGAGTGGATTACCGCTCGAGTCGGTCAATGATCGACCAGCCGATGCCAGCTTGAGCGTACAGAATTCCAAACTCGCTTGTCACGCTTTTGATTCGAAGTAGCGAATTGCTCGTTCAGCCGCTCAAATGCGGTGCCACGGGCGCGTTGTGGCGCTGCCAGATATGATGGTGGTGGTTCTCGCGGATATCCAAGAGCTTGTAGCCGGTGATCTTGAGACCATCCAAGATCAGCATCCAGACAAGATTATAGACCCAGACAAGGCCGATAATATCCCAGGGAAGCTGGGGAACCGGCCAGCCGCCACCGCACATGATGATGGCGACCGCTTGGGTCCCGAATATCGCGGTGAGGAGTTGCCATGAGGGATAGGGTGGTTTGAAGAAAAACCCTTGCGTACGCGTGACCAGCAGAAGCAGATGGCCGCCCGCGACGAGCTGGAGGAAGACGACGGATTGCAGGATCTCGCCATCGAGATTCCAGTAATGCTTACCGAGATAGAGAATGCCGAAGCTCTGGATCACCGACAAAAAGCCGAGCCAGCAAGAGATACTCAAGACCCGGCCAAACTGCCAGCGCACCGGCGTTGGCGAAACGCGGGTGTTGTCATAGGCGATGGTCATGATCGGCACGTCGTCCAAAAGCGCCAGGACGACAATCATCACAGCCGAAAGCGGTCGGAAATCCATGATCACGGTGGCCAGCACAACGAACACCATGATGTCAATCGTCATGGCGATGCGGTAGATCGTGTAGCTCAGCATGCGCTCGAAGATGCGGCGCGCTTCGTCGACGGCATTGACGATGGTGGAAAGGCCGGGTTGGGTGAGAATGAGGTCCGCGGCGGCACGCGCGGCATCAGTCGCTCCCGAGACGGCAATACCGACATCGGCCTGCTTGAGCGCTGGGGCATCATTGACGCCATCGCCGGTCATGGCAACGAGATTGCCCTCGTTTTGCAGCGCTTTGACGATGCCGTATTTATGCTCGGGGAAGACCCGGGCGAAACCGTTGGCGTCTTGGATTTGTTTGACCGCTTCGGGCGGCATGGTTTCGGCAGTGACACCTTCCTTGAAGAGGGCACTGGCTGGCTGGAGGTTGCTGCCTATGCCGAGTTGGGTTGCGATCTCGCGGCCGATGGCGACATCGTCACCAGTGACCATTTTCACCTCGATGCCATGGGCTTTGGCATCGAAGATGGTGGCGGCACTGTCCTCGCGCGGCGGATCGAGCAGCGAGAGAAGGCCCAGAAAACGCCAGGTATCTCTGTCTTTTCTGGCGACACCGAGGGCACGCAGCCCTTTGGCGGCCAGCGTGTCGACCTGAGCGTTGATGGCGTCGCGATCCTCAGCCGGGGTCTCGGCGAGATCGATAATCACCTGGGGTGCCCCCTTGGCGACCTCAAAGCTGGTGCCGTTTTGGCTGCCCTGAGGAGCGATGGTGGCGGAAGTGCGTTTCGAGACCGGATCGAAGGGCTCGAAGGCAGTTTGCTGGTAGGCATCGAGCTCTTTTGGATCGGCGACACCGCCAATGACGGCAAGATCGATTGCGTCCTGGTTTTCCGCTTTGGAGGCCAGGGCTGCGGCGAGGATGACCTCGGATCGCGGCGCCTCGCCGAAGGGCAGAATATCGCCGAGTGTCAGCCGGTTTTGTGTCAAGGTCCCGGTCTTGTCCGAGCAGAGGATGTTGACGCCCGCCATCTCCTCGATCGCTTGGAGGCGGGCGACGATCGCCTTCATCTTGGAAAGTGCTAGAGCACCAAGCGCCATGGTGACGGAGAGCACGGCCGGCATGGCGACAGGAATGGATGCCACGATCAGGACCAAGACAAATTGCAAGAGGTCGCTGATCGGGGCACCGCGCCAAAGCTCCGAGGCAACCAGCACGACGCTCAGCCCGAGGGCTGCAAAGATCAAGAAATCGCCGATCTTCATCACGGCTTCTTGGAAATGGGATTTGGCCCCGGCGGTTGCGACCAGCCCGGCTGTGCGGCCGAAAAACGTGTTGGCACCGGTGGTTGTAACGGCTGCGATCATCTCGCCTTGCTTGGCGATCGAGCCTGAATAGCCGCTATCGCCTTCGCGTTTCGAAACGGGTAGCGATTCGCCGGTGAGCGCTGCCTGATCGATCGAGAGATACGCCCCTTCGACCAGCTTGACATCCGCCGGCAAGACGTCGCCCGGGCGGATGCGGATAATATCGCCAGGGACCAGTTCCTTGGCATCGATCTCCTGCCATGTGCCGTCCCGGTTGACGCGGGCGCGAAGGGCGAGCTGGTTCTTGAGCGCATCGAGGGCGTTGCTCGCCTGATGCTCCTGGACGAAGCCAATAGCGGCATTGAGCAGCAGCATCAAAACAATAATGATGAGGTCTTGCCAATCGCCATTAATGAGCGAGAGCAATGCGGCCGCCTCGATCATCCAGGGGATCGGCCCCCAAAAAAAGGAGAGCAGTTTCTTAAGCGGGCTTTCCTTGCTCTCGGCAAGCGCATTGGGCCCGAGCTCAAGACGCCTCTTTTTGGCCTCTTCGCTGGTCAGGCCCTTCGCGATCGAGGTCTCGAGCTTGGCGAGCGATTGCTCGATGGATAGGCTGTCGAACTCAGAGGTTTGAGGCTCGCTCATGGCCGTCTACTCCCCACAATAGTCAACGCCGTCATGGCGCCTTTTTCGGCGCGGGGCGAGGAGGCCATTCATCGCAGAGCGCGACATCGCGCGGCGTTGCAAATGCGAAAGTCCGCCTCAAAGTGGACCACAAGGCAGGATAACCCTAGCTATTGGCTAGTCGGGCGAACAGAAAGCGAGCTTGGCCATGAACCAGCGCAAGGCCACCATCGCAGGGGCCATCGGTAACACCCTTGAATGGTATGATTTTGCGGTTTACGGCTATGTCGTGCCGATCATCGCCACGCAGTTTTTTCCAAGCGAGGACAAGACGGTCAGCCTGATCGCAGCGTTCGGGGCGTTTGCAGCGGGCTACATGATGCGGCCGATCGGCGCCATCATCATCGGCCATATAGCGGATCGCGTCGGCCGCCGCCTTGCGCTGATGATCTCGGTTCTTTTGATGGCAATCCCGACAACCTGCATCGCGTTCTTGCCCACTTACGCACAGATCGGCATCGCGGCACCGATCCTGCTCACTTTTATCCGCTTGCTGCAGGGCCTCGCGGTTGGCGGCGAATATACAAGCTCGCTCGTCTATCTGGTCGAGAACGCGCCCCCCGGTTATCGGGCTCGCCGCGGATGCTGGGCTGTCATGGGCGCGACAGGCGGCATCCTCCTGGGATCCGCTGTCTCCGATCTGTTTCATCAAATCCTGAGCGAACAGCAGATCGAGGCTTGGGGCTGGCGGATTCCCTTCCTTTTCGGGCTCTTTTTGGCGGTTATCGGCATTTTTCTCAGACGCCACATGGAAGCCCTTCCACCCAGCGAAACCGAGCTCCAGCGTGCAGAATTTCCGATCGCCAACGCGGTCAAGAACTATGGCGCCAGCATGGCCAAAGTCATCGGCCTTTGCATCCTTTTCGGCATCTCGTTCTATATCGGCTTTGTTTACATCACGACATATCTTGTCGAGTATGATGCGATTTCCGAAACGACAGCGCTCAATATTTCAACCATCAGCCTGTTAGTCTTGTTGATTGCAGCCTTTGTTTTTGCGTCACTAGCCGATCGCTATGGCCGCAAACCGATACTTTGGTTTGGTGTCATCGGTCTTCTCGTCTTTTCCTATCCGCTGTTCTGGCTGATCACCCAAGAGAGTGTTGCGCTAGCCTTGATCGGAGAGCTCGGTTTCGTTATCTTCGTCGGCGCCTATAGCGGCAGCATACCGCCCTTGATGGTCGAGCTTTTCCCACGTCCCGTGCGCGTCACCGCCGTCTCCGTTGCCTATAATGTTCCGATTGCGTTCGCAGGTGGCACGGCACCTGTCGTCGCCACCTCCATGATTTCGCTTACCGGCGATATCTATGCACCGGCCTATTACCTTATCGCCGCTGCGGTCATCGCCGTCTTGTGTCTTCTCACCGTTCGCGAAACTCTCCACGACACATTCGATTGATCCGATTGGCCTGATCGTCAACGCCACAAGGGCAAGCCAATGATTGCGGAGGTGGCGCAAATCGCGAGAGCTGCTTGAGTATAACGCTTGTTGCTCGTGCCTGCGAAATAATGCTCACCGACCCAAGCCGCACCGATAAAGAATGGGAGGACGATCAAGGAGGTGATGGCGATGTCGACCGTGATGAGATTGCGGATCCCCATCATGAGGAGCACGACATTAATCAGAAAAACGCTGTAGGCGAGGATATTGGCGCGTGTGACCGCGGCCGGATCATCGCGCCCGCTGAGCCAAAAGAGCACGACCGGCGGCAGACCGAAAGCACCGACTGTTCCGGTGATGCCCGAGGTAAAGCCGACAAGGACTGACTGGAGCGGCGTGGTCGTGCGGGCATAGCGCCAGCCCGACGCCAGCAGAGCAACCGCGATGAGAATAAGTGCGCAAATGATCCAGCGCACCGTGATCACATCGAGCCAGATCAGGATCTGCACACCGATCGGCGATGCAATCAATGCACCCGCCGAAATCACCATGACCTCGCGCAAGCGGACGAGCTTCCAGGACTTTCGCAACAGCCACAGGGCCGACGGCAGCTCGATCATACACATCATGATGACACCGAGAAGCGGCTCGATGACCATGGTGGCAATCGGCATGATCACCAAAGCGGCGCCGAATCCGGCAAAGCCGCGAACAAAGCCACCGAGCAAGGCGATGGCCGCAATTAGGATGACGGACGGTTCCATCGCCTTTTTTCTCACACGGTTTTTATATTGAGCGGACCTGGTGCGACCGCTCGCGAATTAATCAGGGCTGGGCGAAACGGTCCGGCGGCGCATAGGATCGCGTTCCTTTAAGCCAGCGGAGGCCAGAATAGGCCTCCCGCCTGTGCAGGGTTTGCGCGTTGTCGTAGATCAAGATGTCACCCATCCGCCAGTGATGGGTGTAGATATGCTCAGGCTTGAGCACATAGCTCATGATTTCATCGCGCAGGGCGATGCCCTCCTCCTCGCTCAACCCTTCGAAGCCGTGACAGAGGTTCGAGACATAGACGGCTTTGCGGCCGTTCTTCGGATTGGTGAGCACGGCCGGATGCGTGACCTCGACAATCTCGATCTGATGGCTGGGTCGCGGTTTGTAGAGTGTACGCATGCTCTCGAGCCGGGTCTTGAGCGCATCAGGAAGAGCGTCGTAACCGAGCGCAGTACTGGCGACACCGGTGCCGCCACCTTCGGCCGGACTATGCACGCAGAATAAGGTCGAGATCGTGGCAGGCTTGTCACGAAATGACTGATCCGAATGCCATGTGCCTTCGCCGTCATCACCTTTTTTGAGGCCACCTATCAGGCGGTTATCCGGATCATGGAGATTGGAAACATACATCACCTCTTCATGACCCGGGGCAAGATCAGTCTTTTTGGAGGCAACGTTGACGGGACCGAAGGAGGTTGCGAGCCTCGCCTGCTCGGCATCATTGAGGGACTGGCGGCGCAACAAGAGGAGCTGGTGCTCGGCCAAAAGATCCATGAGCCCATCGATCACGGCACCATCCGCCGTTGCCAGATCGACGTCGAGCACCTCGACACCAAAACCCGGCTTGATCGGTTTGGTTTGGAAGGTTATCGATAACGTGTCCATTAGCCTACACCTCAAAGTCTACTCACTTGAGCGCAAGATCCCGCCCTTATGTTCAGGATAACAACAAAAACCGGCATGAAACTAGCATAATTTCGGGCGCAAAGCGAATTCCGAGCGCTGCCAAGCCATTGAAAGCTTGACACTCAAGCGACCCCGTTCAAAGCTTTGCTACAAGGGAGTGTCGATGATCGTGAATCGAATGACGCGAGAGGATCGATGCAGGTAGTTGTTCGCGACGACCGCCTCCATTCTCGCGCCGTGTCCGTCCATTGGTGGGACCGGTTCACCAACGACAAGCGCATCCTCGCCTACCTTTTTCTGTTGCCGACCACACTCATTTTGCTGAGTGTCGTCATTTATCCCTTCGCTTTTGCCTTCAGCCTGGCCTTTCAATCGAAGATGGCAGGAAGCGAAGGCGTCTTCGTCGGGCTCCGCAATTTCGTCGAGCTCTTCGACAAGAGCGAATTTCCGAGGGTCATCTACAATACATTTTTTTATACGGCGTTCGGTGTTGGTATCAAATTCTGCATCGGATTGATCTCGGCCCTCGTCCTCAATCAGCCACGCCGCTTCAATAATGTCTTTCGTACCATTCTGTTCGTGCCCTGGGCAGTGCCGACTGTCATTGCCACGCTCAACTGGCTTTGGGTTTATGACGAATTCAACGGCCTCTTGAATATCTTGTTCCTGCAGCTTGGTATTCTCGACAATGTTGTTGCCTGGACAGCCGAGCCCAATCTCGCCATGTGGTCGGTCATTGCGGTCGTCGTCTGGAACGGCACGCCTTTCTACACGATGCATTTTCTGGCAGGCCTGCAGGCCATTCCAAGAGAGCTTTACGAAGCGGCAGAGATCGATGGCGCTTCGAGGCTTCAGCAGTTCTGGCACATCACCGTCCCCTCGATGCGCCATGTCTTTATGATCACCGTGATGCTCTCAACCGTGTTCACCTCGACGAGTATTGTCGTCGTCCATATTTTGACCAATGGCGCACCCGCCAACCGTACCGAAATCCTCCCCAACTATGCCTATAGTCTCGCCATCGAGACCGGCCGATTGGGTATTGGCTCGGCAGTCAATTTGGTATTCCTACCGTTCCTGGTTATTTTCATCGTCTTGATCACACGCCGCATGCTCAAGAATAGGGATGTGACGTGATGTTGAAGACACGCCAGGGTGTTGACCGCTTCTACAACGTCCTAGGCACGTTTGCGCTGATCGTGCTGGTTTTTTGGACTCTCGCCCCTCTCTACTGGATGGCTGTCACATCGATCAAAACGGAAGCCGAGATCTATGGTGCCGGTGTCACCTTATGGCCCGAAGTGCCGACGTTCGAGAACTATCGGATTCTTTTCGAGAAGACCCATTTCGCGACCTATTTCGTCAATAGCTTGATCGTCGGGGCTGTCACGACCTGCTTCTCCTTGGTTTTTGCATCCTTGGGTGCTTACGCACTCACCCGTTTAGATTTTCCGGGGCGAAAGCTTTACGCACGCTGTCTGGTCTATACCTACCTCATGCCACACTCGATGCTGTTCATCCCGATCTTGGCGATTATCTTGAGTGTGAGTCTTCAAAACACGCTGACCGGACTTGTCTGGGTCTATCTCGGCTTTACGGTTCCTTTCTGCACCTGGTTGCTCATGGGCTATTTTCTCTCGATCCCGGTGGAGATCGAAGAAGCCGGCCTCATTGACGGCTGCAGCCGTCTGGGAGTGCTGTTTCGCATCATTTTGCCCATTACAGTCCCCGCTTTGGCTGTCGTCGCGTTTTTCTCGTTCACGCTTTCGTGGAACGAATATATTTACGCTTCGGTTCTTGTCACCAACACGGATGTTCGAACAATACCGACCGGCATTCCGAGTTTTATTGTCGAAGATGTTTTCTTTTGGGGACCGATGATGGCCTCGACACTATTAAGTGCCATCCCGCCCCTTGTCGTTTACTTTGTTTTCCAGCGCTTTCTCATCACCGGCCTCACTGTGGGTGCGGTGCGGATGTAGGCGCATTTTGTCAGCCATAGCACGAGGGAGAGCATCATGGCTTTGACTAGACTGACCCGCAGGCGCGCGGTTCAACTTGGTGCCGGCACCGCCGCCGTCGCTGCCACCCCCAACTTGCTCTTGAGCCGACCTGCTCAGGCGCAAGACCGAGACAAGAAACTGATCTTTTGGCTCCAGCCGAACTTCAACGAGACGGCCGATCAAATGCTGATCGACCAAACCATGGCATTTGCGAAGAGTGCAGGCCTGAGCGATGACGAGGTCGAGATCGTCAAAGTGCCGGGCGGCGAGCTGGCGACGCGTATGGCAGCCGCACTCGAAGTCGGTGCACCACCGGACGTCACCCGCATCAGCGAGAACAATATCCTGACATGGCGTGAGAACGGTCACCTACTCGACATCACCGATATCGTCGAGACGATGCGCGCCGTCGATGGCGGCATCAACGAAGCGATCATGCCGGATACCGAGCAAGACGGCAAAAACTATGGCGCACCGATGGGTCTTAATCCGATGGCCGGCCATGTTCGCATGGACAAGTTCGAAGCCGCCGGCGTCCAAGACTTTCCCGAAACTTGGGAGGAGTTTATCGAAGCCGCCAAGAAGGTCAATCAGCCTCCCTTCTACGCTTATGGCATGGCATTGGGCCTCACTCCGTCGGACAGTCTCCGTGAGATCATGTCCGTGGTCTGGCCCTATGGCGGAAGCCTGATTGATGCTGATGGCCGTCCCGCTTTCGAATCGCAAGGTGCGGTCGAAGCCTTCACGCTCATCAATCAAATGTACAATGACGACAAGATTATCCCGCGCGGCACCTTGAGCTGGGATAACTCCGGTAACAACAAGGCCTATCAGGCAGGACAAATCGCCTACTGCCTCAACCCGACCAGCATCTATTCGAGCCTCCTGAAGAATGACAGCGAGTTCTTGAGTGGCACGGCCTTGGTGGCACCTCCGGGCGGTCCCGACGGCAGGCACCGTGACATGTATTCGGACTATTACGGCGTATTTAAGCTTTCGCCCTATCCGGATCTTGCCAAAGGTTTGATCTCGACGTTCTTGGAGCCGAAAAACTACTCGGAGTTCATCATCCAGGCGGGTGGCCGTTACTTCCCGGTCTATACCAAGATGACCGAAGACCCCTTCTGGACTGAAAAGCCGGTGTTCAAGGACTTGCTCAAGACGGTCGCAGAGGGCCACACCTTGTTCTATCCGGGCAAGAACAGCCAGGCCTTCAACGAGGTCACGACCCAGACCCTCGTTCAAAAAGAACTGCAGAACGTGCTGGTCAACGGCAAGGCCCCCGAGGCCGCAGTTGCCGATATCCAGCTGGAGATGATCAAAGTCTTCGAGCGCCACGGCGAACCGACTTAAGTTTTGACATTCGATGTGTTGTCGGCCGTGCGGCCGGCAACACACCTAAGATTTGACGCCGCCCGCGGTGAGGCCCGTGACCATATATTTCCGTACCGCATAATAAAGTGTGGCAGGGGGCAATGAATAAATGACGCCGACAGCCATCAAAAGCTGCCAAGGTGCATCGTCATTATTGAGAAACAGGCCCATAGCCACGGGCAATGTCATTTCTCTTTCAGCCGAAAGCATCAAGAAGGCATAAAGATATTCGTTCCATGCATGAAGCAAGGCGAATGTCGAGATCGCCAGGAGCGCCGGTCTGATTAGAGGAATATAGACCAAGCGAAAGATCTGAAACGGCGTTGCACCGTCGACTTTGGCGGCTTCGTCGAGCTCGAAGGGGACGGAATCGCCATATTGGCGAAGCACCCATATAGCATAGGGTGTCGTGAAGGTCGCGACGGAGAGGATGAGTGCCCAGATCGTGTTGATCAGCTCATAGGTCGCCATGACTTGGTACATGGGTATTGCTAGAAACGCCGCCGGAATAAGATAGGTCATGAGCGCCAAGTTCGAGACGACTTCGCCATAGCGCACCTTGAGGCGACCGATGGCGAAACTGGCAAATGAAGCGACCGAAAGCACGAGAGCGCAGGTCATGATCGCCGCGAATATACTGTTGCCGAGTTGCCGCCAGAAATACTGAAGATAGTAGTCGCCTTGCGTGAAGACGATCACATAGTTCTCCAGCGTTGGTGAGTCAGGCCAAAGTCTCCCGGCAAAGGCATCATCAGTCGGGGTCAAGGAAAGAACCAGCATGTGATAGAGCGGCAGCAAGGTCCAGACCAGAATGACGATCGCCAGGGGGATCAAGAGGATCTGATTGCGGATATCCCTTCGCATGGAGTTAGGCCTGCATCGGTCTGTTGAGGCGCCTGATCAAGAGCACGACGAGCGGCACCAATAGCGGCAAACCGCTGATCATGGTGGCGACGCCTGCCGAGATGTCGGCCTGGCCGAAAGCGTAGCGCACACCGAGCGTGGCAAGCGTGTTGGTTCGCTCGGCAGGGCCACCGCCGGTCAGGAGATAGACGCTGTTGAAATCACCGAGCGACCAAATGGTTGTTAAAAGAGTGCTGGTGATGAAGAGATTTCGGATCTGCGGAAAGGTGACAAAGCGAAAGAGTTGCAAGCTGCTTGCCCCATCGATGCGCGCAGCCTCATAGAGATCACGGCTGATCGCCATTCGCCCTGCCACCAGAATGAGGGTCCAGAACGGCAGATATTTCCAGATATGCACGGCAATGATGCAGCCGAAGGCGATCGTCGGATTGCTCAGCCAGGACGGTCCGAAATCGCCGGTAAGCTCCCAAATCAGGTTGTTGAGCATGCCCCATTCGGAATTGAGAAACCAGCGGATCGAAAGGATCGAAGGGATGTGGGGGACGGCCCAAGGAAGGATGAAAAGAACACCGACTATGCGCACCCAAAAATAGGGCAACACAAAAAAGCCGGAGAGCATCAGCGCCAAAAGCATCTTGAGATTAACGCCGACGATGAGGAAGACGAGCGTGTTCCGAAGGGTGCGCCAATAGATCGGATCGTCGAGCAAGCGCTCATAGCCGGCAATGCCCGATCCGAGCCAAATACCATAGAGGATAGGATAGACGACGAACAGCGCAAAGACGACGACATAGGGGATCAGGAAGATGATCCCCCATGCGGCCTCGAAGGACAGCCCTCGCTTTTGCGGTTGCTCGAGCGGGATCGCCGCAGACGCGGCCATGCGCAGCCCCCTAATTTGTAGTGACGATTTCCTCCATGCGCGCGGCAAGTTCGTCGACAGCTTCTTCCGGTGTCCAACCGTCGAGCACCACACGCCCCGTCGCCTTACCCCACAAACGCTCTGCCATTACTTTGGCATAGTTGTGATTGCGCGCTTGCGGAAACGGGATGTTTTCGGTCTCGGTGAATTGCCGATACATCGCCGAGATGTGGGGATCGTCCGTGTCACTATAGAAGGGATCGGCGAGCAATTCGGGCATCGTCGGAAAGAAGCGTCCGTCCATGGCTTTGAGCATGCGGCCGATATTCTCGGGTTGAAGGAGAAAGGCCATGAAGTCCATGGCATTCTCCTTATGGGCCGATTCTTCGAAGATCAGCACCTGCTTGACCGAGATCATGGCCGGTGTGGCCTCGCCATCCGGACCGTTCGGCCAGGTCCGCGTGCGGATGTTCTGGTGGTAGTTTTCCGGATTCTTGTCGAGCTGAGAAATCGGGATCGACAGAGTTGGATTGAAGGCGACGGTGTTCTTTCTGTTGATAAACGAGACATTATCGTCAGCGCCGCCCCAATTCACGGCATCGGGCGGCACACATTTCTTAAGCGAGGGTTCGGTAAAGGAAGCCAGCGCTTCGACGACTTTGGCCTTAACTTCCGGATCATTGATCAAGAGTTCGCCATCGTCGTCGACGATCTCGGCACCATGAGCATTCATGAAAATGTGGACATTGAAAAAAGGATCGTTGGAAGCGGTTCCCGTACCAAGTCCAAGTCCGTAAATCCGCTCGCCTTGCTCACGCAGCGCCGGCTGGACCTCGTCGCACCAGAATGAGAAGAACGCGTTCCAGTCCTCTGGAATGTCATCTTCGGTAAAGCCCGCTTTTTCCAAAAGATCATGCCAATAGTGAACATGCGGGGTCATCTGCGCCCAAGGGATCGCATAGTACGAGCGCTCACCGGTCTCACCGTTCAGCAGGGTGACGGATTCGACAGCGGATTCCTGGAATTGTTCCTCGAGCGGTCCGATGACCTCGGTGACGTCAGCGAGCTTGCCTTCAAATGCCCAGGTGGGCGTGTAGGCCACATCATAGCCGAAGCTAAAGGTGACATCAGGCGGGCTTCCCGCCTCGAGTGCGGCAATCACTTTGGTCTCGATGTCGCGTGTCGCATAGAAGCTCACCTCGGCATCCTTGCCGGTCTTTGCTTCCCAATCCGCGATGATGTCTAAGAATGCCTTGTCTTCTTTTTCGGTGATGCCTTTGACCCACCAAATATCGAGATCGGCCGCCGACGCGATGGCGGGAAGGCCGATGAGCAGTGACGCCAACGCCGCACCGCTAAGTAATCGTGACATTGTGTAAGCCCCCACTTTTTGCATTATCGTCTCATACTCGATACATCTCGTCAGCAGTGTTCGCAAGCTCCTAACTTGCGCGACGTTAATCGCTGGAGGCACATGCATGCGCATCTTCACCGCCGCACTCGGCACGGAATCCAATACGTTTGCAGCAATCCCGACGGATATGCGCAGTTTCGACGAGGCCGGCCTCTATGCGCCGGGCGAGCATCCGAGCGAGCCCACCATGACCACGGCACCGACATGGGTATTGCGCCAGCGTGCGCCGCAAGAAGGCTGGACGGTGATCGAGGGGACATGTGCTTGGGCCGAGCCCGCGGGGCCGACGGCACAGGCGGTTTATGAGGCCTTGCGCGACCGCATTTTGGAGGAGCTGAAAGCGGCGCTCCCTGTCGATGCCGTCATGCTCGGCATGCATGGTGCGATGGTCGCCCATGGCTATCCAGACTGCGAAGGCGACTTTTTAAGCCGCATCAGGGAGATTGTCGGACCCGAGGTTGCCATCGGCGGCGAGCTCGATCCGCATTGTCATCTGACGCAAAAGATGGTCGGTGCCGCCGATATTCTGATTGCCTATAAGGAATTTCCTCACACAGACTTCGTGCCTCGCGGCCGGGAAGTCGTCGAGCTCACGGCCAAGGCCGCGAGGGGCGAGATCAAACCCGTCATGTCGCTCTATGACTGCCGGATGATCGCAAGTTTTCCCACCAGCCGCGAGCCGATGCGCAGCTTTGTCGACGAGATCATGGCGCGCGAGGGCAAGGACGGCATTCTCTCGATCTCGCTTGCCCACGGGTTTCCCTTCGGCGATGTGCCCGAGATGGGAACCCGCACGCTCGTCATCACCGATGACAGGAAGGCTCAAGGCGACGAGATCGCCGAGGAACTCGGCAAGCGGATGATCGCCATGCGCGGCAAGTCGGCACCGGAATTTCTGACCGTCGACGGCGCCCTCGACCGCGCGCTGGCCCAATCCGGCACGGTGGTTATTGCCGATGTTACCGATAATGCAGGCGGCGGTGCTGGCTCGGACGCCACAGCCTTTGTTCATCGCTTGCGCGAGCGCGGGATCGAGAATGTCTGTGTTGGCCCGATCTGGGATCCGGTTGCCGTCCGCTTTTGTCATGGTGCCGGCGAGGGCGCGAGATTTGCGCTGCGCTTCGCCGGCAAGACGGGTCCTGCCTCGGGTCAACCGGTCGATGCCGAAGTCGAGGTCATCCGTTGCGTCGCCAATGCCCGGCAAACCATGGCCGACGCGCCGATCGAGATGGGCGATGCCGCCTCGATCCGGCTCGATGGCATCGAGGTCGTTTTGGTCAGCTGCCGCCGTCAAGCCTTTGGCCCCGATCTCTTCTCCAATCTGGGAATCGATCCTACAACGAAGACCATCGTCATCGTCAAATCCACCAACCATTTTTATGCAGGCTACGCTCCTATCGCGGCTGAGGTTCTCTATGCCGATGCCGGCGGACCCTTGCCGCGCGATCTCACCATGCTCACCTTCAACCATATCGAAAGACCGAAATGGCCTTTCGATCCCAACATCTTTCAGGATTGAGGCATTGAGTTAATGGAACGGAAGCGATTTGGCCGAACCAAGCTCGAGGTTTCCCGGCTGACATTCGGCTGCGGTGCGGTGGGTGGCTTGATGACCAAAGGCGACCCGCAAGACCAGGATCGTGCCGTCGCTTGGGCCATCGATCATGGCATCAATCACGTCGACACCGCACCCGGCTACGGCAATGGCGCATCGGAAACCAATCTCGGCCGTGCCCTCAAGAACATCAGCGGCGAGGTCATTGTCAGCACCAAATTCCGCCTGAAGAGCGAGGATCGCGGCCATCTCGAAACGGCCATCCGCCAATCGCTGGACGCAAGCCTCAAGCGACTGCAGCGCGACGAGATCCATCTGTTCCAACTCCACAACCGGGTGGCACAAGCACCGGCAGAGGATGTCTTCGGCGCGGATGAGGTCTTGAACGACGTCCTCCCCGCTCTCGAGGCCGTGCGCCGCGAGGGCAAGGTGCGTTTCCTCGGCTTTACGGCGAATGGCGACACCGACGCCTTGCATACGCTGGTTCGCTCCGGCTTGTTCGACAGCGCACAGATTTTTTACAATGTGCTCACACCCTCAGCGGGCGAAATCGTGCCCAAAGACTATCCAGGACAGGATTATAAACAGCTTCTCAAGGCGGCAGCCGATCAAGACATGGGGCCGATCGGTGTCCGCGTTCTGGCCGGCGGTGCCTTGTCGGGAAGTGCCGATCGTCATCCGTTGAGCGCTCAGCAAGTGCAGCCAATCGGCTCGGCCCCAGACTTCACAACCGATGTGGAGCGCGCCAGACAGTTCTTGCCGCTGATCGATGAAGGCTTCGCGCGGAACCTGCCGGAGCTTGCCATCCGCTATGTCATCGCCAATTCCGCCCTCGCCACGACCGAGATCGGCATCGCCACGCTCGAGCATCTACAAGTGGCCGTTGAAGCAATCAATCAAGGACCGCTGATGCCAGAAGCCCTGGCGCGGATCGATGAAATTCGCGCCTCATTCGTTGATCGTTGAGCGGCAGGCCACATGATTCTCTTGCCCAAGAACGATCCCGAGACCTATCAGCAGATCGGCGATATGGCCAAGCAGTTCGCCGACGAGGCGATCCGACCCCTGGCCGAAGGGCTCGATCGTGAGGAGCGTTTTCCTCGAGAGCTCTACGAGCAGATGGGTGAACTCGGACTTTTCGGCATCTCCGCACCCGAAGACCATGGCGGCGTGGGCCTCGATGTTCTTGCCTACGCCTTGGTCATGGAAGAGCTTTCCAGGGGCTATGCCTCGGTAGCCGATCAGTGCGGCTTGATCGAACTGATTGCCACGCTTCTTTCACGTTACGGCTCCGCCGAGCAGCGCGCCCACTTCATGACACCGGTCCTACGCGTCGAGAAGCTGGTCGCCTACTGCATCACCGAAGCCGGTGCCGGCTCCGATGTTTCCGGCGTTCGCACCACCGCCAAACGCGATGGCGAAGGCTGGATATTGAATGGCGACAAGCTCTGGATCCACAATGCGCCGGTCGCCGATGTCGGCTTCGTCTTGGCGCGTACCGATCCCGAGGCCGGCCATCGCGGCATGTCGATCTTTGTTGTCGATCTTCACGATGCGGGGGTCACCCGCGGCCCCAAAGAACACAAGATGGGCCAAAGGGCGAGCCAAGTAGGTGCCCTCACCTTCAATAACGTCAAGCTCGGTCCCGAAGCTTTGTTGGGCGAAGAAGGCCGCGGCTTTCATATGATGATGAGTGTCTTGGAAAAGGGCCGCGTAGGCATTTCGTCTCTAGCCGTCGGCATTGCCCAAGCCGGGCTCGAAGCGGCACTCGATTATGCCCAGACCCGCCAGCAATTCGGCTCGGCGATCATCGACAACCAAGGGATACAGTGGCTCTTCGCCGACATGGCCAAGGAGATCGCAGCGGCCCGAGCGCTGGCTCATCGCGCCGCCATGCTGCTCGACAACGATGCGCCCGCCAATGCCGCCTGCTCCATGGCCAAGCTCTATGCCGGCGATATGGCGGTGGCACAGACCGCCAATGCGGTGCAAATTTTCGGGGGCTCAGGCTACATTCGGGGCTTCGAAGTGGAACGGCTTTATCGCGATGCCAAAATCACCCAAATCTATGAAGGCACGCAGCAGATCCAGCGCACGGTGATCGCTCGCGAGCTTGTCAAACACGGCCCACGCGCATGACTGGAGCGGCTCTTGTCACCGGCAGCAGGCGCGGAATCGGCAAGGGCATCGCACTTGCGCTGGCGCGTGAAGGTTTATCGATCGCGGTCAACGCCGAAATCGATTCCGAGGATCTTCATGAAACCGTAGCTCAAATCAAATCGATCGGTCGGGATGCTGTTCCTATCGTTGCCGACGTGGCCGATCTCAGCCAGCATGAGAGATTGCTGGCTGAGGCCGAGGACTCCCTGGGCCGGCTCACGATCTTGGTCAATAATGCCGGTGTCGGTGCGTTGAGCCGGGGCGATCCTCTCGACGTGACACCAGAGAGCTATGACCGCTGCCTCATGATCAACACGCGTGCGGTTTTTTTCCTAACCCAAGCCTTCGCCCGGCGTCTCCTCGCGCGGGAACGCGATCCCGCCATCCATCACGCCGTCATCAATGTCACCTCGGTCAGTGCCACGGTGGTTGCCATGAACCGTGCGGAATATACGGTGTCGAAAGCTGCCGCCTCCATGGCGACACAATGTTTTGCGGTCCGTCTCGGCGGCGAGCGGATCGGTGTCTACGAGATCCGTCCCGGTGTGATCGAGACCAATATGACAGCAGGCGTGCTCGACACTTACAGACAACGTATCAAGGAAGGTCTCACCGGCGAGCCCCGTACAGGCACGATCGAGGATGTTGGACGCGGTGCCGCCGCCATGGCTGCGGGCCACCTCGTCTACTGCACCGGCCAAGCC
>CAYPOV010000059.1:0-17664 GCA_964412385.1 uncultured Geminicoccaceae bacterium
GAAATTCCTTGATATCTGATTGTAGCAGCCGCTGTTCGAGCTGTTTTTCAGTGAATTCGCACGAGTCTAGACGACACGAACTGTCATAGGTCACTGACGCAGTTCTCTTACCTTCTTAACGAGCAATCAAAAAAGTTTATTTTAAATCAATGGGTTATATAGTCTCTCGTTCAGTTATCAGCTTTGCCTTTGACCCGACAGCGATGCAAATTTGCAAGGGTGCAATATGAAGCAATGTGTTATTTGTCATAGCATTGCAATACAACTGTCATTAAACTGCAGTATTGTTGGTATGACCGTGGGGACACCGTACGTTTCCGTGGTCGGCATGGGTGAAACGCGGGTTGGAGAGTACATTGGACGACCGAGAGGTCCTGGCGAACTCAGGAAATGTCGTGGAGCTTTGGGATGTGCTTCAAAAGCGCGACGCTTTTCGTTCGAGCATCCTGATGTCGACGCTGCGTATGGTGGCTGAAGAAGTGCGTTTCTCGGGACCGATTGACGACCAGCTTGAACAGGCTGCCGAGCTCGAACTGCGCGCTCTGCATGATGAAGGTTCGTCAGACGAACTCTGCTACAGAGCGGCAGCTTACGCGGCAATCTTGCGCAGCCTGCTGGAACGCAGGCGTCTGGGCATCCAAGAGACAGAAACGCAACGTCAGACAATCAAGGCCGCCGTCAGCTAAGGCCTACTCGGTTGCCGTTTCCATCCAGTCGAGTACCAGATCCGTCCAGCCGTGGGGCAAGCTGTGGCCGCCATCGTGCAAACAGAGTGCGATCGGTTTTGCCGTATCGCAGTCATCCCAATATCGGCAGCGATAGGGCTCATCGAAGGTGATTTTGCTCGGCAGGCTCTGGCACTGATTGGTATTCCGCAAGAGCTCGAGTGATTCGAAGGCATCACCTTGATGCCAGTCGCCGATTGCTCGGCCTTCGAGCGGCACTTGGAGGTCTGAAAAACCATGGATCTGCAGCAACCGGGTGGCACCCCCGTCACATTGATCGTCGGGCACAGGCCGCCGCAGCGCGCCCGCAACCGAAATAATGCCGGCGAACCTAGTACCTTCATAGCAGGCGAGCATCCAGGCCATCGAACCGCCGGCCGAAAAACCGGACGCGTAGATCTGATCGGGATCGAGCGGAACCTTCTTCGCCACATCATCAAGGACCGCTAGAGAAAAGGCGACATCGTCGCGGCGGTCCTCGAGATCAGGGCGCGCGGGCCATGCCCGTATGTTACGCTCGGGCCAAACTGCCCCGTTGGGTGCGATGACCGCATAGCCTCGGCTCGTGAACGGCTCGATAAGCTTCCTATTATCGATGATACTTCGGGCAGACGATGCGTGCCCGTGGTAGAACATCAGCGATTTCAAAGGGCTGTTGCCATCCCAGTTCTCGGGCAAGGCAAGATAGTAATCCCCGTTGTCAATCACGCAGGGCTCGACGGTGCCACATTCCGTTTGGCTGTTTGCGTCGGGAGCATGGCTGATTCCGACCAAGGCAAGAGCGAGGACTGCAAGGAATTGCCAATGAGACAACAACCGAATGTTTACGAGGGCGGCATTCATATCAGTAGCCAATCTTCAGATAATGCTGGCCCGGATGCTCTAGCCCCGACCTGTTAACTCTTTAGTCCGTTGTCGTTTCGCCACCCTGTGGGCCAATTGCGGCATCGAGCTTGCGCGTTTCTTCGGCATAGTTGCGCCAGGCCTCGGCGACATCCGACCATGATTTTCGCTCATCAAGGGCCTGTCTGCGGCTCTCGCCAAGCCAAGGCTGCAATCCTAAGTCTCGAATGATGGTGGCGCGATCGGCGCCGACCATCCGCCACTCGACACTCCTGCCCGCAGTGGCATCGGCAATGCCCAAGCCCACCAAGAGCGGGATCACCGCCCAGACACACGCTATCGTGAACGGAAACAGTCTCGACGTAGAGACCGTTGTCAATGTGATCACCAAGGCTAGACACGCCCAACCGGCAAGACGTGCGTCGGTCTGGAGGCCATCATGTAGCCCCATCATCCAGGATAGCAGCCAGCCGGCGGCCGCATCTTGTGCAAAGGACAGAAAGAACAGGCCGAAAGAGGCCCGTGCCAGGCTGACAAGCATCGAAATGAGGGAAAGAACTCCCAAGCCACCGGACGCCACGATGAGAAGCCACGAGGCAAGAGGAGCCGCGGCTAGTCTCATCGGATCGAGACTATCGATCAAGCTCATGAACTATTGACGCTAAAAGCCGGGGATGCGGTGAAAGTCGAGGCGAAGCTCCTCCATAATTATGTCGAGATCATCCCAGCTCTTGACGAGATCGTTGACCACATCGCCGATATGGATGAGCTGATCGAGCTCAGTTAAAACTGTGCGAACCTCGCGCGTCAGCCGAGCTGCATCGGCGGCAGCCCCATAGACCCGCGCATTGGCCTGGAGTGCGAACAGCAAGTCTTCGACACTGGTGTTTTGCTCCTCCAGGATTTCGAGCGCACGTTCGTGGCGCGTCGCGAACAACTCCCAGTTGGCAATCGCCGTCTCGTAGGAATTGATGATACTGGCATTCATCTGCTTTTCGATTTCGAGCCGCTGACTGGGCTCTTGTCGCTCTTCCGCAAGCGTCAACTCGCTGTCGATCGTCCTGTTGCGGCGCTCGAGTTGTGATACGCTATTCTGGAGCTCGTCGATATTGGCGCCGATCTCGCGTTGCACGCCACGAAGATTGCCAAGCTCATTCAATCTCTTGGCAACCACTTCCGGTGCCGTTTCGGCTATCTGCCAAAAACGCTCGCTGACTCTCTGGAGGGTATCGACGATGTCGTCGAACGCCACGCTCTCTTCGGTTTCGATCTGCGAGCGCAGACGCGCAATCTCTCCGGTACTGTCCTGCAACATGCGGATGATGTCATCGACACCTTCGTAGCGCAGGACCTCGATGCTTTGCTGGCTTTGGCCATAGGCTTCATCAAGCGCATCGGCCGACCCTCGAGCCGGCGGATCGAGTTCGATCACGGGCCCGGATTGGGCATGTGCAGAAGGGCCCAGTCCTTGGGTTAATGCGACCGCTACCAAGACAATCAGAAAGTGACGCATGAGCTCGCTCCCATAGGCTCCGTTGAGAATAGGGTAATTCTGCGGCAAAGCGATATCGTTTGTGGCGTTTGAACCTGGTCAAATCTGCGCTAGACCCATCGGTGACGCTCAAGTTGGAGAAACAAAATCGTGGCCTTTTCCAGAACAATGTTGACCGTGGCTTCGGGGATTGCCCTGATATCCGGGCTCAGTGACGCGAGCCTTGCTCAAGCGGATCACGAAGCTGCCGCCAAAGCGATCATCGCGCATCAAACTGACTGGAACGCCGATGGTGTCATCGATGAGGCGGAATTGGCACACCATATGGCAGCCGTTTTCGTAGCTCTCGACATCAATGCCGATGACAAGATCGAGCCGAACGAGCTTGCCGATCACGATGCGGCCTCCTTCACGCGCATCGACGGAGATGGTGATGGCAGTCTGAGCTTTATCGAGGTGATGACCGCCAAGATCGATGACCTTCGCTCGGTCGATGAAGATGACGATGGTGCGTTGAGCCCCGACGAACTCCAAGCAATGGATGATTTGCGATGACCGTTATGCCAACACTCCGATTGATACCGGCTGTTGCTCTGGTGGCGATCCTCGCTGGCACGCAGCCACGACAAGCAATCGCACAACAGGATGTCAATCCGTGGCTTAGCGGTGCTGGTGGCGCGGTCGCCGGAGGCATTCTCGGGCGGCTGATCGCCGGCAAGCATGGCAACACACTGGCGATGCTCGGCGGGGCGGCTCTCGGTGGCCTCGGCGGGGCGGTTGCCGGCACCGCCTACAACCAACACCAGCAATCCAAGGACATGACCGCCTACGAACAGCAGCAGGCAGCCCGGAACGCGGCCCTAACCAATCAAATCAGACAGCACAACGCTGTCAATCAATGGGGGGCGCATAGCGGTGCGATCCCTTCGACAGCCACGCCCGCAAACTATACCGGGATCAACACACAGGCAGAAGTTATCGAGGCACAGCGGCTGCTCTACGCACTCGGTATCTACAAGGACAAGATCGATGGGCTGATGGGTCCCCACACCCGCGCCGCCGTGATTCGCTTCCAAGCTGACGAAAACATGTCGCAAACTGGCGACATCACGCCCCAGCTCATCACCAAGATGAAGCAAGTCTTGGGCGGTTGATCAGGCCGTCACGGTCGCCGCATCGGGATCGAACCCGAAAAATCGCGCGATTGCGCCGAAGTTCGATTCAACAATCGCCCTTCCGTTGAGCGTTGCGCATCCGAGCGCCCGTGCGGCTGCGAGAAACTGCGTGATCTCCGGCTCAAGCACGAGGTCGATCGCGAGAATATCGCCATTCAGGGTCTTGGGATCGATGGGCATAGGATCATCGGCCCTCATTCCGAGAGGTGTACAGTTGATAACGATGGTGTGGTCATACGCACGAGGTTCGCCCAGCGTGACCTCAAGATCGGGAAACGAGCTCTGCAAATCGGCGCTCAGCCCGTGCATGCGGGCATCATCGACATCGAATAACTCGAGCGCGGCGATCCGTTCATGGGCAAGGGCAAAAGCGATGGCACGTCCGACGCCACCGGTGCCGACCATCAACACGCGTTGGCCTTCGAGCTTACGGGCATCATCGATAAGTCTTTGAACGCAGGCCACGCCATCCATCATGTCGCCGATCCAGCCGCCTTCGGGATCGCGTTTGAGCGCATTGATGGTTCCGGCTTCTTGACCGCGTTCGCCAAGACGATCGGCGAGCCTCGACATGGCGGGCTTGTGGGGAATGGTGACGATCATGCCGTCGAGATTGCGCAGCGCTGACATTCCGCGCCACCATTCATCGAGATCGTCAGGGGCGACGTGATAGGCTACCATCACCGCATCGATGCCTTGTGCTTGAAACATGGCATTGAAGAGACCTGGCGAGCCGACTTGGGCGATAGGGTCGCCGACGATGCCATAAAGACGGGTGCGCCCGGAGATCGGAGTTTGCGGACGGTCCGATAAACTGGCCAAACTTGTTCAACCCCATTGGTGAATGCGAAGAGCCTGGATAGCACGCAGCGGGAGGCAAGGATATGAATGAAGCCATGACCATCACCTTCGAGCCGGCCATCGATGCGTTGCGCGCGCTGCTGGGCGAGCGGTTGACGACAGCACCTGCCGTGCGGGAGCAGCATGGCAAAGACCAGACCTATCATCCGGGTGCCTCACCCGACGCCGTCGCCTTTCCCCATTCAACCGAAGAAGTGGCGGCGATCGTCAAGATTTGCGCCGTGCACAACATGCCGGTGATCGCCTACGGTACCGGCACCTCGTTGGAAGGCCATATCGCGGCAGTTCGAGGCGGTGTCACGATCGATTGCAGCCAGATGAACCAGATCATCAAGGTCAATGCCGAAGATCTCGATTGCTCCGTTCAGCCGGGCGTGACGCGCAACCAGCTCAACGCTTATCTTCGCGATACCGGGCTGTTCTTTCCGATTGATCCTGGTGCCGATGCCAGTCTCGGCGGCATGGCGGCGACACGCGCCTCAGGGACCAATACCGTGCGCTACGGCACCATGCGTGAGAACGTTTTGGGGCTCACGGCGGTCCTCGCCAATGGCGAGATCGTTAAGACCGGCGGCCGTGCGCGCAAATCCTCGTCGGGCTATGACCTCACCCATTTGCTTGTGGGATCCGAGGGCACGCTCGGCGTGATTACGGAAGTCCGCCTGCGCCTCCACGGCATTCCCGAGGCGATGTCCTCGGCCGTGTGCTCGTTCCCGACTATTAAAGATGCGGTCAATACCGTGATCCTCACGATCCAATCCGGTGTCCCCATCGCACGGATCGAGTTCCTCGATCCGCTGACCATGGAGGCCTGCATTGGTTATTCCAAACTGGAAGGCTATCGCATCGCGCCGACCTTGTTCTTCGAGTTTCATGGCTCCAACGCCCATGTCGTGGAACAAGCGGAAACCGTCCAAGAAATCGCCAAGGATTTTGGCGCTGCGGACTTTCGGTGGACTACAGAGGCCGAAGAACGCGATCGCTTGTGGCAGGCGCGTCATGATGCGTTTTGGGCATGCAAGGCACTTCGCCCCGCGGCAAGTGGTATAGTGAGCGATGTCTGTGTGCCAATTTCCAAACTCGCCGAATGTATCGCGGCGGTTGACCAGGACATTCGTGACGCCGGGCTCGTGGCGCCCATGGTGGGCCATGTCGGCGATGGCAACTTCCATGCTATTTTCTTGGTTGATCTGGAGGACCGAGATGAGGTGGCGCGCGCCAAAAGGGTCAGCCGGCGGATGGTCGAGTAAGCGCTCGAGGTTGGCGGGACCTGCAGCGGCGAGCATGGCGTGGGCTTCGGCAAGATCGATTATCTCGAGGCGGAGCATGGCAAACCGGCCGTCGACACCATGCGCCTGATCAAACAGGCTCTCGATCCTCAAAACATCATGAACCCTGGAAAGATCGTTCCGATTGATGCCAGTTAGGAAAATCAACGCGAGGAGAATTGGTCATGGCTGAAAAGCCCAAACTGGTCGGTATCAATCATGTCGCCATCGAAGTCGGCGACATCGAGGAAGCGCTGGCCTTCTATGGCCGCTATTTCTCCTTCGAGCTGCGCGGCAAGAGTGCGACGATGGCCTTCATCGATATGGGCGATCAGTTCCTCGCCATGAGTGCACCGCGCGAACAGCCGAAGGATGATCATCGTCATTTCGGGATTGTCGTCGACGATCGAGACGGCTTGCGCGCACGCCTGGAGGCTGACGGCGTGCCGCTGGTCAGCGAGAAACGCCTCGATTTCCTTGATCCTTGGGGCAATCGCATTGAAATCGTGTCTTATGTCGACATTCAGTTCTTGAAAGACCGGGCGGTGCTTGATCATTTGGGTTTGCCGGATCTGAAAAAGACCGACGCCGCCAGGGACGAACTGGCCAAAAAGGGCATCAAGGCCACGAACTGATCGTCGACACGGCCGCTATCGTGCTAGCCTTCCCGGCATCAACCGAGGAGGCAAGATGAAAATCAATCCCCTGAGAGCCGCGGTGGCGCGCGGCGAGGCGCAAATCGGCACCTGGATCACCATGATCCGCAATCCCGCCATTGTCACCTTGATCAAGGAATCGGGCTATGATTTCGCCCGCCTCGACATGGAGCATACAGCGGCCAATCTGGAGACCGTCGCCGATATGGCCGCGATGGCGCGGGCTCTCGATTTTCCTTTGATGGTGCGGCCGCCCGTCGCCAACCGCGAATGGATCACGCGGCTCCTCGATATCGGCGTTATGAATTTGCTCTGCCCGCAAATCGAATCGGCCGAGCATGCAGCGGAAATCGTTTCGGCCTCGCGCTTTGCGCCCATGGGCCTTCGCGGCAATGGCGGTCTCGGACCGATGAACGACTTTTGTCTGGACGATAACTTCAATGCATTTCGCCAGCATGCCAATCAACAAGTCTTCATCGTCGGCATGTTGGAATCGGAGGCTGTCTTCAACGATCTCGAGACGATCGCCGCCATGGACGGCATCGATGCCTTGACCATTGGCCCTGCCGATCTCGCCCAGGACATGGGTGTCATGGGCACGCCCGAGCAAGACAGCGCACTCGATATCAAACGCCAATTGGTCCTCGATGCCGCCAAGCGCCACGGCAAGACGTGCTCATTCTTGGCAACGAGTGTGCAACAGGCGCGGCGATGGCGCGAAGCCGGAGCCCTGCTGATCGGCTATGCCAGCGATGTCGGCGTTCTCTATCAAGGCTTCAAGGAAAGTGCCGCTGCCTTGAAGGCGTAACATCCTCCGTTACCTCTCCAATGGACGCGCCGGCCATGCTTGCGTTCACGCGGCGACGCGTTCAATCTGTTGTCACGAAGTCATCAACCCTGCCTTGAGGGAGGCTCAATCATGTGGAGTTTGGGAAGTCGTTTGCTCGCCGGCGTTGCCATGGTCGGCTTTGCGGCATCGGCCTATGCGGAAACCATCACCTTCCGCTTCAATGATCCGGAACACGAGGAAATGCGCGCGGCCCTCGACGAGTTCGAGGCGATGAACCCGGATATCGAGGTGGAGATGGAGCGCATCGACTGGGGCAGTGCCAGGGAACAGTTCCTGCGCGAAGCCGCCACCGGCGCCGGTCCCGACGTCCTGCAAATCGCCTTCGTCTGGCCGCGTTCATTGGGCGATATCGGTGCTTTGATGCCGCTCGACGGTTTCATCGAGGAGACCGATGTCGGTGTTGCCGGCTGGGAGGAATTCATCGCCCGCGATCTGGCGGTCGGCCCCGACGGCAAGGTCTACGGCATCCCCTTCACGACCGACACCTTCGCACTGGTCTATAACAAAGACCTATTGAGTGCCGCAGGTTATGACGCCATGCCCACCGATTGGGAAGCGTTCCGCGAACTCAGCAAGAACGTCCACGCCGAGACGGGCAAGGCCGGTTTCGGCTTTCCTGCCGGAAGCTGCGGCACACCGACGATCTGGTTCCTCTTGAACTTCTATTGGTGGTCGCACGGCAAGGCGCTGATCGACGTCAAGGATGACGGCACATTCTATATGAACATTACGCCCGAGGACATCGCCGAAGGCTTTGACTACTACAATCAATATCTTGTCGATGGCGATAATCCCAAAGCCAATTTGACCATCTGCCTTTGGGGCTCGCCCGAGCTGGTCGAAGGCATGGTCGAGGGCGAGATCGCCATGGTGAGCGTGCCCGATCCGGTCGGTATCCAAATCGTCGAGGAATTCAGAAAGCGCTACCCGGATCGCGAGGAACCGTTTGCCGCGGCACCGCATCCCGCCGATGTCAATGGCTCCAAGACCTTCTTCGGCGGCCGCATGATCGGCATCAACGCCAATACCGAAAAAGCCGATGCCGCTTGGAAGCTGGTCCAATTCCTGGCCCAGCCGGACCCGCTCTTCACCGACCACTATACCAACTACGTCCAGCCGCAGCGGCCGATCATGCAATACGCACACCTGCCGGAGTCGATCCGCGACGGCTTCAGCGAGCAGATCCAATCGGCACGGAGCTGGGGACCCTACGGAACGGGACCGGTCGCCATTCCGTTCATGTGGAATGCCGTGGGCCGTGCGGCAGGCTCCGTCTTCATCGGCGAAAAGAGCTCCGATCAAGCTGCTCAGGAACTCTACGATACGATCGCGGCCGAACTCGAGAAGAACCAATAGGGTAGGGCCTCTTCGCGCATGGCGACAGAAACCGTCGACGTCGAGATCGAAACCGCAAGACAGGCGGCGCAGCGCGGCTCCCACATTCGTGGCGAAAAGCGCTTCGTCGTCTATATGCTCGTGCCGGGGTTTTTCTTCCTCGTCATGTTCTATCTCTATCCGACAGCCTTCAATCTGGTGAACAGCTTCACCGATTTGAGCCTGTTCGGATTGAAGCGGGGCGGCGATTGGATTGGCGTCGACAACTATGTCGAGCTGGTGACTAGCAGCGATTTCCGTCGCGTCGTCTGGAATACCGTCGTCTGGCTCACCATCGTCGGTGTCGCCGTGCGCATCGTTCTGGGCCTGCTGCTGGCCCTCCTGCTCAATTCTTCGGTGCTTGAGAAATATCGCCTTAAAACCATCTCACGCGTCCTCTTGCTTGTGCCTTGGGCGACACCGCCGATCGTCGCCATCGTCGCCTGGCGCTGGATGCTCAATCCGCAATATGGCGATATCAACAGCCTGTTCATGGCTTTGGGCCTGATCGACCAGCCGATCGCCTTCTTGGCCGAAGCAGTCTGGGTGTGGCCGGCGCTGATTACCATCATCACCTGGAACACTCTGCCGCTCGTCACGTTAACCTTCCTCGCCAGTCTGCAGAGCCTGCCCAAGGAGCTCTTGGAGGCGGCCGAGGTCGACGGCGCCACAGCCTTGCAGCGTATCCGCTTCGTCATCCTGCCGCATTTGAAGCCTGCCATCATCGTCATGACGCTGATGTCGACCTTCTGGACCTTCAACAATTTCGTCTATGTCTGGCTAACCACGGCCGCCGGCCCGGGCCTCTATACCAACGTCATGGCGACCGAAGTCTACATCAAAGCCTTCATCGACGGACGCATGGGCTATAGCTCGGCCGTCGGCATCGTTATGGCCTCGATCATGGTGGCCTTCGGCATCCTCTATCTGCGCTTTATCGCCAAGCGCGAATTCCGGGAGATCTTGTGATGGCAACCGCAACCCAAGGTCTTGCACCCGCCTTTCGGTTTTCCAAGCGAACCGGCTTCAGCCTTCCCCAGGAGCTGTTGATTGTCGCCATCACGATCCTCTCCCTGATCTTCTTGGTCTACCCGACGGCCTGGATCATCCTCGCGTCGTTCAAGACACCTGAGACCATCTTCTCGGCAACCAATTTCGAACTATCCTTGGAGAACTATTACAGCCTCTTTCAAACGGGATACGGCGTCTACATCTTCAATTCGCTTTATCTATGTATTGGCGCCGTACTCATCTCGAACTTCATTTCGATTCTCGCTGCCTACACCTTTTCGCGCATGAGATTCCGCGGCAAACGCTACCTGTTCAGCTCCGTGCTCCTCGGCCAATGCTTTCCCTGGATCATTCTCGTAACACCGCTCTTCATCCTGTTTGCGCGCATGGGGCTCTTGAACAATCACGTCTCGATGTTATTCGTCTATACCGCCATCTCGATCCCGTTCTCGGTCTATCTTCTGGTCGGTTATCTTGAAGCCGTGCCACGGGAGCTGGACGAAGCCGCGATCATTGACGGCTGCTCGCGCTTCGGGGTAATTTGGCGGATTATTTTCCCAATCATGCTGCCGGGCGTCGTGGCGACGGCAACATACTCGTTCATGCTCTGTTGGACCGAATATCTCTTCGCCTTGGCCTTCCTCACCAAGACCCACCTCAAAACCATGCCCCTCGGCCTCTACGCCTTCTTCGGCGAAAACACCGCCGAATGGGGTAACATCATGGCAGCCTCCGCGCTTACCACCCTGCCGACCCTCCTTCTCTTCCTGCCGCTCCAAACCAAGCTCGCCTCAGGCCTCGCCGCCGGCAGCGTCAAGCAGTAAACACAGGCGATTCCTGGGGAGTTACCATCTCCCCAGACCCCAGGGGTGAGTTGGGTGCGCAGCGACATCAGTGAGTGTCTTGATTGTAATTTTCATTTCGGTTTCATATATCATCTTCATGAAACTGAAATGGAACTATGCGCGAAAGGACGATGACGGTTTTCAGTTCCACCTTGCGAAAAGGCCAGCGTGCTCGTTCGGCCAGTTCATTGTCTGGGCGAGTGGAACCGACCATCGGTAGAACACAAGGGTAGTAGAATTCATGACACAAAGCGCGATCGCTAAGAGCATTCACGAACTCGAGATTCGGGGAGGATTGAAAGGGACGGATATTGCCAATATCACCGATGTTTCAAAGGCAACGGTGTCGCGTTGGCGCAACGGAGAAAGCAAGCCCCAGCCTAGTAATGAATTGGTATTAGCAGATCTTTACTGGGTCGTTGGGCGATTGCAGGACTACTACAATGCTGATGAGATCCGCCAATGGCTTTATGCACGTCACCCTCAGCTCGAAGGTCAGCGGGCAATTGACTTGATTCACCAGAACAGGGCGCTTGAAGTACTTAAGACACTCGATCGGCTGGATGCTGACGTGTATTTGTAGACTATGGCCAATGTGATTCGAGACAGCCGGCTCATTGATGCACTTGAGGCATGCCCATCTATTCCACTTAGTCAGACCCTTTGGCTTGTTGCGGGGAATGGACGTGATCCATGCCGATGCAGTGCATCCGGCGGGCGTTGGGACGACAGCACGTTCGATGTGCTTTACATCTCTGCGGAACGCGACGGGGCAATCGCCGAGATGTACTTCCACCTGAAACGTGGGTTGCCGGTTTTCCCCTCGAAGGCCCATTATCGCCTTCATGAGCTTTCGCTTCAGATTGAAAACGCGATTGACTTATCTAACGCGGACTTCTTGTTGGAGTTGGGCGTTGACATGACGCGCTTTGGGCAACTGTCCTACCAAGAGCGTGGCGGCGAATACCCACGCACACAGGAAATTGCTGAGACAGCGCACTTTCTTGGATTCACCTCACTAGTGGTGCCAAGCGCCCGCTGGAATTGCACCAATATTGTCCTCATCTGTGACTGTGTTGAGCCTGAAAACCTTGAACCGATCAAAGATCACGGCCTCGTTGATTGGATGGAGTGGGAACAGCTTAACAAGAGCAATGCGAGTAGCTATGTGCATGGCATGGCAACTTGATACTGAAGAAGAACGATTGCACTGGTGCGAGATTGATTTCGAGGGTTATCGAATACCGCTTCTCGAATTTTGCGCATCAAGTTGTCGGAAAAAGTACCTAGAATTTTAGGAAAATGCCTTGAATAGGGCACTAATCCTTGACTTTGGGGCTGGATCGTGATTGGTTCTGGCAGTTTGTGGTTGAGCTAGGAGCCAGAAAATGCCGATCGAGCCGAGTGAATTGCAGTCGGAGGCGTCGAGAGTGAATGGGGCCAAGTCGCAGGGTCCCGTGACCGACGAGGGGAAGGCCGCGAGTTCGCGTAATGCTGCCAAGCATGAACTGTTGAGCGCGAGCTTGCGGATGAGCGAGGAGGAAATCCTCGAGGCTGCCGATCTGCGGGCGGCACTCGAACGGCGCCACGCGCCCCGGGATGTGATGGAGCGACGCTTGATCGAGGCGGTCATCACGGCGATGATCAAGATGAGCCGATTGGATGCGCTCGAGTTTCAGGTGATGGAGCGCTTGCTGTCGGGTGCGTCGGAGAAGCCGGACGAGCCAAAACTGCCGAGCCTTGGCACCTTGACCCGCTACCGCGCCCGCATCGACCGCGACCTGCGGCTCGCTCAAGAGCGCTTAGACAGGTTGCGACGTGCGCCAGCAACACTTGTCACAAACCAACCCGAGCCGCTCCAATCCCAGACGCTGCCTGCGTCAGAGGCCTCAGAAAACCTCCCCCAGGAGTTTGAGGAGGCGGTGCCTCCTCGAGATTCTTCTTCTATTGCACGTTCGAACATAAACGAACCCAACATGTCCCGCCAGCAGCGGCGGTATCGCGAACGCCAGGCCAAAAAAGAGGCGCGCAAGCAGGCAGGGCGGGCAGCTTAAGCGCAGGCGGGGCTATCCGACTGCCAGCGATGGATCGGGATATGGGGCTTGGGGGCAAGCTCCATGCGGGCTTTTTCCCACATGGTTTGCCAAATCCGCCAATCGCGCAGCGCGGTCTCGGGTGCCTTTCGGGAGCGTGCGACGAATGAGGGGAAGTGGCTTCGGCCCGTAGGTTCGCCCGTGACGTTGTAGCGGAGATCGAAGGACCAGCGGAAGCCGTCGCTCTTGTTGGGCAGCGAGCTGTGCGGCGTGAGGGGATGGAAGAGGACGAGACCGCCCGCCCGCACCGGAAGGGGCCGGGCCTTGGCCGTGTCCAAAAAGCCGTCGGCAATGCAGGTCTGACGTTTCGGACAATGGGGATAGACCTGGGGCTTGCCGGCGATCGCTTGGAGGCAGCCGTTCTCTACGGTCGCGTCAGTGATGGCGACCCAGGCGGTCACCATGTTGGTGCGGTCCGCCTCGGCATGGGCGACGCCCCGATCTTGGTGCCAGTCGGTGAAGGTGATGTGGGCGCGGACTTCGTTGGCCAAGAGCGTCTTAGCGGGCGGCTTGATGCGAACATGCTGGATGGGATTGGAGGTGATTTCGGGGCCGATCAGGCTTTCCACCGCGTCCAGAATTGGCGGGTGGGTCAAGAGATCGAAGACGGCGGGGCCGAAGTGAAAGGGGGTGTCGGCTTCGATCTTGCTGCCCGGCAGCGAGATGTCCATCGGCTGAAACCAGTCGAGACCGGCCAGGTAACAGGCCTCGAGCTTGGCGAAGAAATCCCCGTCCGCGATCTCGGGAAGGGGCTCGCCCGCCGCCCGCCAATTGGCGAGGAGCTCGTCGAGGATCGAAGCATACTCGCCTCGAATTTCGGATAGCAGCGCTGGCTCCAAAACATTCTCGATGACCAGAAAGCCATCGCGCTCGAATTGGGCGATCTGCGCCTCGCTCAACATTGCTTTGCTCCTTTGAGGTACCAGGCTTTGGCAAGGATGCGAGGACCGAGCGTCGGTCCTCGCATGGTGTTGCGGCCTTGAAATTAGCCGTCGATCTGCTTTTGGACGGAATCGAGGAGGCTTTGCGCCGCTTCCTCGGGTGTCTTCTCGCCGATGAAGGCGGCACCGAACTCACGTGCGGTGTCGTTCCACATGACGGCGATGGCAGCAGGACCGCGGGCGTAAGGCCCCCAGCTCCGCGCCCCTTCCGTGAACTGCTGCTGGAAGCCTTCAGTTCCTTCGGGGAAGGGCTTTTTCTGCAGAAGCTGCTGCTGCGCCGGGAAGTAGCCGCTATTGTAATTGTTCCAGAACTCTTCGGAATTGAGCCATTGCATCAGCGCCCAGGCTTCTTCCGGGTGTTCGGTATTGGCATTGACGCAGAGCGACTGGCCGCCGAGATGGGTGGTGGGTTTGCCGTCGGGGCCGTGGGGCGTCATGGCCGTGGTGAATGGCAGAGGCTCGCCGGGATTGCGCGCCTTCCAGTCATCGAACATCTGAACGGCGGTGAACACCGGCACGATGGTGGCTGCCGATTCGCCTGCGATGATCGGCTCCAAGACCTCCGGAGCGTTCCAGGCATCGAGGCCGAGGCTGCCGCTGGTTGTCAGGTCTTCTTCGAGATAAGTCTGATAATAGTCGATAGTCTCCGCCACATGCTCGGGCGTGATGCCCAGCTTATAGCCGCCTTCGCCGTCATCGACGACGAGCGAGCCGCCTTCGCTCCACCATTTGAAGTTGGCGAGGAACCAGATGGTGTTGGCACCCGAGGCACCCGCCGAAAAGCCGAGCCCGGTCTTGCCGGTGTTTTCCTTGACCGCGCGGGCCATCTCAAGAAGTTCGTCCCAGGTTTCGGGGATTTTCTCGACCCCAGCCTCTTCGAGGATCTCGGTATTGTAGACCATGGCCCAGGTGTCGGTGGCAAAGGGCACGCCATAGAACTCGTCGCCGGCTGCGTTGTAAGTGAGGTCGCTGGCGATGAAGTCTTCCCAGCCATTGGCGCCAATGCCCTTTTCGGCAACGATGTCGGTCAGCTCCATGCAGGCTTCGGCCGTGCCGAGATCCTTGATCCAGACAAAGGCCAGATGGACGACATCGGGTCCGCCGCCGGTCGCGGCCTCGCGAATGAACTGATCGCGGGCATCCTTAAAGGCGATGCGCTCGAGCTCGACGGTTACACCGGGGTTCTGTTCCTCGAAGGCGTCAAGTCCGGCGCGGATTTCGTCGACATTGTCATAAGCATAGCGGAATACGAGGTCCGCATCGGCGAGTGCGGCACTAGTGCCGAGTGCGGTCAATCCCGCACCGATCAGAAGTTTCTTTGCAAAGCGGGCCATCTGCCTGCCTCCCTTGGTTTGCATTGGTACCTTACAATGTTGAGCCCTGTCACCGATGGCGTCAAGGCGAGCATGTTAGCGGAACCACTGGCTCCAGCCTTTTTCGTAATAGGCGGGGAGCGGATGGTCGAGGATGGTGTTCACCTCGCTCGGCAGGGCGGCCATGTCGGGTGGAAACCGGGTCATGGCGTCAAAGGCGTCGGCGGTGAGGAAGCGAAGACCGTCCGGCAGGTCACGTTGCGGTTCTCGAGCGAGCCGGCTTCCGGCCATGACGAACCCCCAATCGCCGAAGCTCGGCACGTAGGCGTGGTAGGGAAGCGTGTCGAGCGTCTGCTTGAGGGAGAAGGGGTCTTCGGTTGCGGCGAGGGTGTTGTGGATCGACCAGAATGCCTCGGGCGCAAAGAGGGGCGAGGTCGCCTGCGTGACGATCACCGAATCCGCCTTCATATGTTGCGCGAGGTCCGAATAAAACCCCAGGCTGTAGAGCTTGGAAACCGCGAAGCTGTGAGGGTCGGGAAGGTCGATGATGACGACATCGAACTGCTCGTCGGATTGATCGAGAAACTTCCAGGCGTCGTCATTGACGATCGTCACCTTGGGATTGCCAAGAGCGCCCTGATTGAGTTGCCGCAGCTTGGGATTGTCGTGGAACAGCGAGGTGATTGCGGGATCGAGATCGACCAGGGTAATGGTCTCGACATCCGGATAGCGCAACACCTCGCGTGCTGCCAAACCATCGCCGCCACCGAGGATGAGAACATGCTCCTGCCTTGGTGCATGCGTCATCGCTGGATGGACCAGAGCCTCATGATAGCGATGCTCGTCACGGCTATCGAATTGCAGATTGCCGTTGATGAAGAGCTGGGTGGCGCCGTTGCGATCGACGACGGCGAGGCGCTGATAGGGCGTGGTTTCCGCCCAGATGATCTCGCCTTCAAAGAGCCGCGTCTCGAGAAAGCTCGTGAGGCGTTCGGCACCCGTAAAACCGGTACCCACGAGGATGAGGGCTGCGGCAATGATCCATGGGACACTGCGGGCGAGCCTCGCGCGGAAAATCCACCATGAGAGTCCGGCGACCAGGATGTTGAAAAGGCCGAACAGGAGGCTCACAGCCATGAGCCCCAGTTGCGGGACGAGGACCAGCGGGAACAAAAGGGCCGCGGCGAGGGCTCCCAAATAATCGGCCGTGAGGATATTGGAGATGTTGACGCGAAGCGCTTGTTCGCGCTGCAGAAGCCGAACGATGAGTGGGATCTCAAGGCCGACCAGCGTGCCGACGACAAGGCAGATCAGCAGCAGAAACGCTTCATAGTTGTCGATCATGACGAAGGCGAAAAACAGGATCGGCGCACTGAACCCGCCGATCAGGCCGAGTGCGATCTGTGCCGACACAAAGCCTTGCTCCAGGGCCTCGACGTGACGCGAAAGCCAAGCGCCGAGCCCCATCGCCGTCATAAAGAGGCCGATCACAAGAGAGAACTGATAGACCGAATCGCCGAGAAGATAGGAACTTACGGTGCCGGCGATGAGCTCATAGACGAGACCTGCCGTGGCGATGACGAAGGTGGCCGCAAGCAGCGGCAGGTAGAGGGAACGGTCCTCCTTTTCCTGGCTTGCCAATGCTAAGTGATAACGGCCGCGATAATCAGGGCAAGGGCGATGGCAACCGCACCCATGAGAATGGCAACGGCGTTATTATGCTCATCGATGATTTCCTTTTCCAACGAAAAGTGAGTTATCTTGTCGATGATCCAGAAACACGCGATGAACAGAAATAGCCCCAAGAAAGTATAGACGACCGTAGCCAGTAGCTCTGAGGCAATGAGTGAATTGAAGAGTTCCATTGTCTTTCCTCGATTACTTTACACCAAAGGCGGCAACATTGCCGACGCTTCCAGCGCGGACGCTTCGCTCGATCTTGCCACTCTCACCGTCGAGTCCGGTAACGGTGGCGTAGCCGACGCCGATTGTCAGGAGCGTGAAAACAATGAAGATGATCCTAGTCATCATCGTCCTCGTCTTCCTGCTTCCACCGGCGTGTCTCGAACCCAAGCCGCGTGATGGTCAAGAGAACGGCGCTGAAGACGGAAATGACAAGGAGGGCGACGAGATAGCGGATCGGCATGACACCTTCGCGCAGCTGCACCTGGAGGCATTCGATACCACGATATTCGGCCTCCTCCTCAACCTCGAGTT
>CAYPOV010000060.1:0-17608 GCA_964412385.1 uncultured Geminicoccaceae bacterium
TGCCATTCTGTGAGCAGACCAGGAGCATCGCCTCAGCGCGAACGATGGCGAGACGGATATCGAGATCGAACGGCTCTCGCTCGATGACGAAGCGGCGGGCTTCGATCCTGGCAATGTCCAAGACATCGTCAACCAGGGTCAAAAGGCTTCTTGCTGCACTCCGGACCGTGAGCGTCATGTCGCGTTGCTCGTGATCGAGCTTGGTCTTGGCCAGCAGATCGCTGGTTCCGATGACCACATTGAGAGGTGTGCGAAACTCATGGCTCATCGTGGCGAGGAATTTGCTTTTGGCGCGATTGGCTTCTTCTGCGCGCGAAATCGCATCGGTGAGTTTGGCAAGGAGAACCGCAAAATATGAGGGAAGTACAATAAGACCGAGGACTAGTGCGACGGCGAGATAGGGTAGGGCGCGCCATTCATCGCTTACCAGCACGACAATCGAAAAAAGAACCAGCGAAGTCCCGGCCGCCGTGAAAAGATAGGGACGGCCGAAACGGAAGCCGTGTCCGAGAATGACCCACAAGAGGATCGGATAGAACGGCGCCGTCGCCAATCCGCCGATCAACAGCATACCATTCAATCCCAGAACATCGATCGACATGCCACAAAACCGTCGCGCCACGTTCTTTTCGGGCTTCCAGATAATGTGGCCGACGATGATGAGGGCTCCGATCAGGCTCACCACGGCGATTTCGAGGCCCCAGGCGATGAAGTGCTCTTGGTGAACAACACTGGCCGGAAGGAGCACGACGTAGAGTGCGATAAAGGCCGCGAAGCCACATCGGATCAGCGCTTGTTCATGTTCGCTATCGGCCCGATTGGCCAAGCGTTTGCGGCACCATCTCAAAAGGACCGCAAGTCGCTTCGTCGTTGTCTCACCTTGCACGCGGATCGCCTGTCCTAGCCGCCTATCCGGAAGAGTGGCCGGTTTGGCAAAACCATAAGCATTGGGTTTGCCGCGATCACGACTTAATTCCAGGCGATTGCAGCTTGGGGAAGCGTTTCGTCAATCCCATCAAGGAACCGTGCAGCGAAGTCCGCAGCACAGAGAGGCGGGCTGATGATGTGGCCTTGAGCCTGATCACAACCGAGCCGTCGCAAGCGCTCGAGCTGGCCATTAGTTTCCACACCTTCCGCGATCACGCGGAGACCAAGGCTGTGGCCGAGATTGATGATGGCACGGACGATTGCATCATCATGGTTGTCGCTCTCGAGATTGCAGACAAATGATCGGTCGATCTTAAGGCGCTGCACAGGCAACCTTTTGACATAGGAAAGCGACGAGTAGCCCGTTCCGAAATCGTCGATCGAGAGTGTCACACCGAGTTTGTTGAGGTATTTGAGACTTGCCGTGGCGTTGGTGTTGTTATGGATGACGGCATTTTCGGTAAGCTCGATGTCGAGTCGTGTGGGCTCTAGCTTGGTTTCACGAAGAATCCGTTCGATCACCAGCTCGATTCCCCGTTCGCGGAATTGCACCGGAGAAAGATTGACGGAAAGCTGAAGGTCCGCCGACCGTTCGATGATCCACCGTCGATGCTGTTCGCAGGCATGGCGTAAGACCCACGCCGTGAGGGGTGCGATCAGCCCAATGTCTTCGGCAAGATCGATGAATTCGCCCGGCGAGACGATGCCGCGATAAGGGTGGTTCCATCGCACCAGCGCTTCCATACCGATAACGCCACGGGTGAGGATGTCGATTTGCGGTTGGAAGTAGACCATGAACTGGTTGCCCGCCAACGCCTGCCGAAGCTCTCTCTCCAAAGTCACTGCACGGCGTGCAGCGATATTCATTTCGGTGGCGAAGAAGCGGTAGCAGTCTCGCCCCGAGGCTTTGGCGCGGTACATGGCAAGATCGGCATTCTTGAGCATGACCTGGTCGGTCTTGCCGTCGCCAGGAAATATCGTGATGCCGATACTGGCACTGAGGTGAACCTCCTTGTCCTCGATCAGGAAGGGCTCAGCAAACGCCTTGCTCAATCGCCTGGAGAGTTCGGCAGCGTCTTCCGGCGTTCTGATTTCCCGGCACAGAATGAGAAATTCGTCGGAGCCGCGCCGGGCCAATACGTCGCCGGGGCTAAGACGCTGTGCTAGCCGCGACGCAATGGTGCGTAGGAGTTGGTCGCCAAATTTTTCGTTGAAGGCGTCATTGATGCCCTTGAAGCGATCGAGATCGAGGAGGAGGACGGCGAGCTGGTCGTGGTCCCGCCTCGCCCGTTTCAGGGCTTCTTCTAGGGTCGCGTTAAAGGATGAAAGGTTGGCAAGGCCGGTCAGCGGATCTTGCCCGCAATCCATTGTGTGGCCGAAATCGAGTGTCGTGATGTCGACTGTCATTGTGACGATGCGGTCGACTGCACTGTGTTCGGTCACTGGCGTTTTGCACACCATGTAGGCGCGTGCGGAGGCGCCTTCGCCATGGGTTTCTTGATGGGGGACCGGTATCGCCTTGCCTGTCTGGAGCACTTTTTCGTTTAACACTCGATGCCTCAGGGCATAGGCCTCGCCATAGGCCTGCTCGAGATTGAGGCCGATGACGTCGCGCCGGCTTTTTTGGAACAGGTTTTCTTGCGCGCGGTTGACGAGCTGGATTGTGTTGCGATTGTCGACAATGCAAACCGATGCCGGCAGGAGGTCCAAATAGGCTTGCGTGAGTTCGTCTGGTTCGATGGTGGTAATCTGGCGCTGCTCAAGGAGGGCACGCTCCAGGCTTTCGGCCTTGGCGGCAAGCATTTTGCTCTGACGCCGCAACAACAGGAGATTGTGCGCGCGGGCGCGGAATTCGAGGTGATCCACCGGGTTGAGCAGAAAGTCCGTGGCGCCGGCCTCGAGCGCGCGATAGCAATATTCGCGGTCCTCGTAAGCGGTGACGACAATGATCGGCACGTCCTCGTAGGCGCGCTCGCGGCGAAGGGTCGAGATGAACTGGGCACCGTCCATCCCCGGCATATTGAAGTCCGTTACAATCAGGTCGGCGACGGGACCCTTCGTCAGGCTAGCGAGGGCTTGGTTGGGGCTCGCAAACGAATCTGTCTGGACCCCTTCCTCAATGGTTTGCGCTAAACGCGTCAGGATATTGCGATTGCTAACGCGGTCGTCGACAACGACGATCTTGGTCATTCACTGGTCTCTGGCCCAGTTGATTACGACGGGCCACGGTGGATGACGTGCAACCACTCGCCCGTCTACATACCCTAATATGGCGTTCGACACATATCAAGTAATACGCGAAAAGTTCCTGATCTGCTTAGCTTTTTCCGTTCAGAACGCCCGTCATGGGTGGTTTCGTGTCCAGGGGAGGTTTTTGCCGACGTTAATCTCGCCTAGACATCCACCGTGTAACGTCATTGATAAACCACCATTCCGGTTACCGAAGGAACCGAAAACATCAGTAGCTTCCTGGATTTTCTGGCTCATCCCAACACGCCATGGTTCCTCGCCATGGCCATGCTCGTGGCCGCAATTGCCGTAGAGTGGTCATTCTCGCGCAAACTGCGGCAGCTCTTGGACGGGTTGGACGCGGCAATACGTGCTATCGAACAGTCCAATGGGATCGGCAGTTTTCGGCAACGTTTCGCCGTTACCTACAAGGAGCTCGCAGACAATCCCGCTGTGGGCGAAGCATGGCAGGGCTTTGCGCCGACGCTTACACTTGCCATCAATAGCGACGCGGTTGGCTACGTGCGGCGGCCAAGGGAAGACTTCAACGACATCTTGTTTACGCGGGCGGGCATCAATCTCAGATTGTGGCTGGCCCTGCCCAATATTATGGTCGGCATCGGACTGTTTTTGACGTTTCTCGGTCTCATCGCGGCGCTCTATTTTGCGAGCCAGGGCATTACCGCACCGCAGATCGACGTCGCCCAGGCCTCGCTTCGGGATTTGCTCGCCGCTGCCACCTTTAAATTCGTGACCTCGGTCGTGGGGCTCGGCACCTCGATCGTTTTGTCTCTCAACGAAAAGGCGCATCTGCATCGGTTTCAGAGCCGTGTGACGAGGCTCTGCGGAGCGCTCGAAGCGCGCATGGTGCCACTCACGCCGGAAAAGCTCGCGGAGGCGCAACTCCAAGAACTGAAGACCCAAACGGCCAAGATCGAGAGCATGCGGCGCCAGTGGACGATGCCTGCGCCGGACTCTTCTGCGGGTTCAGGCGAGCCTGTCAGGCCGGAGACGGCAAGGCTCGCCGCGGCCCGTGGTCCTCGGTAGCCGATCATGCGGCAAAGTGAAGGCGGAATAATCGGCAGCGAGGACAGCTATCTCGCCTCGGTCAGCGATTTGGTCATCGGGTTGCTCTTCATCTTTGTCATTCTCTTGATGGCCTTCGGACTCAACTTTCGGGCAGCCGAGGTCGACCACCGAACCATGCTCACCAAATTGACCACCGAGCGTGACGAGTTGGATGAGCGCGCCCAGGTCCTGGGTGCCGAAGCGGCGCGTTTGGCGGAAGAAGCGGAGCGATTGTCGAGGGAGCGGGACCGTCTCATCGAGGTGACACAAGAACTCGATGCCTTGACGTCCATCTTGCGTGACCGTGATGCCCAAAGGCAGGATTTACTTGAGGAGATCCAATCCTACCTCAATGCCCGCGGCGTCGACGTCAATGTCGATCCCGAAAGTGGTATTTTGAGACTCCCTGAAGAACTCCTCTTCGCGTCCGGTGAAGCGTTGATCAGACCCGAAGGCGAGCGCGCGCTCACGCATTTGGCTGATGTGCTTGCCAAGATCCTTCCCTGTTACAGCCGGGTTGCGGAAAGCGAGCCACGACGATGTCCAGACAGACAGCAGCCGATTCTTGAGGCTGTTCTGGTTGAAGGCCATACCGACAATCGCCCGATTCGAAACGAAGAGTTTCGCGACAATTGGGAGCTTGGTACGGTTCGCGGTATCAATACGTTCCGCGCGCTCACCGCGGCACAGCCCGCACTTGAAGGTCTGCTAAGTGCCGATGATCAACCGCTCTTAGGTGTCAGTAGCTATGAAGCCCGGAGACCGATCGATGTTGCCGATAGCGATGCGAGCCTGGCGCGCAATCGGCGGATTGATCTGCGTTTCGTCGTCGCCGCACCGAGTGCCGAGGACATCCGCGATTTTAGGATGGGGGCTGGCGATTACTTTACGCTGGAAGGGGCTCAGCCTTGAGACCTTGCGAAAAAGTGGGAGGCCGCTCGATCGAGCGGCCTCCCGTCCCACATTCCCATCTCATCAACAAAGCACATCGATTTCCACTGCATGAGCGAAAATCAGCGCTTATGTCGTATTACTTTAAGTTGAATTAATGTCAACAAATTATCCAAAAAGTTGATTAAACTTTTAGTGATATGGCTGATTTCTCGGTCCAACGCTCATGAGTGAGCCAAATCTATCGACCGAATTCAAGGTTGACTGCGCACAAGGAAGCGATTGGCGGCCGAACCTTGGATCATGTCTTGGTCAGCTCGATCCGTTGCCGGGAGGTGCCAACCTCGCCTTGATCTATCTGACAGGTAATATCGGTCAAATGGTTGACGCGTTCGTTGGCGCCTTGCGTGACGCTCTTGATGTCGATCACCTATTTGGTGCTGTGGCCACTTCGGTGATCATTCCCGGCAATCCGGCATGGTGCGATTCTGGTGTCGTAATTGCCGCAGGCCGGCTGCCTGATCATGCATTCAGTATCGTTCGAGCCTCAACACCCGACAGACTGCCGCTCAGAGATCGTGCTTTTGTTCACGTCGATAACGCGTTCTTAAATGAGCGGCATGGTCAAGAGGTTCGCGAGAATGCGAAGGCCGTAGGCGCCTTTGTCGATGGAACGCAGGGCGATGTGCAAATCGCAGCAGGCTTGGTCAATGGCGGCGCATCCTGTCTCAGGGTCGATGACAGTGTTGCGTTTAATTGCGGTCGGAGCCACGGGTGCAAGATGCTCGGCCCGCCGATGACCGTCCATTCACGTTCATCGGGCGTGATCCACGGCCTTGATGGCCGGCCGGTAATCGATGCGCTGAGAGTCCTCGTGGGCGATCTCTTGATCCGTCGCGCCGACACCTTGCGCGATCACGTGATGTTCGTCGATGTGACCGACACGCAAAACAGCCGGCTGCTGCCGATTTGTTCGATCGATTTGCGGAAGGGAGAGATTGCGCTGGGGACCGAGAAACTACCGGATACGCTCGTTCTCGCGCTGCGCAGTCCGGATGCGGCATTCGACGATCTCGACACCACGCTCAAAGCGTTGGGCGCGGGCCGAGGTCATGAAGCAAGCCGGGGCCTCGCCTTGCACTATGCATCCGACCGGCGCCGCACGGGCTTGTTCGCGCCCGGTATCCACGAGCCCGAAATCGTCAAGCGGGCATTGGGTCATACGCCTGTCATCGGTGCGAGTTTCGGCCACGTCGCCTTTGGCGAACAGGTTCACGCCTTGAGCAGCGTCACCGCGGTGATCGGCTAGCGACGAAGCCATGAAGAGGGACTATCCTTCACGTCCGATCGTTGGAGTCGGAGCTGTCGTTTGGCACGGCAGGCAAATCTTGATGGTGCGTCGTGACCGTCCTCCGCGCATCGACCAGTGGTCAGTCCCGGGCGGTGCGCAGGAACTCGGCGAAACGGTGGAGGCCGCGGTGCAGCGTGAAGTCCTCGAAGAAACCAACATCCGGCTTCTCGAACCCACTCTTCTCGACGTTGTCGACCTGATCGATCGCGATGATAAGGGAGCCGTGCGGTTTCACTATACGCTCATCGATTTCGAATCAGAGGCATCGAACTCGGATCTCGTTGCTGGCGGCGACATCGACGATGCGTCTTGGATCGACATCGCCGATGTCATGGCCATGCCGATCTGGTACAGAACCCTCCTCCTCATTCGCAAGAGTGCGCAGCGTCGAGGTGTCCGCACGAGCGAATTTAAAGAGCGTAGCCCTTAGCTTGCGAGATCGGCAGTCGCCAGAGCGCGGGTGAGACCACACACTGCTTCTTGTTGCTTGCGGGAGTTTATCGCTGCGAAATTACGGGCGAGCTCGAGCAACATTCTTTGCTGTGGCATCAACTCAGGTTCCGGAACCTCTATTTTCTCATCGGGAATGATATCATGATAAAAATAGCTTACTTCGACACCAAGTGCTTGTGATATTTGGTAAAGTCGACCGGCAGAAATTCTATTGACCCCGGTTTCATATTTGTGGGCCTGCTGATAGGTAACACCAATAAGCTCAGCCATCTGTTGTTGAGTAAGTCCCAGCATTATTCGTCTTTGCCTGATCCTGAGGCTTACCAACTTGTCGATATCGACAGCTCGGCTTCTGCCATTTGTTGCTCGTCGAACAACTTTATTGGCGAGTGTGTTCATTTAGACTCTCTCCGCCGGAGGTTTTTTCGTCCCCGAACCTCAAACTAAAGTATTTAGCTAAAATACCACGGAGTTTTTAAACTTCCAGAGAAATTAGAATTTCTCATCAACCGAAAGATGTTTTCTATTGCTTATTTCTCGCCTGAGTTGCCCATCGGGCTTAAAGACTCTTGGTGGAGGACCCCCCAAACCGGTCGTACGGTGAGCACCGCTGCTCCATGGATCGAATTGCCATGATAGTCGGCGAGATCGTAGCGATCGGTGTTCGCGGAGGGCGCCAGTCGACGCAACATCTCGCGACCATCAGCAAGCGCGATCAGGCAGTCCCTGCCGAGAAACGGCGAAGGTTCCGATGACTTTGCCGCAACCAGCACGATTTGGCCGGATCGATAGGCGGGTGCCATCTCGTCATCGGTCATTGTGAATCCAATCAATTGGTCTTCGCGCAGTGTAAAGGCACCGATTGCGATGGTCGGAGGGCTTTCCTGATTAACCGGACCAAGCATTCCGCCAGCAACGATATGACCGGCGACCGCAATTGAGCTGCGTTGAGGATTTCGCCCGAAAAAGAGAAATTCGCCGGTCGTGTCGAGTACTTGAGCCATGCGCTCAATGACATTGCGTGGTGGCACATATTCGTCGCGCTCATAGGGGCCGATGGCGGTTTGATGGCGCCCAATGGCTTGGGCGAGTTCGACCTGGCTTAGACCCGCGGTCGTGCGTAGCGAGCGCAATCGAGCGCCGAAGCTAGATAGATCACCGCGACTCATGAAGCATCTCGATACCTATGGTTGATTGGTATATCTATACCCTAATTCGAGCAATGCTCTTTGGTCAAGCCGTTCTCGTGATCAATCCAGTATTCTGGCGGCTAGTCTGACGATGTCACAGGAAGAAGGGTAAGCGAGCGATGCTCCGCTCTATCCTCAAGGTTGAGTTCGATCATCTCGCCGGCGCTCCAAAGACGGGTCAGATCATCGTAGTGACGGGAAAACGGGTGTCCTACCTGACCTGTTGCCGTGATCGCCCGCATGGTCGGCTGACTGGGTGCCATGATTGTTCGGAGCGTCGGCGCGAGCGTGACATCGAAGGGTTTGTTCCAATTCCAATGGCCAACATTGATCGTCGCACTATCGCCCCCTTTGTGTGCGCGAATATCGAAGAGCCATGCGAGTGTTGGGATATTGTGAAAAGGATTGTGGGGCATGATGGCGCGATGCGCATTGTCCCATCGCCACGAGCGCCAATCATCGCCCCAGCGATCTCGAAGCTCCTCGAGGGCGATATTAAATGCCTCCAAAATCGGCTTGTCGCATGGTTCGACCGCCTCGGTCTCGACATCGTCGCACCAATAGTGCTTCTCACTCAGGATCGAGTAAACGAAATCGGCGCGAACGCCACGGTAGGCTGTGAAGAGAGGGCCGAGTTCATCGCCATAGAGCGTGCGCGCGAGGGCCTCGTACCAAGCGGAAAAGATCAGGGGCTCCGGACGCTCTCGAGACATGCTCTTGTCCCAGTTGCTGAGTGCCTCGATGATTGTTGATTGAAGTACGGGAAGATCGGACGTGCGGTCCGCTGCATCCAAGAGGTGTTGCAAAAAATCGTGAGCGAGCATGCTTTCGAGATCGAGCTGCATGTTCGCCGCCTGCGATGACGTCCAGCGATCCTGTCCTGCCAAGAGCGTTTCGATGCGCCTCGCCCGGAGCGCGGGCATTCGGGTTTTCGTCAAGAGATAGGGATAGTTGGGGCCGACCAGAATGTTATTGGCGTTGACCAATTTGTCATCAGGAGGGTCGAACGACTGCGGCAGGTCGTTGAAAGGAATGGTGCCGATCCAATCAAACTCTCCGGTCCAGCCTTGGACGGGCCGGATACCGTCGCCGTTCTTGCGGATGGGTATCGTGCCGGGTGAGATCATGCCGATATGGCCATCACGATCCGCATAGCCGACATTCTGCATAGGGGCGCCGAAGCTTCGGAGAGCTTCACGAAAACCTGCCCAGTCACGAGCCTCGGCAAGCGCGAAACCTGCTTCGACCGCGATATCGCCTTCGTCTAAGCCGGTCCAGGCAAGCGCGATTACGTGATCGTTTGCGTCGATGAGGGCTCCCGCCTGCACAGCGACATCGGAGATGACCGGACCGTGACGCGTCGTGCGCACGGTCAGTGTTTCCGAATCCTGTCCTCTGACCTCGATCTCGTCGATTCGCTCCTGAAACGCGGCACGGCCCTCCGGCGTCAGATAGTGGTCAGGATCGTCGGGGTCGAGCTTCTCGATGAACAGGTCTTGGGTATCGGGGCCGGCATTGGTCAGGCCCCAAGCAATATTGTCGTTCCGTCCGATCGTCATGAACGGCAGGGACGGCATGGTGGCCCCTTGCAGCCGCAATTCAGGCGTTTCGATCTGAGCAAGATAGAAGGGCCCCGGCGTGCGGAGTGCCAAATGGGGATCATTGGCAAGCAGGGGTTCTTGGGATGCCGTGCGATCGGGCCCGATGACCCAAATATTCGAGCCCTTACCCGCGATCTGCCCGGTTAGCGGGTCACGAAGAAACAGGTCGGGGATTTCCGCCAGCGCCTTGAGGAGTTCTCGGTCGAGTGTGTCGAGACCTGCACGCTGCTCTGATGGATAGGTTGTTGGCGTGCCGGGCCGTTGAGGCGGAAACAAATCTTCGAGTTGCCGGGGTGTCACCTCTTGAGCGAGGCGTTCGACAAGGATTTCCTGACTCCAGTTTCGTCCGAGATCCCACGACAAGAGCCGTACGAATGCGAGACTGTCGGTTATCGTCCAGGGCTCAGGTCGATGCCGCAAGATCAGGAACTCAGGCGGCAACACGTCGAACGAGGCAATCGCCGCATTGATCCCTCGGGCGTAGTATTCGAGATAGGTGAGGGTCTTGTCCGAGAGTTTCTTGGAACTTTCGCGCGCCACCTCATAGACCCCCAAGGTGCGCAGAAAGCGGTCGGCGGGAAGAGCGGTCGGCCCCACGATCTCAGCAAGCCGCCCTTGGGCAATGCGTCTTAAGAATTCGAGCTGCCAGAGCCGGTCCTGGCCGTGCACGAAGCCCATCGCAAAATAGGCATCGTTGAGCGACTGCGCGCGGATCGTCGGAACCGCGAAGGCATCACGCTCAATCGTGACGGGTTGTTCGATCCCTTCGACAGCAAGTTCGCCGGCTGTCTTCGGAAGCGATCCCCAAATGAGATAGACAAGAATGGCTGCCGCAAGAGCGAGCAGTCCCAGTAGCCCAAGGCCAAGCCGTCGAACCCATCGTCGCAAACCTAGGCGATCACTTTCAGAGCTTGGTCGAGGTCGTCCATGAGGTCCTCGGGATCTTCGAGGCCGATCGAAATGCGGATCAGGTCTTCATCGATGCCGAACTCGGCGCGATCTTCTTCCGTGAGCCGCGCATGGGTGGTGCTCGCCGGATGGGTCGCAAGGGACTTGGTATCGCCGAGATTGTTGGAGATCGCAATCAGCTTGAATCGGTTCATCACTTCGAAAACCTTCGGCCGATCGACGCCGGTCCAAAAAGCGATCAAGCCGCTGCCTGCAGCCATTTGCTTGCGGGCCAGATCGAATTGCGGATGACTTTCGAGGCCGGGATAAGCGACTTTGGCAATCTTGGGGTGTTGTTCGAGGAATTCGGCGACTTTGGTTGTATTGCGCACGATTTCACGCACTCTGATGTCGAGTGTTTCAAGGCCTTTGAGCAAGGTCCAGGCGTTAAAAGGGCTCAGGGCAGGTCCGGTATTCTTGAGATACGCCTGTAACGGCCCGTGACGAAATTCCTCGTCGGAAAGGATGATGCCTCCAAGGCAACGGCCCTGCCCGTCGATATGTTTGGTGGCGGAGTAGATGACGATATCCGCACCGAGTGCGAGGGGTTTTTGCAGCATCGGTGTCGCGAAGACATTGTCGACAATGACTTTGGCTCCCGCTTTGTGCGCGAGTTTGCTGACCGCTTCGATATCGACCAATTCGAGGGTAGGGTTGCCCGGGGTTTCGAAAAAGACAAGGTCAGTCGGTTTCGAGAGCGCCTCTTCCCAGGCGGCAAGGCTACGTCCGTCGACAAGCTCGACCTCAACACCATAACGCGGCAACAGCTCCGTTAGAATGTAATGACATGAACCGAATAGCAGTCTGGCGCCGACGACCCGCTGACCGGATCGGAGTTGGGCCATGACGGACGCATGAACCGCCGCCATGCCCGTTGCCGTGGCAGCACCCGCCTCTGCACCTTCGATAAGCGCCATGCGTTCTTCGAACATGCGTACCGTAGGATTGCCGACCCTCGAATACATGAAGCCGGGCTGCTCATCGGCAAACCGTGCGGCCGCGTCTTCGGCGCAATCATAACAGAAACCCGAAGTTTGATAGATCGCCTCGCAAGTCTCACCATGTTGCGATCGTTCGATCCCGCCATGGACCATCTGAGTTCGAGGGCGCCATGAATTGGTCATTGGCTTTCCTTCCCGCCAACAAAAAACCCCGGCCGGACCCAGCCAGGGCTTCTGCAGCGACCCGGCCTTTTAGCGACTTATTTAACGTGGCACGCAAGCCGACCGGCTCAAATCACCACGGATCACGTCTCGCTAGCCAGCTACGGCAGTCAGGTCAAGCATTTTGAAAACCGGCACCAACGGCTTCTTGAAGACTGCCAAAGCCATCATCCTCCAGACAGGTCAGCAAGTCCTCAAGAATGGCGCGTATCACGGAGGGGCCCCGATAGACGAATGCGGAATAGATCTGCACCGCCGAAGCCCCAGCACGGATTTTGGCATAAGCGTCCTCGCCGGAGAACACACCGCCAACGCCAATAAAGACGAGCTCGCCCGCGGCATGCTTCGCCATCCGTGCCAGTTGCGCCGTCGAGCGCTGGAAGAGCGGGGCACCACTCAGCCCGCCGGTTTCGCCTGCATGGCGGGACTTGAGTGTTGCCGGTCGCTCCAGTGTCGAATTGCTGACGATCAAGCCATCGAGGCCATAGCGAAGGGCTAGATCCACGATGAGCTTTTCACCGCGCTCGTCGAGATCGGGTGCAACTTTCAAGAAGATCAGCCGGCTCAGCGTCAGGGACGCTCGGATCTCGGCGATGCGTGCCAACAGGGTTGCCAGCTGGTCGTCTTCCTGCCAGCGGCGCAGTCCGGGCGTGTTGGGTGAGGAGACATTGACGGTGATGAAGTCGACATAAGGGGCCACGGACGAAACGATCGCCGCGTAGTCATCGATCGCCGTCGTCGTGTCCTTGTTGATGCCGACATTGATGCCGAGCGGTGCCCGTCGCCCCTCAGATTTCGCAAGGCGGGGCAGGACGGCGTCGAGCCCGTGATTATTGAAGCCGAGGCGGTTGACGACGGCTTGATCCTCACTGAGCCGGAAGATTCGTGGCTTCGGGTTTCCGGATTGGGGCCGCAGCGTGATTGAGCCTGCTTCGACGAAGGCAAATCCGAGCCTGAAGAGTGCGGGTACCGAGATCGCATTCTTATCGAACCCGGCAGCCAGGCCCAAGGGATGCGCGAGGGTAAGGTTGCCAAGGGTGCACTTGAGCCTCGGATCGTCCGGAAGCGTAGGTGAGGCTGCGAGAGCCACGCCGTGAATGGCGATGCTGTGCGCTGTTTCCGGCGGCAGAAGCTGCAGCAGCCGCTCAATCACCATGGTGCGGCTGCAGCGAGGGCGACGACCTCAGCCGCCGTAGACAATGAAGCCGGTATTGCGGAAATCGGGCTTGTTATAGACGAAGGCTTCGCCTTCGGTATTGGTGATGCGGCCACCTGCAGCGCGCAGGACGGCATCGCCCGCGGCCACATCCCATTCCATCGTCGGTGCAAACCGCGGATAGAAGTCTGCGCGGCCTTCCGCAACCAGGCAGAATTTGAGCGAGCTTCCAGCAGAGATCGTCTCCTCGATGCCACGCGCCTGGAGCCAGGCATTGGTCTGGTCGTCACGATGCGAGCGGCTGGCGACGGCAATACCGCCATGCTCGGGTGCTGGCCGCACCTTGATCGTCTCGACCGCACCATCCTTGCGTCGTTTCGATCCCTCGCTCCGAGCACCCCACCATGTGGTTCCGATCGCAGGCGCCAAGACGACGCCCAGAAGCGGTTCGCGTCCATCGACCAGAGCAATGTTGACGGTGAATTCGCCGTTTCGCGAAATGAACTCCTTGGTGCCGTCCAGAGGATCGACCAGCCAAAACGGGCCATCGCCCACGTCCGGGACGTCACCTGCCGCAACACTCTCCTCGGCGACGATGGGAATGTCGGATGTGAGCTTGCGCAGGCCTTCCAAAATCACCGCTTCGCCGACACGATCGGCCTCCGTGACCGGAGAGTTGTCGGCTTTGGATTCCACCACCGTGCCTTTTTCGTAGATCGTCATGATCTCGGCACCCGCCTGATCGGCGATGGCGATAATCGCTTGAAGCGTCTGCGCAGCATCCATCACGGTTGTCCTACTTTTCTGATCGCCGGGCCCGATCGGTTGAACTCTAGGCCTCGAGCATAAGCCACTGAATAGTTATCTGTGCGATAGACTCTCGACGATCGTCGAGCAAGCCGGGTGATGCGCCCACCCTGATTAGCCCTTCCTTAACCAGATTGGTCCAGTCTGCCAGATGATGGCCAAAGCAAAGCCGGCAGTGGCGATGGCATGACGCGTAGCCGCCGCTCTCGGTACTCGAAATTGGATGAGAACGTGGTCGCTCCAGCGCAATCAGAGACCGAATCACCGTCCGGCGCGCCGTTAGATGCAAAATCGGCCAACCAGGCCAGGCAGGAATGTCCCAAGCGTCTTGCGGCAGACGATGGCGACGCGATCACCAAGGCTTTGCAACGAATGCGCCATCGAACAAGCGAAGGCGGCGACGGCAAGAACGGCGTCGATGGCGTCATCCAGAATATCGATCTCGCGCCAATCAAAAAACATTTCGGCGATGCGTGGCCGCGTTTGCGCGCCAAGGCGTCATCCATTCTCGAACAAGTCATCGAGCATGAGACGCGATCGGGAGACCACTATATCTGGCGCAATGATGACGAGATTCTCTTGTTGCGTCCCAACGCGAAGGCCGATCGCATTAAGCAGGATGGCGAAGAGATCGCGCGCTCAATGACCCTACGTCTTTGCGGTTTTCCGCGTGTTGATCGTTTTCCGACCGTCAGGACGATGCATCTCGACCTCGATGGCAATGTCGACGGTATCGATAGCGTCCGCGATCTTGAGGCGATTCTGTCGCGGCAGGAAGCCCGGGATGGTCACCCCGACCTCTGCCGCCACAGTCATTTAGTGGGCGATCTTCAACTAAGATGGCGTCCAACAATCCACTTCAAGAAGGGATTGGTCTGCGCCTATCAGGCGGTTGCGCAAGCCAAAGGGAAGGATGGCTCGACCATTCTCGTCGATGATCTTCCCGACGACGGCGATGACGGTGCAATGCGAGCGCAAATCGATCGTTGGTTAATTGAGCGTGCGCACCAACTGATCGCTGACCAAGTAACGCCGATCCGCACCGGCCTCATTCTGCCTCTGCACATTAGAACGCTGACCCATCGTCGATTCCGTGAGCCCTTTCTGGACACATGCCGAATCCTGCCGAGGCCGGTGCGGCGCCGGCTGGTCCTTCAGCTTCTCGATGTGCCAAGCGGCATGCCGCAATCTCGGATCCACGATCTTTCAACATGTATCATGCCGTTTTGCGCACTGATCGCGATCGATCAAACCCGTGGCTGGGTCGATCTCGAGAATCTCGACAATACGGGCATTTCCTTGTTGTCGCTGGACGCGGCCAAACTGGGTGAACGATCAGAAGCCGTGATGCGCGTCAAGGAGCTTTCGGAACGTGCCGAACAAGGGAGATTACGCGGCGTTCTCTCGAATACCGGCGATATCCATTTGAGCCACGTCGCGCACCGATGCGGAGTCCATTATTTCAACGGCAAGAGCTTGATGCCGGCAGTGACGACGCCGGGGCGGATCATCCGCATTCGCCAGTGACACCGCCGCCAAAAGTTTACGGCTTGCGGACAAATGGCTGCGAGGTTCTTCCAAGGCTTTGCCGAGGAATGCCTCGCGCGACTTCCTAAAACAGTGTGGTTCTAATCGATCTTGATGAGGATTTCATCCACGCCCTCGACGCCTGCCTTGACGGTATCACCCGGAGAAACGGCGCCAACACCTGCGGGTGTCCCGGTGAAAACCAGGTCGCCCGGCAAGAGCGTGTCCATGGCCGATAGTTGGGACACGATGTCTTCCACCGACCATACCATCTCCTCGAGATCGCCGTTTTGCCGAAGAGCGCCATTGACCTCGAGCCAGATGCGGCCCTTTCGCGGATGGCCGATCTTGTCGGCTGTCTTGATGGTGCCGATAGGCCCGCTGCCAATGAAGGATTTTGACAAATACCATGGCCGTGCGAGCCGTTTGGCCTCCGATTGAACATCCCGCCGGGTGAAATCGATACCGACTGTATAACCTCCAATGACATCGGTGACGGCTTCGGGGGCGATATCGGAGGCCATCTTGCTGATCAGCAGAACCAACTCGACCTCGTGATGGAGGTCTTTGGTAGCGGGCGGATAAGCGACTTTGCCGTTGGTCACGAGGGCTTCGGGCGCCTTGCCGAAGAAGAAGGGGGGCTCGCGGTCGTCATGACCCATCTCACGGGTATGTTCGGCGTAGTTGCGCCCGACACAAAAGACGCGGCGCACGCGTATAGGCTCGTCTCGTCCATCGACGGGAACCTGGCCTAGCTGATCGACTTCCAAATTGTTCATGCACGTCCGCCCGTTGGCAATGTCATCAGATCCGCTTCTTCATTATCGCGCAGCAAACCAATTGCCCACAGGCTCGAGGGAATCGATGACGAGTTCGGGCCCGGCAGGGAGGCGCTCCTTGGGTTGCCTCGTGCGATTGACCCAAATCGTGCGAAATCCGAAGCTCGACGCTCCGTGAACATCCCAGCCGTTGGAGGAAAAGAACGCGATTTTGGAAGCAGCGACCTCAAGCTTGCGTGTTGCCAATAGGTAGACCTCTGGATCGGGTTTGAAGATGCCGACCTCGTCGATGGAAAGAATGGCATTCAGGTGATCCTTGAGACCGGCCGAGCCGAACGCGTCATCGAGCATTTTTGTCGAGCCATTGGAAAGCACCGCACATTTGATGTTTTTGTCGTTCAAGGCCTCGAGTGTGCCCTTCACTTCCGGATAGGGCGAGAGGATGCGATAGGCCTCCATCAAACGTTCGCGCAGGGCCGGGTCTTCAAGTTCAAGGGCCTCGAGGGTGAAGTCGAGGGCCTCACCGGTAACTGTCCAAAAATCGGTATGCCGCCTCATGAGACTTCGCAGCCATGTATAGTCCAGCTGCTTGATCCGCCAGATTTCGGTGAGCTTCTCGGCCTTGTTGCCGAGTGTTTGAACGTCGCCACGCACGGCGGACGAGAAATCCAGCAGTGTGCCATAGGCGTCAAATACACAAGCTTCGATGTCATCGGCAGGTTCGAGTTGGCTCAAGAGATATCTTTCAGCGCTATGGTTTGAGGGTCATGAATGTCTCAGATGAATGGCCCTTGGAAGTTTGTTACGCAGCGGGCCCGACAGCGCCAATCATTCTCACCATGCCACAGGCGTTGTTGATCTGCAGGGATCCCCGTCTCAACTCGATTGAGACGGGCGATTGATGGGGTTTGGCGTTGGAATGAGCGGGCCCGGTGCCGTCGCGAATGGGATGAGATGGTCATCACTCGGTCGTTCGAGGCGCGCGCGGTAAACGGTCTGTCCCTCCAGCACGCGTTGCACGTAATTGCGGGTTTCCGCAAAGGGAATGCGTTCAATCCAATCGATCCAGCCGTAGCGATCATCACCCTCGATCGGCCCCATACGTTGAAGCCATCCACTCACGCGATGAGGACCGGCATTGTAGGCTGCCACTGCAAGGGCGGTGTTGCCGTCGAAGCGATCCAGCATGTCGAGGAGATAGCGGCGGCCGAGCTTGACGTTGAGGGCGGGGTCATAACGAAGTCGATCACCCGACAGTTCTTCTCCCACTTGGCGTGCGACAGCCCGGCCGGTTGCCGGCATGAGCTGCATCATGCCGCGTGCACCGGCGTGGCTCAGCGCTTCGGGGTCAAACAGGCTCTCTTGCCTCGCTACAGCAAGTGCCAGCGCCGGATCGAGCCCGTCGCGGGTCGCGAGCAGCGGCGGGAAATCGGGGACCGGAAAGCTCGAAACGGGATCAAGACCGAGGGTCCCCGCATTGATTCTGACATGGCGAACCAGGACATCGGGTCTACCGCA
>CAYPOV010000061.1:0-17560 GCA_964412385.1 uncultured Geminicoccaceae bacterium
CAAGGACTACGCTTACAACGAACTTCGTTATAGCGCGCTTGCAGTGAGCCGGCCGGATGAAGCTGCCGCATTGTTGAAAGAAGCCGAACAACTTATCCGCGACAAATACCACGCCTATGAGGAGTTCGCGCAGATGGACGCCGGCCCGGATTCTTCGCGGGCTATAGGTGCTGCGCGGAACCTCTAAGGAGCGATGCGGTGGATCTGACGACTTCCTATCTCGGTCTTGAACTCTCTAGTCCGTTGGTTGCAAGTGCCAGTCCGCTTAATTCGAATCTGGACAATCTCAAACGACTTCAAGAATTCGGCGCCGGAGCCGTTGTTCTGCCTTCGATGTTTGAAGAGCAGATTACTCGGGAACAGGAGTTACTTGACGCACTGATGGATCGTGGCGCTGACAGCTTCGGTGAAGCGCTAAGCTATTTTCCGGCGCAGACGGCTTACGCATTTGATCGTTCAAACCATCTTGATTTTATCGAGGAGGCGACTGCCCAGCTGGATGTTCCGGTGATCGCCAGTTTGAATGGGGTAACAGACAGTGGCTGGGTCGATTACGCCCATGACATCGAAAGCGCCGGTGCTCAGGCGATTGAACTGAACATCTTTTTCGTCCCTTCTGACCCGACCTTAGACGGCCGAGATGTCGAGAAACGATACGCGGATATTGTGGGTGCGGTGAGTTCCACTGTCAAAATTCCGGTCGCCGTCAAGATTGGCCCGTATTTCAGCTCGCCAGGGTACACAGCTCTTGCTCTCGTCCAAGCGGGTGCCAAAGGGCTGGTTCTCTTCAATCGTTTCTACGAGCCTGATATCGATCCGGCGACACTTTCCATTGAGCCCAAGCTTGAGCTCTCGCACTCTTTTGAATCGCGATTGCCACTTCTATGGATTGGTGTGCTTGCTGGACGGACGGAAGCATCACTCGCAGCGACGACCGGTGTCGACTCCAGTGATGATGTGGTGAAATACCTGCTGGCCGGGGCCGATGTCGTCATGACCACATCGGCATTGCTTCGGCATGGGCCGGGGCACATGAAGGTCTTGGTGGACGGTGTAAGGGAATGGCTAGCCAGCCGAAAACTTGCGTCGCTTGGCGATGTGCGGGGCAAGCTAAGTCATCGGGAAATCGACCATCCGGAAGCCTACGAGCGCGCAAATTACATCAAGGTCCTGCAAAGTTTTGGCGGCGAATAGCCGCGCGTCGGGCAAACGTTATGTGGATACGGCACATCTCACGTTTAGATTGAGGTTATGACGTGGCGGGAGTAACTGAAGCCGAATGGCTGGTGAGACACAAGCGAACGAGGGAATGGATCCGGCGTTGGACATGGTGCCGATCCCGTTGCATGAGATTGTAGAGATCTGCCAAGCCTACGATAACGACCGGCATCGGATGCTCGACATCTTGCGAGATATCCAAGACAAATTTCGTTGGATTTCGCCCGATGTCATGGAGACTGTGGCTAGCTGCACCGGCCTTTCGCGGATCGAAGTCGAAGGTGTTGCAAGTTTTTATGCATTCCTCTCGTTAACCCCGAAAGGTCGTATCAGTATTCGGTTATGCGACGACATTATCGATCGCTATGCGGGGCTTTCTAACGTTGTCGAGGTCTTTGAGGAGGAGTTTGGCATACGGGTCGGCGAGACCACATCGGATGGTGCGTTCTCCCTTGAATATACGCCATGCATCGGCATGTGCGACCAGGCGCCGGCAGCGATGATCAATGACGTTGTTGCAACAAGCCTTACGCCCGAGTTGGCCCGTAGTTGGGCACACGCGTTGAAATCGGGACAATCGCCCGAAACTATTGTAACGCAACGGTTTGCGGAGTTGTCACCGCACGAACGTGCATTGCGTATGGTCGAGAACAATATTCGACACGCCGGTGCTGTACTGCTGGCGCCTGTGCCGGACGATGCCGGCCTGAAGAAATCAATCGATCTCACTCCGTCCCAGATCATCGATGCGATCGAAGCGAGCGGTCTCCGTGGTTGTGGCGGAGCGGGTTTTTCGACCGGCAGAAAGTGGCGGTTCGCCGCGAGCGAAAAGATCGATCGGCGTTTCGTTCTCTGCAACGCCGATGAGGGCGAACCAGGTACGTTCAAGGACCGTGTGCTCTTGACGGAACGTCCGCATCTCTTGGTTGAAGGCATGACCATTGCCGCGAGAGCTGTTGGTGCGCGCGAAGGGATCATTTACCTCAGGGGTGAGTATGTCTATCTGAAGGAACTTCTTGACCATGTTCTGAGAGAGCGACGTTCAAAGGGTCTCCTTGGGGAGAACATCCTCGGTGTTGATGGTTTCGACTTCGATGTACGTATCCAGATGGGGGCGGGTGCCTATATCTGCGGCGAAGAGGGCGCTCTAATCAGTTCTTGCGAGGGCTTGCCCGGTGAGCCCAAAACGCGGCCACCATTCCCAGTCAATAGAGGCTATCTCGGTTATCCGACCGTGGTCAACAATGTCGAGACTTTCTGCCACGCGGCCAGGATCTTGGATCGCGGTGCACAATGGTTCTTCGATATCGGTAGCGAAGGCAGCCACGGAACCAAGCTCTTCAGTGTCTCAGGAGACTGTCTCAATCCGGGCATTTACGAACTTCCCTACGGCTTGCAACTACGCGAGCTTTTGGAAATGGTGGGGGGAGAAGATGCTGCAGCTGTCCAAGTTGGAGGTCCTGCTGGGTCAATGATTGCGCGTGACAGCTTCCATCGCCGGCTCACATTCGATGATTTGGCGACTGGCGGTGCAATCATTGTGTTTTCCGGCGAACGGAACATTCTCGAGATCGTTGAATATTACATGTCATTTTTTGTGCATGAAAGCTGTGGTTATTGTACACCATGCCGTGTCGGGAATGTGTTCTTGCAAAAGGCGATCGGTAAATTTCGAAAAGGACTCGCTAATCCCGAAGACATCGAATATCTGAAGGATCTTTCGGGAACGATCATCGAAACGAGCCGGTGTGGGCTGGGGATGACATCGCCCAATCCGATTTTGACGACGCTCGAGAGCTTTCCGCTCGTCTATTCGGCAATGATCAAACCTTCCGAGGGGGGCATCCGCGCCACCTTCGATATTCAGTCGGCCATTGATGGCGCACGCAAGATTGCCAAGCGCCGATCCTACATTTTCGACAAGGATTACGGCCGATGAGCGATGCTGAATTCACATTGACCATCGACGAGACCGAGATCAGGGCCAAATCTGGTCAAACGATCCTCGAAGCCGCCGATGATGCTGGCATTTATATTCCCAGGCTCTGTGACCATGAAGGGCTTCGCCACCAAGGCGGCTGCCGTGTCTGCACGGTGAAGGCCAACGGCCGTAGCGTATCGGCCTGCACACAGCCTGCGGCGCCCGGGCTCAAAGTCGAGAACGAAACCGCCCACATCAACAAGCTTCGCCGAGATCTCGTGGAGATGCTCTTCCACGAAGGCAATCATCTCTGTCCGATTTGTGAGGCGAGCGGAAATTGCGAGCTGCAGGCCATGGCCTACAGGCTTGACATGACCGATCCCACGAAGTTCCCCTATCTTGAACCATGCCGTGCCGTTGATGCGTCACATCCGGATATTGCGCTCGATACCAATCGCTGCATTAGTTGTGGCCGCTGCATCAGAGCCTCGCAGGATGTCGATGGTAAGGGTGTCTTCGGCTATGTCGGACGAGGCATTCATCGTCGCGTCGCGGTCAATGGCCAGGACCTCGCTCACACCAATGCCGATGTCTCGGACAATGCCATGTCCGATGAAGTATGCCCGGTGGGCTGTATCATCCGCAAGCGTGTCGGCTTCGCCACGCCGATCGGTGATCGTGAATTCGATAAAGGTTTGATCGGGCACGAGATCGAGGGGAAGCGCCGTGACTGAGCTTCGAAAGGCTCGCATTGCCACGGTGTCGCTTGCCGGTTGTTTCGGTTGCCATATGGCGATCCTCGACATTGATGAACGGCTGATCGAGCTTATGAAACTGGTCGAATTCGACCGTTCGCCGCTGACGGACATCAAGACGTTTACCAGGCGATGTGATATCGGCATCATCGAAGGTGGCTGCTGTAACGAGGAGAATGTTCACGTCCTTTGGGATTTTCGGCAACATTGTGACGTTCTCATTGCAATCGGCCAGTGCGCGATTACCGGCGGCCTGCCTGCAATGAGGAATGCAATCATGCATTCCGACGAACCTCTGCGTGAGTGTCTAGAGGAAGCTTATATCACCGGACGCTACATACGCAATGAAACGCACAATATTCCCAACGATCCGGCCTTGCCACTCCTTCTGGATCAGGTTTATCCCTGTTCGGAGGTGGTTGAAATCGACTACCAGATCCCAGGCTGCGCACCGACAGGCGATGTTATTTTCAAGACGCTGAGCGGGCTGTTAGCTGGGAAATTCAGCGGTTTTGAGCGTGAACACATCAAGTTTGACTAGAGCGGGAAGGGCCGTGCGATGGCCGAACCAAGACTGATCGAGATTTCTCCAGTGACGCGTGTCGAAGGACACGGCAAGGTCACAATTCATCTCAACGACCGAAACGAAGTCGAAGAAGCCCGGCTTCACATTGTCGAGTTTCGTGGTTTCGAACGGTTTATCCGCGGGCGTCTACTCTGGGAAGTCCCGGTCATCGTCCAGAGGCTCTGCGGCATCTGTCCCGTTAGCCATCATCTGGCTGCCGCCAAAGCCATGGACATCATAGTCGGTGTAGACGAGCTACCACCGACAGCGGAGAAGATGCGGCGTTTGATGCATTATGGACAGGTCATGCAAAGCCATGTCCTCCATTTCTTTCATCTGGCAGCGCCCGACCTTTTATTCGGCTTTGGCGCGCCCGCCGAAAAACGCAATATCTTTGAAGTAATCAAGGAGAACCCGGAACTCGGACGCCGCGCCATTCTGATGCGCAAGTTCGGCCAGGAGATCATCGAGGCGACCGCGGGCAAGAAGATCCATGGTACCGGTGCCATCCCCGGTGGAATCAATCGCAATCTGCCAATTTCGTTACGCGATGCGTTCCTCAAAAATATCGATGACATGGAAGAATGGGCCCAGGAAGCCGTTACACTCGCACGCAACTACACGATGGAGAATATGCTCCTGGTTGGTGGTTTCGCATCCTTCCCGTCGAACTATCTGTCGATCGTGAGGGAAGGTGATGGAGCGCTTGATCTCTATCACGGTAAGCTCCGGGCTCTCAAACCAACGGGCGAAATGATCTTCGATCAAATCGACTATTCGCGTTATCATGAACTCTTGATCGAAGATGTGCGCTCCTGGTCCTATATGAAGTTTCCTTTTATCAAGGAAATGGGTCCGACTGCCGGCTGGTACCGTGTAGGCCCGCTCGCACGAATGAACACGGCGAGCCTTATCGATACTCCGCTCGCCAATGCCGCGCGAGATGAATTGATGAAGGTTACCGGCGGTGCACCAAATAACTCGATCCTCGCCAATCATTGGGCACGGATGATAGAGGTCTTACACTGCGTCGAAAAAATCCGGGAACTCCTGAACGACCCGGACTTGCAGGGCACAGAACTTCAAGCCAAGGGCGAACGTCGAGACGAAGGCATCGGAGTGATCGAAGCCCCGCGTGGTAACCTCATTCATCACTACCAAGTCGATGAGAATGACCAAGTGACCTATTGCAACCTTATCGTGTCAACAACCCACAATAACGAAGGTATGAATAAGGCAGTCAAGGACGTCGCCGTGAAGAATCTCAACGGCCATGACCACATCACGGAGGGAATGCTCAACCACGTCGAAGTCGCGATCCGAGCGTATGACCCTTGTCTCTCCTGTGCTACTCATGCGCTCGGGCAGATGCCGCTGCAAGTCGAGCTGCTCAATTCCGAGGGCGCCATTATCGATAGCCGCGCTCAGTCATCAGCGTAACTCGATGTCCGTGATGCTCATAGGCTATGGCAATCCAGGGCGGGGCGATGACGGGCTTGGGCCCGCCTTTGTTGAGGCGATCGCTCGCCGGGAACTTGCGGGTCTCGACTGTCGTAGCGCCTACCAGCTGACCGTCGATCATGCACTCATGGTGACCGACGTCGAGAGGGTCGTTTTTGTCGATGCCCTGATGGGGGCGCCCGATCCTTTTCTATTTACTGCGGTGGCTGCGAGTGAAGCTTCGAGCATAACAAGCCACAGTCTTTCACCTGCTGGCGTGATTACGTTGGCGAGGACGCTTTATGGAAGTGCACCCGAAGCCCTGGCCCTCGGTATTTCAGGACAAGTATTTGGAGACGTGAGGGAAGGGTTGAGTGGCAAGGCGCAGTCTCATTTGACATTGGCGGAGGATTTTTTTCTTGATTGGTACGCCGGATCCGATGCCGGCAGCGCAGGCTGCGAAATTCATGGTCCGCTCCATGCATGAAATCTCTCTTTGCGAGAACATCCGCGACATTCTCGAGGAGCATGCCGTGCGGGACCAATTCAGCAAGGTGAAACGTGTACGGGTCGAACTCGGGCCGCTATCTAGTGTCGAACCGGAAGCACTGCGCTTCGGATTCGATGTCGTCATGCGCGGTAGCGTCGGCGAAGGTGCAAGCCTCGAGATTGAAGCATCCGAGGCAAGCGCCTTATGCCTAACCTGCCTCAAGACTGTACCAATCTCGGGCCGTTCCGACACATGCCCGGAATGTGGGGCATCGACACTTGAAGTGATGAGCGGCGAAGAGCTTCGTATTAAAGAACTGGAGGTTGTGTGATGTGTGGCACCTGCGGCTGTGGTCATGACCATGAGCACGAAGCCCGCCAAAACCCCTCCGGGATCACGAGCCGAACGATTAAGCTCGAGCGCGATATTCTGGAAAAGAATGACGCCTTTGCTGGCAAGAACAGGCTTTTCTTCGCTGAACGTGGCATTCTAGCGCTTAACCTCGTTTCGAGCCCCGGCTCGGGGAAAACGGCACTTCTCGTCAAGACTATCAAGATGCTTGGCGGCGGGATCGAAAGCTATGTTATCGAAGGCGACCAGCAAACCGAAAACGACGCCGAGCGGATCAGGGCGACGGGCGTGCCGGCAATCCAGATTAACACAGGCAAAGGATGTCATCTCGATGCGCGCCGAGTGGGGCACGCGCTCTATCATCTGGATGCCAACAAGAGCTCGATCGTATTCATAGAGAACGTCGGCAACCTCGTTTGTCCGGCGGCGTTTGATTTGGGCGAGGCGCACAAAGTCGTGATCTTCTCGATCACGGAGGGTGAGGACAAACCATTGAAGTACCCCGACATGTTTGCCGCCGCCGATCTTGTCGTGCTCAACAAGATCGATCTCTTGCCTTATCTCGATTTTGATATCGAACTTGCGATCGCCCACGCACGACGTATCAATCCAGCGATCGATGTCTTACGGCTCTCGGCACGGACAGGTGAGGGGATGGACGATTGGCTGAGTTGGATCGGTGATGAGCGCCAGAAATCCGCCAAACCTGCGCCCCACATGGCTATCGCTTGACGGAAAAATTGTATGTGCCTAGCGATTCCGGCAAAAGTTGTAGAACTGGTGGGCGATGACATCGCGGTCGTCGCGCTCGAAGGTATTAGGAAGCGTGTTTCCGTGGTGCTGGTCGATAGTCTCAGTGTTGGCGATTTTGTGCTCGTTCATGTCGGCTTCGCGCTTCATCGAGTGAGCGAGGAAGAGGCCGAGCGCACGCTCGCGATGATGGCGGAAGCTGGAGTTCTCGAGGATGAAGTGCGAGAGATGGCTGTAGGTGCGGCATGAAATATGTCGATGAGTTTCGCGCGCGTAATCTCGCCAAAAAATTAGCGATCCAGATCGGCCGCGAAGCGGATGCGGCGCGGCACTATCATTTCATGGAGTTCTGTGGCGGGCACACTCACGCCATATTTCGCTACGGCGTTCAGGACCTGATGCCGGACAATGTGGAATTTGTGCATGGACCTGGATGTCCCGTCTGCGTCTTGCCGGTGCGTCGGCTCGACGACGCTGTCGAACTTGCGGAACAGCAGAATGTCATTCTGTGCACATATGGTGATATGATGCGTGTGCCCGGCACCAAGCAACGCTCGCTGATCCGTGCCAAGGCCGATGGTGCTGACATTCGTATGGTGTACTCCACTCTCGATGTTCTACAAATCGCGCGCGACAATCCTGACCAACAAGTTGTTTTTTTTGCTATCGGCTTCGAGACGACCACGCCGCCGACAGCGGTCGCGATCATGCAGGCCGAAGCCGAAGGGCTCGGTAACTTTTCGGTCTTCTGCAATCATGTGTTGACGCCCGCCGCAATCGGCCATCTTCTCGATTCATCCGATTTTGGACTGGATGGTCCCGCAAAGATCGATGGGTTCCTCGGCCCATCACATGTCAGCACCGTGATCGGCTCCAAACCCTACGAAGCAGCTGCCAGCACCTACAATAAGCCGGTCGTCATCGCCGGATTCGAGCCGCTTGACGTCATGCAGTCCGTTTTGATGCTCATTCGCCAGATCAACGAAGGCCGCGCCGAGGTCGAAAACGAATATACGCGCGTCGTAACCCGCGAGGGCAATCCTAAAGCACAAGCGCTTGTCGCCGAGGTTCTCGAGTTGCGCAAGACGTTTGAATGGCGCGGCTTGGGATGGGTTCCCAGGAGTGCCCTTAAAATCCGTGACAGCTATGCAGACTTCGATGCCGAGAAACGTTTTGCAGTCACCGAGAAACAATCCCGCGAAGTCAAATCATGCGAATGCCCCGCGATCTTGCGAGGCGTCAAGAAGCCGACAGATTGCAAGCTCTTCGGTACTGTCTGCACACCGGACAATCCCGTAGGTTCGTGCATGGTGTCTTCCGAGGGCGCCTGTGCGGCCTACTGGACCTATGGCGGGTTCCGGGCACAGGTTGAGGTGGCGGGCGCTGCGTGACAGGTTCCGGCAAAGTCGCGACACGCTTTCGCGGCAATGTGGACCTTACGCATGGCGGAGGCGGGCGTGCCACGTCAGAACTGGTCCGCGACCTCTTTCAAAGATACTTTTCGAACTCAATCCTTGACAAGGGCAATGACGGCGCGTTGCTTGACGTTCCGTCCGGCCGGCTGGTCATGGCGACAGACGGGCATGTAATTGCACCACTGTTCTTTCCGGGTGGAAATATCGGCTCGCTTGCCGTGCATGGCACACTGAATGATGTTGCGATGATGGGTGCCAGGCCGCTTTATTGTTCCGCGGGATTTATTCTAGAGGAAGGCTTTCCCCTGACCGACCTTGAATGTATTGCCGCTTCCATGGCTGGTGCTGCCGACGCGGCCGGAGTTCCGATCGTGGCAGGCGACACCAAAGTGGTGGAGAGGGGCAAAGGTGATGGTGTGTTCATCACCACAACCGGGCTGGGTGTCGTCCCTGACGGTGTTGATATCGGGGCGTCGCATGCCAAGCCAGGGCAGGCAGTCCTTGTCTCCGGTACTATTGGCGATCACGGTGTTGCGGTATTGTCCAAGCGAGAGAATTTGGAGTTTGAGACGGAAATACAGTCCGATACAGCCGCACTCCATGGGCTTGTCACCGACATGGTGGCGAACTGCACGACCATCGCGGTATTGCGCGATCCCACTCGCGGTGGGCTCGCAACAGCGCTCAACGAAATTGCGCACGCGGCCCAGGTGGGAATGGTCCTTGACGAGGCTAACATTCCCATCAAGCCGGATGTGGCGGCAGCCTGCGAGCTTCTGGGCCTCGATCCACTTTATGTAGCCAATGAGGGCAAGCTGATTTGTATGTGTCCCTGCAATGACGCTGAGGGGCTGCTCACTGCCATGCGTGCGCATCCCCTTGGGCGAGACGCGGCGATAATCGGTGAGGTGATTGAGGACACTGCTTATCTTGTCCGCATGAGAACCGCATTGGGTGGACAGCGTGTTGTTGACTGGCTCTCGGGCGAGCAGCTGCCAAGAATCTGCTAGATGGTATGGCGACGAGCCGCCGGAAAATTCATGTTCGCGGACTGGTCCAGGGTGTTGGATTTCGTCCCTATGTCTGGCGCCTAGCCAAAGAGTTGGGACTGGTTGGCCATGTTCTCAATGATGGCGAAGGCGTTGCAATCGAGGCATGGGGCACGGAGAGTGCGCTTGATCGGTTCATCGGGCGGCTGACACGGGAAACCCCGCTGCTCGCACGCATTGAGTCTGTCGATTGGGAACGCCTGCCGATTGGCACGTCTGCAACCGAGTTTCGAATCGTTGAAAGCACTGTTCGCAGTATCTCGACAGGGATCATTCCGGATGCAGCGACGTGTCCGCAATGCCTCGCCGAAATTTTCGATCCTGCCGATCGCCGTTTCCGATATGCCTTCACCAATTGCACGCAATGCGGTCCACGTTTTTCCATCGTTGGCGCAATTCCTTACGATCGGGCAAGCACTTCGATGCGGTCTTTTCCGATGTGCGAGGCCTGCACCAAGGAATATGAGGATCCGAACGACCGCCGGTTTCACGCTGAGACCAATGCCTGCCCGGATTGCGGTCCTCATATCTGGCTCGAAGATGGCAACGGTTGGATCTCCTGTGATGATCCTATCGCCGAGATCGCCAAGCGCCTCAAAGAAGGTGCTATTGCCGCCATAAAAGGCATCGGCGGGTTTCATCTGGCTTGCGACGCGATGAACCACAAAACCGTTGGCAACCTGCGACGACGCAAACGTCGACCGGCCAAGCCTTTTGCTTTGATGGCCCGGGATCTTGGTGAGCTATCCCGATTCTGCACCATCTCAGAGGACGAGAGAGAACTTCTGACATCGCCGGCAGCACCTATCGTCCTATTGAAGAACACTAAGAGAGTACTCCCGCCTAGCATTGCACCTGATCAAACGGATCTCGGTTTCATGCTGCCTTATACGCCGTTGCATCACCTGCTGATGGCGAAACTCGATGGTCCGATCGTCCTTACCTCGGGGAACAGGTCTGAGGAACCACAGGCCACGAGCAATGAGGACGCAAGAGATCGCCTCGCCGACATCGCCGATTGTTGGCTAATGCATGACCGGGATATCGTGAGTCGTCTCGACGATTCGGTGATGCGCATCGACCATACTGGGCCTCAAGTCTTACGACGTGCCCGCGGTTTCACCCCCGGCTCCATATTGCTCGCGCCCGCTCTTGCGGATGCGCCACGGATACTTGCGATGGGCGGAGAATTGAAATCGACCTTCTGTCTCCTCCGTGATTCGCAAGCGATCGTTTCCCAACATATCGGAGACCTCGAGGAGGCAACGACGTATGGAGACTACCGCAACACGCTAAGGCGCTATAGGGATCTGTTCCATTTTGATCCGGAGATCATCGTCGTCGATCGTCATTCGGATTACCTGTCCAGCCAATGGGGCCGGGCGATGGCGGCGGAAACCGGCGCGAGGGTTGTCGAGGTGCAGCATCACCAAGCTCATCTCGCAAGCTGCCTAGCGGAGCACCGAGTTGAACCCGGTGACGACCTGTCCCTCGGGATCATTTTGGACGGTTTGGGTCTTGGCCTCGATGGAACAATTTGGGGCGGAGAGTTCCTTGTCGGCGGGTATGCAGGCTTTCAGCGGGCAGGCCACTTCCTTCCTGTGGCCCTGCCGGGCGGCCGTCAATGTATGAAGCAGCCTTGGCGCAATACAGTCGCCCATCTTCGAGCCGCTCTTGGCGAGCAATGGCATCGGCACCTTAAGGGCACGCATCTCGGTCAGGCGTTTGACAACAAGCCAACGCGTATACTCACACAGATGATCCGTTCTGGGCTAAACGCGCCGCTGTCCTCATCGGCAGGACGACTTTTCGATGCGGTCGCAGGAGCCGCCAGCCTGTGCTTCGAGCAGCAGTCCTATGAGGGCCAAGCGGCTATGGAGCTTGAAGCCCTCGCACTTCCCTATTTGGACAAGGTCGAGCCCTATCCGACAGGATGTGCAGGGGGGGCAGATCAACGAATTCTATCGTGGGAACCGATGTGGTGCTGCATCATCAGAGACCTAAAGAGCCAAGCACCATCGGGCCATATCGCGGCACGGTTTCACCTCGGTCTTATTGCGGCGATCACGGCAGTGGCAACAACCATCGCAGCAGAAACCGGAACACAGCGGATCGTCTTGTCCGGCGGCGTCATGCAAAACCGTGTTCTGGTCGAAGGATTGCATCGCCGGCTCACGGAAAAAGGCTTTGAGGTTCTGACCCATGCCAATGTGCCAGCCAATGACGGCGGCCTCTCGCTGGGCCAAGCTGTCATCTCAGCCGCGACCGCACGTCAATTCAGCGATTGGCGAGATGGATGATCCGGCGAGCGGGGACTGGTTTCTCGCAGACTATCGGCAGCATCTGAAACGACCTGAGAAAGTTGTAGAAGTTGGTCGGCGATCGGGCTCGATTTGCGCCAGATCATGCCGATCGTACGGGACGGTTGCGGGTCGTCAAACCGAGCCACTGAGACTGATGCCGAGCGTGTCTCCACCGCTTCAGCCATCTCCGGGATCAAGGTTACGCCGATACCGGCGCCCACCATCTGCACGAGTGTCGAAAGCGAACTCGCATCGAGTGCTTCTCGCGGCAAGGCCGATTGCGCGCTACAGAACGAAAGCGCTTGATCGCGGAAGCAATGACCTTCTTCAAGCAACAGCAAACGCATACCGCAAAGCGTTTCGCCATGGGGCACCGGCGTATCGTCATCCTCGGTTGGCCGGATCAGGAGAAAATTCTCTGAGAACAGCGGAACCTCGATCAACGATGGTTCGGACACCGGCAAGGCCACGATCGCAGTATCGAGTTGACCTTCGATCAAACCTTGGATCAGCTTGGCGGTGAGTGTCTCACGAACATGGATGTCGAGTTCCGGATGCGTACTGGTGAGATTGGCAATGACGATCGGCAGCAAATAGGGTGCGATCGTCGGGATGATCCCCATGCGAAGGCGGCCCCCCAAACGATCCCGAGAGGAGCGGGCGATATCTTCAAGTTCGTCCACGGCCCTCAGAATGTCGCGCACCCGCTGGCCCACTTCCTCGCCAATCTGAGTCAAACGAAGCTGCCGCGCACCGCGCTCGATCAGCACGCTACCGAGCGCTTCCTCGAACTCCTTGATCTGCATGGAAAGGGCCGGCTGAGAAATTGCGCAAGCTTCCGCAGCATGGCCGAAATGGCGGTGTCGAGCCAAAGCGTCGAAATAGCGAAGCTGCCGGAGTGTGATTGCGATCATAAGATGACCTTATCGCAGCAATCATTAATTTCAACTTTAACTGATGACGGCGGTTCGCTAGACACGGTCTAAAGACCACACCGAACCACGCACAGCATGATCGGAGGGAATATGGACGGAACAACACAGAGCGAAGGTAGATGTCCTGTCGTCGGTGGCGCGATCACCAATACCGCGAGCGGAGCCTGGTCAAACGCCGACTGGTGGCCCAATCAGCTCAATCTTAAAATTCTTCATCAGCACGCACCAAAAGCTGATCCCATGGGAGCTGATTTCAATTACGCCGAGGAGTTCAAGACCCTCGATCTGGAAGCGGTACGCCAAGACCTTTATGCACTAATGACCGATTCGCAAGAATGGTGGCCCGCCGATTATGGCCACTATGGCCCATTCTTCATTCGCATGGCTTGGCACAGCGCCGGCACCTACCGTATCGGTGACGGCCGTGGCGGCGCTGGCGCCGGTCAGCAACGTTTCGCTCCGCTCAATAGCTGGCCTGACAATGCCAATCTCGACAAAGCCCGCCGCCTCTTGTGGCCAATCAAGAAGAAATACGGTCGCAAGCTCTCCTGGGCCGATCTGATGATCCTCGCCGGCAATTGTGCTCTGGAATCGATGGGGCTCAGGACTTTTGGCTTTGCCGGCGGCCGCACCGATACCTGGGAACCTGAAGAGGACATCTATTGGGGTCCTGAGGGGGAATGGCTTGCCGACAAGCGCTATAGCGGCGACCGAGATTTGATGGAACCTCTTGGTGCCGTCCAGATGGGTCTCATCTATGTCAATCCCGAAGGTCCCAACGCCAAACCCGATCCCGTGGCCGCCGCCCGCGACATCCGCGAAACCTTCGGGCGCATGGCCATGAATGATGAAGAAACCGTGGCGCTGATCGCCGGCGGGCATACCTTCGGCAAGGCCCACGGTGCCGCCCCGGAAGACCCCAATGTCGGACCCGAGCCCGAAGGAGCCGACCTCACGGAGCTAGGCTTTGGCTGGAAGAGCAAGTTTGGCACAGGTATGGGTGCGGACTCGATCACGAGCGGGCTCGAAGGTGCTTGGACCACCGAGCCCACAAAGTGGGACATGAACTACTTCGAAAACCTCTTCGGCTATGAATGGGAACTCACCAAGAGCCCGGCCGGCAAATGGCAGTGGACGCCTAAGGACGGCGCCGGCGCTGGAACCGTGCCTGATGCCCATGACCCCGCCAAGAAACACGCGCCGGTAATGTTCACGACGGACCTTGCCTTGCGCATGGATCCGATCTACGAGCCCATCTCAAAACGCTTTCATCAGAGTCCGGACGAATTCGCGGATGCCTTCGCCAAGGCATGGTACAAGCTCACCCATCGTGATATGGGCCCGACCTCGCGTTACCTCGGCTCGCTGGTCCCCGCGGAGGAAATGCTCTGGCAGGATCCCGTACCGCCGGTCACCCACCATTTGATCGATGATCAGGACGTTGCCGCGCTCAAAGGGAAGGTTCTGGAGACGGGTCTCTCGATTGGCCAGCTTGTCTCGATCGCCTGGGCGTCGGCTGCCACCTTCCGCGGCACCGACAAGCGTGGCGGCGCCAATGGTGCCCGCATCCGCTTGGCCCCGCAAAAGGATTGGGCCGCCAATGAGCCGGCCGAACTCGCCGAGGTTTTGCCCAAGCTCGAAGAGGTCCAAAAGGACTTCAATGGCGCGCAACCCAATGGCAAGCTGGTTTCGCTTGCCGACGTCATCGTCTTGGGCGGCTGCGCTGCTGTTGAAGCCGCAGCCCGCAAAGCCGGCCATAATGTGACCGTACCCTTCGCGCCGGGGCGTACCGATGCTACGCAGGAGCAGACCGATGTCGACTCCTTCGCGGTGCTCGAGCCCATGACCGACGGTTTCCGCAACTACATCAATGGCGGCAACCGTCTCCCGGGCGAGGAACTCGTCGACCGCGCAGCACTCATGACACTCTCAGCGCCTGAGATGACCGTGCTGGTCGGAGGCATGCGGATGCTGGGTGCTAATCACGGTAAATCCAGCCACGGCGTCTTGACCGACCGCCCGGAAACTCTGAGCAACGACTTCTTCGTCAACCTGCTCGACATAAATACGGTGTGGGAGGCCTCGGCCAATTCCAACACTCTGTTCGAGGGCCGCGACGCGAAGACCGGTGCACACAAATGGACCGCCACCTCGGTCGATCTCGTCATCGGCTCCAACTCGCAGCTCCGCTCGATCGCCGAAGTCTACGCCAGTGACGACAGTGAAGAAAAGTTCGTCAATGACTTCGTCGCTGCCTGGACCAAGGTCATGAACCTCGACCGCTTCGATCTCGCTTGATCCAACCTTTGTTTCCCAACAAAGAGCGGCGTTTCCCATCGGGAAGCGCCGCTTGTTATGGAACCCACAAATTCATATCAGAGTCGGCGTAGCAACTCGGTCTTCTTGGTTTTGAACTCTTCTTCGGACAAGACGCCGGCATCCCGCAGCTTGGCGAGGCGCTCGATCGTGCCTACGATGTCGCCGCCAACATTCAACGTCGTGGAAGACTCGGGACTTGACGACGCGGCTGGTGCCGACGGCTCTGCTCTCACACTTTCATTCGCATCTTGATCCCTTGGCCTCTCGGCTGCTTTGGCAGGCGAGGGCTCGCGCGATGCGCCTGGTGTGGCACCGACACGCGGCAGCGACGACAACGCGAACTGACCAAATTGGCTTGAAAAGCTTATCCCGGCATAGGGGTCGCCATCGCCGGATTGTTGTTGGCCGAAACCGCCGATTTGGTGATCGCCTGTATCGAGCAGGACAAGATCGCGCCCATTGCCCGGATCCACGGCGATTTGGTGAATGCTAGGAAAATAGGCGTAGCGAACCTGGTTCTGCCCGCCGCTGCTCGAGGGCGTGCCGAGATCTTCGGGCCACCAGGCAACGCTTCCTGGCATCTTTCGCTCCTCGATCATGCCGCCCGCCGCCATGGCATTGGCGAGATCGCTGCAAAGCCCCGCTACCCTTGCTTGGAGCTGATGATCAAACATATTGCCGACCATGGTCATGCCGCCCGCCATCCACTGCCCGGAACCGCCAAGCTCAGGGATGTTGAACTGCGCCATCGTCCCGCCGCCGCGTGCCACAGCAACCGCCATATCCTCGGCAGCCTGTCGCGAGATTCCATAGGATTGTGCAAGCTCAGCGACCCGCTGTCGGCCGCTTTCAGTCAAAAATGTCATGTCCAGGAGCGCCTTTTTTGGAATTGCGATAATCCTCAGTTAAGCAGTCAACGCCTCCGAACCAACCGCCGGACGGACGAAACAAAGCGGGACGAACCTCTCGACTCGCCGCTAGGTGTCAATCCCGCTGTGCCCACTCCGAACAGTTCGCTTCAAGTGTACGTTGTTACTCAGAATCATCAGGCACCATCATCTAGTCTCGATCTGACAAGAACGGCCGTCAGAGGCAAAGCATGGCGCCCTACGGGGAATGCAACACCCATTAGGATGAGGTTGGCCGTCAACTCGGCCTGGTCGTCGATCCTTCGGGCAATAGTAGCAATCTTCAGCTCATATCCTGGAGCACCATGACTACGGCATACGACGTCTCGATCGATCAATATGCCAAAACTGTGTTTCCCCAAAACTATTCCGGCACCGACCTCGGCGCATTGCCTGTCGCAACGCTCGCCAATCAGAACGAAAATGACGTCTTCATCCACGGCTGTGAGAGCAGGTTCAAGCGCTCCGTCGGCCGCTCTCTTGCCGATACGGTCGACTATCAAGTGGGCAAGAATGGCGGTGGCCTGACGCTACCCTTAAGCCCATTTGCGGCCGTCGATGTCTATGTTGATGCCTCCTCGACCAAGAACAGCTACGATGTGAAAATCGGCATATTGTCATGGACCAAAGGCAAACCCTATGTCCGTCTCTATCATGAGCACAAACATGCCGAGGGCGAGGTCAATGGAAACCCAACAGGCCACTGGAGCCTTATCCCCGAAGTCAACACCTTCCGCAAACAACGCAATCTCGGCTATCAGCATTGGCGTCTTTGAGTACCTCAGCGTAAACCATCACGAAGGGGCTAGCCGCTTCACGCTTCCCCATGTGGTTTGCTGGGGGTGTTCGGAAAGTGCAGTGTACAAGATGTATATTATGAGCTATATTGTGTTGTTTCCGACTATTTAACTATCGAAAGGCATTCACAAGTCTTTGTGGTAAGCGATGTAAATAAAACAAATTTCAAATTTGTAAAACAGTATTTATGTATTATTTGAATCATATTTCATTTATCATTCTACATGCTCCTAAAATGCAAACATTATATTTAACCACTTGCATTATTTCATGAGTCCTTCAGATAATAGAGATCATTTGAACTTTTACGATCACTTTGGGACTAACCAAGATAGGTACAGCT
>CAYPOV010000062.1:0-17516 GCA_964412385.1 uncultured Geminicoccaceae bacterium
TCTTAGGGAGATGCGATACCCCTAAGACCCACGGTCAGTTGGATGTCGTTTGATCATTCGAACAAGATACTCCTGGCAGAGCTCCTCTCATGGGGCTGTATTGATATGAAATGTAGAATAATGCGTGGCGCACAGAGGGCCTAGACTCTGAATATCCGAGAGTGAGCATGATGCGACTATTATTGGTGCTCCGAGAGTAGAAAGAGTCCAAGGGCCGCGATTGTCGATGCGTCTTTGATTTGGCCGGATTGGATCATGTGATGCACTTCGTCTCTGCTGAACGAGGATGTCCGCATGTCTTGTTCCTCGTGATCCCGGCGGGACGATCCGGGTTTCAATCCGGTCGCTAGAAAGACGTGAAATCCTTGGTTCGAGAAGCCATAGGCTTCGAAGAGATGCCCGAGTTTGAGGAGTGAATCCGCGCGCAAGCCGGTTTCTTCCTCGAGTTCACCCAAGGCGACCGCTTCAGGATCAGCTCCTGGTTCAGTCTCCCAGGAACCTTGCGGAAATTCCCAATAGCGAGCCCCGACAGGGTATCGAAACTGTTGCACGAGCTGGTATCGGCCGTCGCCGTGCACAGGAACAATCAGAGCGAAGTCTGGCTTGTCGACCACGCCATAGATGCCGTCCGAGCCATCGGGAAACCTGACTGCATCTTCGTGAACCTTCATCCATCGGTTCGCATAGACCATTCGCCGCGATTGTTTTTGGATGACACCCATATCCGACGTTCCGTTTCGTGATTGTCGCCGAGAAGCTGCGTTGGTTCTGCGTCCTGCTTCGCAATTGCCAGGGCCAATAACCTGCCTACCCCAGCCAAAGAAGGCCAACCGACGACATCACACGGTCACGAGCAACAGTGGTTCTCGCAAATCTCAGAAATGCGTCATTGGTGATCGGTCGCGGGGCCGTCGATTCCCCTCTAGTCTGCGTATCGAGATCTACGACAAACAGCGGTGAGGAGCGAGGCCCGCGAAGACACCTGCCACGCGGCTGACGGCAGCCGGTTTCGTTGCCACGGCCGGTGCCTTCGGTCCCGCGCGCATGGGCGTTGGACTTTTTCTGCCTGCATTTCGGGAAGAATTCGCGCTCTCCACATCGACGGCCGGTTTCATCGCGAGTGGCGGCTTCCTGGCATTTCTGCTGGCGCTTGTGGCCAGTGCATGGCTCGGTAAACGCTACGGCGAACGTTTGCCCGTGATCGTTGGCGCGATGGCTGCGACGGCCGGATTTGTGGCGGTTGCTTTGGCGGGCGAGGGGGGGCTTCTCGCTCTCGGCATTGCCCTTACCGGCGCGAGTGCCGGGCTCTGCTGGCACCCTTTAATGACGTGGCCGAACGTGTGCTGCCCGATGCCGCGCGCGCAGGTGCTCTTTCGGTGATCTCGACGGGCACCACCTTCGGTGTCGTCATTGCCGCTATTGTCGCGTTTGCAGTGACGGAAGGTGCCCTGAACTGGCGTGCTGCATGGTTCGGTTTCGCGCTTGGCGGTCTCGCACTTGCAGGGCTTGCTCTGGCCGGCCTGCCGTCATCGCGGCGCGGGGCGAAGCCGGCGCGTGACGCCATCACGCAAATCGTCCAGACCGCCTTGCCGACGGTTCCGGATCCGCAGCCGGCCGCCGCCCGTCTGACGCAACGCGCCGCCATCCCTCTCTACACGACAGCGTTCTGCTATGGCATGGCGAACGCGGTGTTCCTCTCCTTTGCCGCCGACCGTGTCGTGGCGGTGGGCGGCTTACCTGGCCTTCCGGTCGAGGCGGCGTCGACGGTGATCTTCCTCAGCTACGGGATTTTCGGCGTCCTCGGCCTGGCGACAGGATGGGTGGAAACCCGGATCGGTCTAGCACCTTTGTTGTGCGCCATTTTTTCTGCAGCAACCTTGTCGCTGGCGCTGATCGGCGTGGTGCCCAGTTCATGGGTTTCAGTGCTCGCGGCTTCAGGGCTTCACGGTGTGGCGGTGATGATGGTGAGCGCGCTGTTCTCGTTCTGGAGCCTCAGGCTTTTCCCGGGACGCGGCACGCTCGGCTTCACGGCAACCTTGCTGAGTGTTGCCGCGGGCAGTGTGCTCGGGCCGGCATTGGCAGGGTTCCTGGCTGCGTATCTCGGGCCTGAGGTGATGTTTCTCATTGCCGCCCTCCCGCCACTTGCCACGGCACTCTGGTTCGGTGCCAAGCTCGGGCAGCCTCGACCGCGCCTGCCGCCGGTCGCCCGTATCCGCTGAAAGAGGGAGAGACCGCGGACGGATGATCAGAATCCTACCGGTGAAGATGACGGAACGCGTCGATCCTTGAGCTGTGCCGGGGTAAAGCGCGATTTCAAGACGTGGATTGCAGGGTATGTGAACAATGCGTCTCGCCCACTGGGCGGATTGGTGCTAGCTAGTTTCGCATGTGAGCAAAATGTGGAGGCGAACAATGGCGGCGCTTGTCGGACATCTCAATGATTGGGAATGGGTGGATCTTGCCAAACATCATGCGGGATCGCTCACCAAACTGCTGGTGACCAAGGAAAGCTGCGGGTCCGAGAACATCGATTTCTTCATCTCAAGCTACGCGCCGGGTGCTTATGCGGCGATGCATGAGCACGAGCGGTCCGAAGAGGTGTTTTACTTCATGCAGGGCGAGGGTGTTTTCATGATGAACAATGAAAAACACACCATCAAGCCCGGAACGGTTGTTTATGTTCCGCCCAAGACGCGGCATGGTATTTTCAATACCGGAATGGAAAACCTGGTTTTTGTGGTAACGGCGACCCCGCCTGAGCCGCTTTGGCACGAAGCGTATCAGCCGAACTTCCCGCAGCCGGGCGAAGTCTAGGTTGAGGTGAGCCTGAAGAGCCCATCAAGGAATGATGTCTTGAGGCGATCAGGCGTTTTGCAGTCTTTTGGCGAGATGGCTGCCCAAGAGATAGCCGAAGGTCAGGGCAGGGCCCAAGGTGATCCCGGGACCCGGATAACGGCCGCGCATGATCGATTGCATATCGTTGCCCACGGCATAAAGGCCCGGGATGATATCGCCCTGGTCATTGACAACTTCACAATCCTCGGCGACGCGAAGACCGGCGACCGTGCCGAGATCGCTGAGGCCGATCTCGATGGCAAAATAGGGGGGCGTCTCGATCGGCGCCAATGAGGGATTGATGGCGGCGTTCTGGTCACCGAGATAGCGCGAAAAGACGTCCTTTCCCCGTCCGAATTCGGGATCTTCACCTCGCTGTGCACCGGCATTGAACTGCTCGATAGTAGCCTCGAGGGCTGCGGGATCGACGCCGATTTGCTCTGCAAGCTCACCCCAATCTCTCGCAGATTTGAGGTAGCCGCTGGAAATATAGGGGCTGAGATTGGCCGTCAGCGGCTTGATGGCACCAAGACCATAGCGCCGCAAGAACGGACGGTCGCAGATCATGAAGGCCGGCAGGTTGTCGGGCCCTCCGTCCTTGCCGAGCAGCGCTTCGCCGAAACGATGATAGGAGATCGCTTCGTTGACGAAACGACGGCCTTTTGCATTGACGATAATCGAGCCCGGTTTGCCGCGATCGGTAATGATATGGGGATAAACGGTCTTGCGACCGTTCGCCCGCTGATAGATCGAGATGGGGCTCCAATAGGCATTGTTGGTGTTGTCGTCGCCGATCTTTCCGCCGGCAGCGACGCCCAGATCGAGACCGTCTCCGGTACTTCCGGGGGCGAAAGGACTGTCGAGGCTGGTCTTGGCCGGCAGGAATTTTTGCCGTTTTTCGGTGCTGTTGGAAAACCCGCCGGTTGCCAGCACGACGGCGCGTGCGCCGATCGTCTGGGGGCCATCCGGACCTTCGAGTTCGATTCCCACAACCACGCCGTCTTCAGATAGGACACGCGATGTCTGCCTGCGGGTCATGATGGTGACCTTGCGATCCAACAGCGATTTGAGCATGCGTCCGGCAAGCGCATTGCCCAACACGAGGTGCGATCCACGGTGATGCTTCAGCCGCTGCAGTGCATATTGGCCGACGAGTTGGGCAACACGCAGGAAAGAGCGTGGCGAACGCCAAACATTCTGGAAATGCGTGAGATCCGGCCGGGCGATCATCATGCCGCCGAGGATCGTGAATTCGGGGATGGGAGGGCGGAGCTTGCGGAACCACGGGCCGAGTTCCGAGGCGTCGAAGGGCTCGGGCTCGAGCACGCGCATACCGTCGCGGGCACCCTCGAGATCCGGATAGTAGTCGGGATAGAATGGCACCGGCTTGAACTGCAGGGCGGTGTGGCGTTCGAGAAAAGTGATGGCCTCGCGTCCATGCTCGACAAACTTTAGGCGTTGGCCGCGTCCGTCTTCAGTCGGGACCGTGGCATCGAGATAGCGTATCGCCGCGTCGCGCTCATCCGATTGGCCCTCGGGTGCCATTTTGGGATTGTTCGGGATGTAGACCATGCCGCCCGAGTAGCTAGTATTGCCGCCGACAAGATCGGTCTTTTCGACGATAAGGACTGAAAGGCCTTGGCATGCGGCAACCAGAGCGGTTGTCATGCCGGCTGCACCGCAGCCGATCACCACGACATCAAAGCGCTCTTGGTTGCCCGAATTCATTCCGCTGCTCCCGCCGCTCCACGCGCCAATGGTCAGTAGTTGAAGAGGATGAGGCGCTCTTCGGTCATGTCGCGCAGCGCATAACGTGGGCCCTCGCGGCCGAGCCCGCTATCCTTGACGCCGCCATAGGCAAGCTGATCGGTGCGCCAGGTCGTGGAGCCATTGATGATCACGCCACCGGTGCGGATCCGCTTGGCGAGGCTGATCGCCCGTTGCGCGCTATCGGTGAACACCCCGCACTGAAGGCCGTAGGGGCTCTCGGTGATCTCATCGACGACGGCGTCCAAATCGTCGTAAGCAACGACATTGGCGACCGGACCGAAGACTTCGTCACAGAACACCTTCATGTCCGGCTTGATGTCCTTGAGCAAGGTGGGTGTGTAGGCGGCACCTTCCCGCTTGCCCCCTGTGACGACGGTAGCACCTGTTGCTTTCGCTTCGTTGACCCAGGTCTCGACCCGGGTCGCGGCCGCTTCGTCGATCAGCGTGCCGACATCGGTTCCAGGCGCGAGCGGATCGCCCAGGGTGAGCTTCTCCATTTCTGCGCCGATTTTTTGGGCAAGGCTATCGGCATGTTCTCTTGGGGCAAAGACGTTCTGCACTGAAATGCAGCTTTGGCCCGCGAGCCTCGAGGCGTTGCGCGCCAGAAGTGGGGCGATGGCATCGAGATCGGCATCATCGCAGACAATGGTCGGTCCGGTGCCGCCGAGCTCGAGAGCAACGGGCCGGAGCCCGCTCCGTGCGCGAATCTCCGCACCGACGCGGCTCGACCCGGTGAAGGTGATCATGTTCACGCCGGGGTCATCGACGAGCGCCTGACCGGCGGCGGGCCCGCCATGAACCAGCTGAATAAATTCGCGCGGCAGGCCGGCCTCAAAGAAAAGCTCGACCAGCTTGTGCACCACCATCGGACATTGTTGCGGAGGCTTGATAATGGTGGCGTTGCCGGCGGCGACGGACGGCCCGAGCTTGTGACAGGCGAGGTTGAAGGGGGCGTTGAACGGGGTGATGGCGAGCACCACGCCGACCGGAAAACGCAACAGCATGGCGATCTTGCCATGCCCCATCGCACTGCCATCGAGAGGCACATGCGCACCCTCGATCCGGATCGCCTCCTCCGCGGAGAGGGAGATGGTATCCATCGAGCGTTTCACCTCGGCTTCCGCGTCGCCCAAGGCTTTGCCGGTTTCGCGCGCCATAATCCTGCCGATTTCTCCGGCACGCTCGACGATCAGATCGGCAACACGACGCAGGATCTTGGCACGCTCATAGGCCGGCATTTCTGCGACCTTCGGGGCCGCCGTCCGGGCAGCTTTGACTGCAAGAGCCACCTCCTCGGCGGTTGCGTTGGGGGTGCTGCAGACGACGTCGCGGTGATAGGGATCAACGCTGTCGAAAGGATCGGAACCGGCGACCGCTTCGCCGTTGATGATATGATGGAGAATGGCGGGTTCTTGAGACATGCTTCACTCCTTCGCTGTTCGCAGGCCGAGCCGCTGTGGGCCTATGCGCCGTCGGGGCGCCAAGGTTTACCGAAAGCCGGCTGCGGATGGGGTAGCGGCGGCAACTCCCAGGTTCCAACCGAAGGCGGTTTGACGGCGGGATCGACCTCAAGATCGATCAGATAGGGCTTATTGCTCTTGATCGCAGTTTCGAGAGCGTCTCGAAAGTCGCTCGAGCGGCTCACTTTGACGCCGTCGATCCCGTGGGCGCGGGCAATCGCGGCAAAATCGGGATTATAGGGCTCATTATTGGCGCCGGCCGTGAAACTGGTTCCCAATTCGCGTCCGCCGAATTGACCGTATTGGAGATCGCGGATCGCCGCCCAGGCATAATTGTTCCAGATCACCCAGATTGCAGGAATATTGTACTCGACAGCGGTGCAGAGCACATGCGGACACATGGTGAAGCCGCCGTCTCCGACAACCGCGATGCATGGACGATCGGGGGCCGCGAGCTTGGCACCCAAGACACCGGACACACCGAAGCCCATCGCCGAGTAGCCCCAAGTGTTGAGCATGCTTTGTGGCCGACGGCTTTCCCAAAACTGCATGAACCAGTTGTGGTGAACGCCGGAATCGAGGGTGAGGATGGTATCGTCCGGTGCCACGTTGCGAATATCTGCGACGACCCGTTCGGGGCGCATCGGCGTGCTGTCGACACCGAAGTTTGGCTGAACGAAAGCCTGCCATTCCGCCCGCCACGATTCGATTCGAGAAAGCCATTCCCTCGTCTTATCCGATTTTGTCACGCCGCGGCGGTCGAGTTCGGCAAGAAGCTGTATTAGAAATGTCCGAGCGTCTGCCTGAATTCCCAGCGTCGGAACATAGTTTCGCCCGAGCTCGTTCATGTCGATATCGACCTGGATCAACTTGGCCGGTGGGAAATTCCAAGAGTAGCCCTGCTTCCACGAGGACGCTGAGCGGTCGTCGAAGCGCGCGCCAATACACATAACGACGTCTGCATGACGTCCTGCCTGGTTCGACGGATAGGTGCCGTTGCGTCCGATAAAGCCGAGCGAGAGCGGATCAGCCATATGCAATGATCCCATGCCGTTGGGCGAGGCAACTTGAGGGATATGCAATCGATGCTGCAGGGCTGTGAGCGCATCACCGGCTTCCGAGAGGGTCACGCCATGTCCCACGAAAATAACGGGACGCTCGGCAGCAACGAGCATGTCGGCGGCAGCGATAATGTCCTCGGGACTGGCACCGGGGCGTCTGATCGTCGATTTTTGAAAATTTTCCACTTCGTCGATATCCGCCTCTTCTTGAAAGAGGTTGTAGGGGACATCGAGATTCACAGGTCCTGGGCGGCCGGTCACCATAAGATTGGTGGCCTGGCGAAGCGCCAGGGGCAGCATTTCCACTCGTGTGGGCTGAAATGATCTCTTGACGAAGGGTTTTACCACATCAGGAAAATTTGCCTGATAGTGCATATAGGCTTCTTGAAACGGCGCACGGTTGAACTGCGATGTCGGAACATTGGCTGAAATTGCCAAAAAGGTCGAGCTATCGGCTTGAGCGCACGCAAGCGACATGGGGATATTCGCCGAACCTGGGCCGCATGATGTGAGCGTGGCGACGGGCTGGTGGGAGACGCGGTAATAGGCATCGGCCATGTGACCCGCCGTTTGCTCGTGACGCGGCGAGATCATCGTGATCTTATCAGTCCGGTCGTAGAGCGCGTCGAGCATGCCGACATTGCCGTGACCGCAGATCCCGAAAACGTAGGGCATGCCTTCGCGAATGAGATGGTCGGCGATAAGTTCCCCGCCCTTTATGTCTGTCATGGGAGATTTCCTTTTCTAGGCACCGCCGGTGTTGACGAGTTCTGGTCGAAGGTCGAACTCGGCACGGAAATCGAGTTCCCGTGCTGCATGCTCGAGGTCGTATAGGGGCGCGAATGGCTGCTTCTCGTAGAGCCCGGGATCACGGATTTCCGGGAGGCGACCCAGCACACGTTCAAGCCGTTCCAGTGTCGGCTCGGGGGCTGCTGTCGTGGCAGCCGAAATCACAAAGGAGTCAAATCCCTTAAAAGGACGTTCCATCGCGAGTTGGAACGCTCTCGCGACATCCCTAGGGTCCACATAGTGCCAGCAAGGACCGCCGCCGACCATGGAAGGTCCACCGGCGACAGGTGCTTTGTAGCCCTCGGGATCCGCCGCCCGTGCACGGAACTCGGGAAAAGATTCGGGATAGGCGACGAATACAGGTCGAATTGAGTAAACCTCTAGCTTTCCGCGATCCGTGAAGCTCCGGCACATTTCCTCGCCGACTTTCTTGCTGAGGCCATATGGATCCGTTGGGCGAAGAGGATGCGCTTTATCGATCGGCAAGTAGGCGGGAGGAACCATGCTGCCTTCCTTGACGGTGAAACCGGCCGCGGAGTCGCTTGAACAAAAAATCAGGCGGTTTGCTCCGGCATTTTCGGCCGCGTTGAGAACGATCCATGTGCCGAACGTGTTGACCCTCGTTATCGTCTCTCCGTCGGCCGCCCAGATGTTGGGAATTGCCGCCACATGGATGACCGCATCTTGACCTTCCATGGCCCTGTTTACGGCGGCGGAGTCGGTGACATCACCGACGTGCCATGGGATGTCGGCGCTGCCCTTGACCCGATCAAAACCGGATACCTTATAGTTTTGGCGCAATCTCTCGACAATATAGGATCCGAGGAGACCGGCTGCTCCCGTGACAAGAACGCGATCGAGTGTCATGGTAGGACTCGTTTCTCTTGATAGGCCTGAAAATAGCTTCGAAACATCTCAAAGGTGTCGACAGATTGGCAGAAACCTGTGCGTCGCAATCGTCCGACGTCCGAGGCAACATCGTAGTCTTGGGCAAACACGAAATCAGCGAATGGCCAGTTGGCGACCCGCTCGAGATCCGGGTCCGCGAGCCCTTCACGAAGCGCGAGTTTGCGCCAGACCTCTCCTTTATCGGCCATCCAGGTCGCGAGCTCTACGGTCCTCGGGATGCCCACAGGAACGCCGAAATGGTCGGCGAACATCGGCCAGATATTGGCCCAGCGGAAAAGGTCGCCATTGGTAACATTGAAGGCCTGGTTGGCGGTTTCCGGTTTCGTACAGATCCATGTGATCGCTCTGGCGAGCAATCGGGCATCGGTGACTTCGGTCAATGTCTCGTAGCTCTTGGCGGATCCGGGAAAGTCCAATGGCACGCCGAGCTCGCGGCATAGGGCTGCATAGGCTCCAATCACCGAAACGATATTGCGCGCCCTTCCGGGTGACACATCGCAGACGACATGGGGGCGTGATGCCGACCACGACCAGGCCGCTCCGCGTTGCCGCTCTTCCAGGAAATCCTGCTGGTCATAATAGAAGTTCGGTGGAAGATGCCGTGGATCATCTTCGCGTGCCGGTGTCCGATAGGGCCCGATATGCACACCATACCACTTAGCACCCTCGAGCAGATGGACATGTGCGAGATCGGTCGCCACCGGCTCAATGGTATCCAAAACATTGCGCAACATGGCGAGGTTGAGGCCGACATCCTCGACGCCGCTCTCGCCATGAGCCGCCCGTGCGGCATAGACCATATGGGTTACATCCGTGAGGCTCCGGAATGCGTCTTGGCATTGCGCAGCGTCGGCCAGGTCCGCCTGGATATGGGTGAACGGCCTCGAAGCGTCGGGAGATGTACGGCAAACGCCATAGACCAAATAGCCGAGATCGTCGGCAAGGTGATCGACCAACCTATCGGCGGTAGCACCCGTAGCGCCGAGGATCAGGAAAACAGGCTCCGCCATTGTCAATTGCCTATTGTCGATTGCCTATTGGCTGTTGTTGATTGGCTGGGGAAGGCATGGGCGTTGCCGGTGTCATTCTGCGATCCTGTCCCACCCCAGCTCGTTCAGCTTTTCGACGCTCGCATCAATGCCTGCATCGGCCTCTGCCGAAATGATTTCCAAGAGGGGCGGCTTGCCGTATCCGATCTCGATCATGCATTGCCCGATGGCCTCAAAGGGGACCACGCCGGTGCCGACAGGGTCGTGCCGATAGACTTCGAGCGGGGTGTCGGAGGCGTGAACATGAACCAGTCTCGGTTGCGTGCGGCGGATCCCGTCGCATGGGTCTTCTTTGATGAAGACACCATTGGCGACATCGTAGACGACGCCGATCCCCGGATTTCCGTACTCGTCGAGTGCTGCCATCAGCGAGTTGACGTCGGGTAGAAACGCAAACGGCATATTCTCCATCAAGATCTGCACGCCCAGCTTTTCCGAGAGCGGTGACAGCACGTCGAGCGCTGCAAAAAAATGTCCCATCATCTGGTCCCGGTGCATGGGCATGAGGGGGTTGGGCTTGCCCGGCCCGACGATGACGCCGGGTATCCCGAGGTCGCCAGCCAGTTCGAAAATCGCGACGAGATTGCGGAGCGAATAGGCGCGCATCTCGGTGACACCGGCCGCGATGTTGACGTCGATATTCGGCATGTTGGCCGTGATCAGCTCGAGACCGCCTGCATCGACAACCCGGCGAAAGCCTTTGCGCTGTCCTGCGTCGAAGTCGAACGGCCAAAGATGCCCCGGGTACATCATCACCTCGAACTGCCGGTAGCCGCGTTGAGACAAGGTCTCGAGACAAGCCTCGACCGTGTGGTCCAGCGTGTAGGAGTAGGTGTTGATTGCGTAGCGGCTGGCGTTGGTTGGCATAGGCGCCCCTTTTCTTGTTCGCGGCGGTCGATCGGACCGGATCGCTAGGGTGACTTACTGAAATGGTATGCGACAGGTGAAGACATTCTCGGCAAAAAACGGAGAGCTCTTGGATCGCACCATCGAGCCGCACGCAAGTCGATCATGTGTCTCTGCGACCAGATCACAACAGGCACCCTTGATGATCACCCTCATTTGGTGGAACGCCCCCTCCAATATTGCGAACGTTTCTGTGTTCGGTGGTCTTTCGCCGAGATGACCCCGTGAGATCGAGCCACATCACGTCTTGTCTTATAATATAAAATTCGATTTGACAATATGATACAAAGCGGTCATGGCACATGAGTGCTCTCCGCCAAGCTTCGAGGGTAATGCCCTGGAAGCCCGGATGGGCCCGTCGAGGCTAGCGTATCGCGTGTCCGAGCATGTCGGGCATTAGGAATAGGTTAACAATCTCAGGGAGAGGATTTGGACGATGCATCATTCTAAGATAGTTGGCACAGCCTTAATCGCTGGTACGGCCATGGTCGCTATGGCCGGCGCCGCGATTGCGGAGGATTTTCCGACACGGCCGATTGAGTTTTCGGTCTGGGCTTCCGCAGGCGGTGGAACCGACACGACGAATCGCTATCTGGCCCAGGGCATGGAGCCCCATCTCGGCAAGATCAACGTGGTCAATCGCACCGGCGGTGGCGGCGGTGTTGCCATGAATCATGTGTGGTCACAACCGCATGACGGATACTCGGTGCTCGGAGCCTCCGAAGGCATGCAGAATGTCCGGGTTATGGGGTATCATGATACGTCGACCAAAGATTGGCGTTGGTACATGGTCGGCGGTGCGCTCGGCAGTCTGTCGGTCAGCCCCGATTCGGAGTACGAGACGCTTGATGATCTGATCAATGCTGCCAAGGAAAATCCGGGCGAGATCAAGATCGGGCACTGCGCCTTGGGTTGCGTATGGCATATGAAGGCGCTGGCCCTCGCTCAGGCAGCCGACGTCGAGTTCAATTTCATCCCCTATGAGGGCAGTGCGACCGCGCAGACCGCCCTTCTTAGCGGCGAGGTCGACGCTGTATCGTCCTCGATCTCCGAGCAGGCCGAGTTCATCAAGGCTGAAAAGTTTCACCCAATCGCTATCACCGAGATGACCGGGTACGACTTTCCCGGTTTCGGCATGATCCCGGCTGCGGGTGATACATATCCCGGTATCCAGGAGATCCCGGCGGCACAATGGCTGGGTATCGCCTTGCCTGCGGATGTGCCTGAAGACGTGATCAAGCAATTCGACGAGGCCTTCGAGAAGGCGATGGAAAGCGATATCGTGAAACAGCTCGAGACGGAGCGTTTCATGACGCTGATGGGCGATTACGGCGATGCCGCTATGGAAAAGCTGATGAACATGGAAAAGAGTGTCAGCTGGACTCTCTATGATCTGGGTGTCGCCGAGATCAATCCGGAAGATGTCGGGATTGCGAAGCCCTAAGATCCTCGTTGGAACGATGGCGGTCCGTCCGCGGATCGCCATCGCGGCGTGTTCAGATTGGCTCTAGAGACGACGAACGCGGCCCTCTAATTTTGCAGATGACACGCAAACGGCGGTGAGAGGAGGACGCCATGTTACCGCGCGAGAAGATGAGAAAGGTCGATATTGTAGTGTCGATCGGACTGATCATTCTGGGGCTTGCGGTGATCCTTGCGGCCCTCGACATGCCATGGGGAGCAGGTCGCACCGGCAGCGACAGCGCATGGTATCTCTCACCTGGAGTGTTTCCATTCGTTGTCGGAGTCATGATTACCGTATTCTCCGCGCGCGTGCTTTTGCAGGCGATCCGCGAAGGCGGTCACCACGGCCTTTTTCCGGCATTTGGCGGCTGGCTCCGGGGCCTCCCGTCCGACAGCAAGACCCACAAAGTCGCAGCGGTTTTCCTTCTCGTCGGCATCTACATTTTTGGTTTGATCGGCACCGTCAATTACTACGTGGCGACGTCGGCCTTCTTATTTGTTTTCATGCTCGTCTTCTACCGACCCTTTTCCTTGGAGCGGCCTTGGCGCAGCTTTATGATCGTTGTGGCAACGAGCATTTTGGTACCAGCCGCCGTTGGATACCTTTTCTCGACACATCTCTATGTTCCATTGCCTTGAAATCATCGGTCTCGTGCGTTCGGGTGCAGGAAGAAAGACCTGAAGCGCGATAGGAGTCTGAGCGGCCAACATGTATCTTGAGCAATTTTTCATTCAGCTCCTCGAAGTGATCTCGCCTCTCAACCTGCTCGTGCTGGCCGGAGCGGTGACGCTCGGCATCATTTTCGGCGCCTTGCCGGGGCTCACCGCCACGCTGGCGGTCGCACTCTTGAGCACCGTGACGTTCGGCATGCCGACCGAGCTTGCCATGGTGGCATTGATCGGCGCCTATGTCGGCGCCATTTACGGCCCGAGCCACTCGGCCATTTTGCTTGGCATACCGGGAACCGCGGCTGGTGCTGCAACGGCGCTGGACGGCCATGTTCTGGCCCAACAGGGCCTGGGCGGGCAGGCGATTGCGACCGCCACGGTTGCCTCGACATTGGGCACGGCAATCGGTCTGATCGCCATGCTGATGGTCATTCCTTTCCTGATCGATCTCGCGCTCGAATTCACATCGGTCGAGTTCTTTCTCCTCGCCTTGTTCGGGGTTCTCATTTGTGGCTCGCTGACCTCCCCTGACATGCCGGCAAAGGGCTGGCTTTCGGGGTCGCTGGGTCTGTTGGTTGCAACCGTGGGGATTGAGACGATCCAAGGCTATCAACGGTTCACCTTCGGTATTCCCGAACTCGCAGGCGGCATCGATGTCGTGCCCGTGATCCTCGGCGGATTCGCGCTTCCCCAAATCGCCCGCGTTCTTCGCGATTGGGACACGCGCCGTGCCAACATCGCCGATGTCGGCCGGTTGCGGCCCGATTGGCGCACATTGATGCGTAGCCGGCTGACCGTGCCGCGATCTGGTCTGATCGGTGTCGGTGTGGGTGCGATCCCCGGTGTGGGCGAGGATATCGCCGCTTGGAGTTCGTACGACGCTGCGAAAAAGCTTTCCAAGGACGGAGACAGTTTCGGCAAGGGCAACATGCAGGGCGTGGTTGCGGCTGAGACGGCCAATAATGCCTGCATAGGCGGCGCCATCATTCCCGTCTTGACCCTCGGCGTGCCGGGCTCGCCACCGGCGGCGATGCTCTTGGGGGCGCTATGGCTTCATGGCGTGCGGCCTGGGCCTATGCTGCCGTTCGAGTTTCCGAACTTCATTCCGCAAATCGGCGCGATGCTGTTTTGGGCGACATTGTTCATGCTCGTTCTGGGCCTGTTGATGGCGCGTGTTTCGTCCTATGTGTTGCGCATTCCCGTCGGCATCTTGATGCCGCTGGTCGCGATGTTCGCGGTTCTCGGGTCGTATTCCTTGGGGCTCAATCTCTTTAATGTCACCTTGATGTTTCTATTCGGCGCTGTGGTTTATCTTCTGGAAGAGGTTGGTTACCCGGTGGCGCCGATGGTGATTGGCGTTCTCCTGGGATCGATGGCGGATTTCAGTCTGCGGCGGGCGCTTCTCGCCAGTAATGGAGAGTTCTCGGGCTTTTTCGAACGGCCCGTCGCCTTGGTGTTGATGGCGATGATCGTTCTCTCCTTCGCAAGCCAGATGCCGGCCCTGCGCTCGGGTCTGAAATCTCTTGCAGGTTGGGCATTTGGTAGGCGAAGAACAAAGCCCGATGGCACGAAAAGCGGACCAGCAAGAGAAGGATGAAAGATTAAGTGGTAAATACAGTTCAATCGGAACCTGCGAAGGAAAAAGGCGGTATCCAATCGATTGAACGTGCGTTTGCGATCCTCGAGGCGATTGCGAGCCATACGGAAGGGATCGGCCTTGGCGAACTGAGCCGGGCCGTTGGCCTCCATAACAGCACCACATTTCACATAACGAAAACCATGGTAACGCTGGGATATGTGACCCAGAATCCGGCAACAAAGTCCTATTCGATCGGCCGTCCGATCTATGCATTGGCTGCATCGGCCGTTCAGGAGGTGCAGCTCGTCAATATCTCCCATCCTATCCTCGAGGATCTCAACAGGGAAACAGGCGAACTTAGCCATCTGGCAGTGCGTTCCGGCGATGAGATCATCATTGTCGCCAAAACGGATGGCCACAGTGCATTCGACTTTCGCTCGCGTGTCGGCATGGCGCGACCGGCGCATTGCACGGCCGTCGGCAAGATCCTGCTCGCGGCCTTGTCGGATGGCGAACTTGAGCGCCGACTAAGTGCCGGCACGCTCGAGTCTTTTACCAAGAATACCATTACCGATGCGACGCGGCTGCGCGAAAACATCGAGCGGATACGTGCCGACGGTGTCGCCTTCGATGACGAGGAGTTTCACCGCGACGTACGCTGTGTGGCGCTTCCGGTCCGCGACTTCACCGGGCAGGTCATCGCTGCGGTCGGCGTGTCGGGCCCCATATGGCGAATGTCGCTGCCCAGTCTGCAAGATGTCACCGAAAAGGTTCGCAAAACCGCCATTCGGCTGTCACGCGAACTGGGTTACAAGGAAGGGGAAGCTTATTCCCTACCCGATAAGATCAGGTCTGGGGCTAAGGATTCGCAGGGCGCGGCGAAGCCAGAACGCACACCCAAGGTCAAGGCGAGTTGATCGTTCCAGCGGAAGTCGCGGCGCCTCGCTATTGCTCTCGCAAGTCGCGTCCTCGCCCGGTCAACTCTCGGATCGCCGGCCATGCTCGGCCCCGGTAGTGGCCGTTTGGCGATATGGCATGACATTGCGCCGGGTGAGGAAGCCAATGTTCTCGAGTGGTACAACCGGGAACATCATGTCGAGCGGGTTAATACTCCAGGCTTTCTGAGAGCCCATCGTCATGAGGCGGTCGAAGGGTCGCCTCGGTTGTTCATTTGGTACGGCGTCGCGGATCCGAGCGTCCTCAACAGCGCGGATTACATGGCGAGACTGAACGCTCCAACTGCTTGGACCCAACGCTCCCAACCCAACTTCCGGCAAATGTCCAGGACGGTCTGCCGCGTGGTTGCATCTGCCGGGCTCGGTCTTGGAGGCTACAGTGCGACCGCACGTATCAACGGACTCCGGGACCGGATGACAATCGAGACCCCGCCCCTAAGTGACGCCATCGAGACCCGAGCGGTTGTCGGTGCGGAAGTTTGGGACGTGGTCCCGGAAGGTTCGGGGATCGCCAGTTCCGAGACCCGACTTCGCAACACCGATGACCGGCTGATTGATCGCGCTGTGGTGGTGACGGCAAGCGAGCCTGAAGCGGCAAAGATAGGGTTATCCCGGGTGCTGGATTCTCTTGGAGAAGCTCCAAACGGGGAGGAATCGATCATTGGCCTCTATCGCCTGACTTTCATGTTGGTCAGAGAAGGTCAGATCGTCTTTTGAGTTTCATCATTTGAAGGTAGACTTTACCTTGTCAAATACCACGCCGTCGGAGCGTGATTTTGTGGAAGGGGGGTGTGGATAGGATGCGGGTCGCCGTGTTCGGGGCTGGATATTTCAGCAGGAATCACCTCGATTCCTGGGCTCGGATCCCGGGTGTCGAACTGGTCGGCCTCTGCGTACGCTCGAACCGCGATCGTGCCGAAGCCATAGCTAAGGCCTATGGTGTCGCCGAAATATTCACCAACCCTCGTGAGATGATGGAGCGGACCAATCCGGACCTGGTCGACATCATCACCTTGCCGGACACACACCTAGAACTGGTTCGCCTGTCCTTGGAGTACTGTGTTCCTGCGATCTGCCAGAAACCGCTCGCACCGACGCTCGAGGAGGCCGAGCAACTTGCCAAATCAGCCGAGGATGCAGGCGTTCTTGTGGTGGTCCATGAGAATTGGCGGTTCAAACCTTGGTTTCGTGAAATCAAGGCTCTGCTCGATCAAGGCATGGTCGGAGAACTCTATCAGATTCACGCGATGTTGCGGCCGGGCGACGGCAAAGGGCCCGAGGCCTATCTCAATCGGCAACCCTATTTTCGCAAGATGAAGCGATTTGTAATGCATGAGACGGGAATCCACTTTGTGGATCTCATGCGGTTCTATCTCGGCGAGCCGAGCGGTGTGACAGCTCGGTTGCGCCGCCTCAATCCGGTCATCGCAGGCGAGGATTCCGGTCTCGTCTTGCTCGAGTTCGATCATCACGCCTATGGTGTTATCGATGCCAACCGGCATGCCGATTTTGTTGCCGACAACACATTCTTGACGCTCGGACCATGGCTGCTTGAAGGTTCGGAAGGTTCGATCCGCCTGGACGGACAAGCGCGTATTTGGCTGCGTCGTCCTGGCGAAGCGGAACGCGAGTACCGCTATAATTGGGACGACCGGAACTATGGCGGCGACTGTGCGCATCATCTGCAGTCCCACGTGATCGCACATTTGCGTGGCGACGGCATCATCGAAAATCCGGCAAGCGACTACGTCAACAATGTGAGAATTGAAGAGGCGATCTACAGATCTGCCGAAGAGGGACATTGGCAAGCCTTGGCTTGAGGGTTTGTGGTCGTTCAGGAAGAGAAAGGAAAAAGTTCATGCCCAGTCCAAAATTCGAAAAGGTCATTTGTACGGGCGGCAGCGGACGGTTGGGGCGTACCGTTGTTGACGTGCTAAAGGATCGATGCGATCTCTCGGTCTTGGATTTGCGGCCACCCGAACAGGATGTGGCTTTTGTCGAGGCCGACAATACAGATCATGCGGCTCTGGTACGCGCCTTTCAGGGACAGGAAGCGATCGTGCACCTTG
>CAYPOV010000063.1:0-17511 GCA_964412385.1 uncultured Geminicoccaceae bacterium
GGCATCATGCCCATCACGGTGGTGCCTGGAAGGTCGCCTATGCCGATTTCGTCTCGGCGATGATGGCATTTTTCCTGCTTTTGTGGCTCATCAGCTCGGCATCGGAAGACACACTCAAGGGGTTATCCGAATATTTTAGCGAGGCCGATCAGAACCAACTTTCCGGTGAAGTTCAGAACTCGGGCTTGTGGGATCTTGCGATCTTGAACGGCGAGACCCTATTCGAGGTACCGGGAGATCCATTCAGTCAATCAAGCGGTCGTATGGTGCAAATCGTACCAAGCGAGAGAGCGGGCTCGATGCATGATGATGAGCTTGAGGCAACCGACGCTTGGGAATGGCGCCAGCATCTCAGTGATGAAGCCTTCGAGGCCGAACGCGAGCGGCGCGAACAGGAGCAGTTCGAGGAGGCGAAAGCCGCCATCTTGGAGAACCTGTCCGGTTCGAACGAGCTCTCCGAGTACCGGGAAAATCTGATAATCGAACCGACGCCTGAGGGATTGAGGATTGAGATCCTTGATCGGGATGGCAAGCCCATGTTTCCCCTCGGTAGTGACGACATGTTTGATCACACCAAAGGCGTTATCCGCATCGTCGTCGAGTCCATCGCCGATCTACCCCATAAAATCTCGATCGAAGGCCATACGGATGCGTGGCCTTATGTCGAAGGGGCGAATTACGACAACTGGCATTTGTCCACAGATCGTGCCCACGCAACCCGCCTCGAACTCCTGATCGACGGTCTGGGTGCCGAGCGCATTGCCGAGGTTGTCGGCAGAGGAGATGCCGATCTGTTGCTGCCGGAGGCTCCCAAAGACCCCCGCAATCGCAGGATATCGATACTCTTGCTGCGCGAGCATTCGGCGGATCCGAAGGCGCCTAGCAAGCCGGGCGCGGACGCTGTACCCAACGAGGTCGCAGCAAGCGAAGAGCGAGAAACCGATTAGTTCTTCCGGTCCCGTTTATCCGAAGACCATTTGGTTTATGCGTCAGGAAGAAGGCCAAGATCCGTTGGGCTCGGACAAGTTTGACGTGCAGGCGCCATGCTCGCCTGGTCGGTGATGCTCGACTGTCAAATCTCTCTGTATTCTCTCCCGCAATTCTCGTTGCTCTCCTGCAATTGTTGTTGATTGGTCACTCGAACCGAATCAGCATCCAAGCCTGACTTGGCAGTGCGGGGCCTCGGCTGCCGTGCCGAAATTTTTTAGAGCTATCCAGTGACTATTGCGGCAAGCAAGGAGCGAGATTTGGTGGGAACAACTCGAGCGGCTGAAACAAGCCTTGGCGAGGTTGCGATGATCGGCGCCGGGACCGTCGACTTGCGGGTTGCCTTCGGCACTGCTGCGAATCCGCGGGGGACGCTCGTGGTTCTGACCGGGCGCACCGAATTCATCGAAAAATATGAGGAACTCACCAAAAGAGCTCAGAACCTCGGGCTAAACACCGTGGTATTCGATTGGCGAGGTCAGGGAGGATCGTCGAGGCTTATCCCCGATCGCCACAAAGGTCATGTCGCGTCATTCGATGACTATCTCGTCGACGCTGATGCTGTGATGCACGAAGTGAACAAGCGAGGACTTTCCGGGCCCTTCGGTCTTTATGGCCACAGCATGGGCGGCCACATGGCACTGCGCAGTCTCGCTCATTTTCCGAGCGTTTTCAGGGGGGCAATCTTAACGGCGCCGATGTTCGATATCGAGTTTGGTGCGATGCCACGGCCGATGGCCCGCATCCTTGCGGCGCTTGCCGTCAAGGTCGGATTGGGCGAGCATTATATCGTCGGCCAAAAGCCGTTTGAAATCGAGCGGCAAGTTTTCGAGGGGAACCGGCTGACGAGTGATCCTGACGGCTACCAACGTTTTGTCGACTTGCTGAATCGGCTACCGGATTTCGGTCTTGGTGGCATCACCTATGGTTGGCTCGACGCTGCCTTCAAATCGATGGATCAAATCGTCAACTTGTCTCGCAACAAAGAGATCCATGTCCCGGTTTGGATTTGCCAGTCGAGCGATGACAAAATCGTCAATAACGCCGCGCAAGACTTCGTCGCCGAACAGCTGCCAAGCACCACGCTCATGCGGTTCGAAGGCGCCCGACACGAAATTCTTTTGGAAAACGCCTCGCTGAAAGAGCGGTTTTTTGCGACGTTCGATAGATTCGTCGAAGCCGTGATCGCACCAACCGACGCCCCTTAGGTCGATGGATGCTCGGCGATTCTTTGGACGACCGAGAGAAACATCGCCTCCGTCAACCGGCCTGTGTTCACGTTATAGCGCGAACAGTGATAGCTCGACCACAGGCGACGGTCACCCTCTAGCTCCGTTACATGACCATGGCCGAATGGGGTATCAGAAAGCTTGACACCAAGCGCTCTCACCACCGAGTCATGTGCGATCCGCCCAAGCACGAGAATGTCGCTTGGCGGCGTTGCGCCTAAGAGTTCATCCAGAAGGAATGATCGGCAGACTCTGATTTCTATGCCGGTGGGCTTGTTCTGCGGTGGCACGCAGCGCACTGCATTGGTGATCCGGCAGTTGACCAGTTCGAGACCGTCGTCGGGATCCTCTCGAAAGTCACCCTGCGCAAACCCATACCTTATCAGCGCGGGATAGAGCACCAGACCGGCATAGTCTCCGGTGAACGGCCGTCCGGTACGATTGGCACCGCGTAGGCCCGGTGCGAGGCCGACAATCAGGAGCCGCGCGTCGGCGGGGCCGAAGGATGGAACGGGTGCATTATGCCATCCAGGCTCCAGAGTTCGATGATGGGCTCGAAACTCGACAAGTCTCGGACAAAGAGGACAGTCTCTGGTTGGTTCACGCAACCTCAATCATCTTCATTCTCGAATTCATCATCGTCATCGAACTCGTCATCTTCGTAATCGTCGATGTCCTCTTCATCCCCGTCCCTGTCCGCTCCATAGTCCGGACGGGAGTCATGATCCCGCGTAATCTCGTCACGAATGTCGAAAAGATCGACGAAATGGTCTGCCTGACGCCTCAATTCATCCGCGATCATGGGCGGTGACGTCCGTATGGTGCTGACCACCGTCACGCGTACGCCACGGCTCTGCACTGCCTCGACGAGACGCCGGAAATCGCCGTCACCGGAGACCAGGATGACATGATCGAGTGACGTCGAGAGCTCCATGACATCGACCGCTATCTCGACATCCATATTGCCTTTGAATTTACGCCGACCCGTCGACTGCGTGAACTCTTTCAATGGCTTGGTCACCATTGTGTAGCCATTGTAGTCCAGCCAATCCACCAGGGGGCGTATTGGCGAGTACTCTTGCTCATCGAGGAGCGCGGTATAATAGAGCGCTCTCAGAAACCGGCATCCATTGGCCAAATTGTTGAGGAGAAGCTTGTAATCGATATCAAAGCCCAGGGACCGGGCCGATTGATAGAGGTTTGCGCCGTCAATAAAAACAGCCACGCGATCGTCGGGGTGAAATCGCAAGGCAGATGACAAGCTGCCCATAATTTGCTTCCTTATTTCTCTAAAGTTATTGCCAGCCGACTAGGCGTTACATCAACAACTCTGGGTTTGACCAAGTATCGATGCCTCGTGACGGGTCCAAATTCGAAATTGGTCCAATATATCTATTCTTGTACTCTTCGTGTTGACCACGATCATCCGCCATAGCTAGCACTTTGTGATATGTTGCGCTACGATCTTAGCGCGCAAAAATCGCCCAATTTCGATATAAGGTGAACTTTTCGGTCAATTTGTGGGCGTTAGGATAAACACGACGTCCTTGAAGTTAGTCGACGCACCCTGTACATCCAAGTTTAATCCCGGGGTCCACACCGAATTATTGGAGTGTCGTGATGGCACGTATTACTGTTGAAGATTGTGTTGAGCGCGTTCCCAGCCGTTTCGAACTCGTCATGTTGGCAGCACAGCGCGCGCGTGATGTTTCCGCCGGCTCATCGCTGACCTTGGACCGGGACAATGACAAGAACCCGGTGGTGGCCTTGCGTGAGATTGCTGAAGGCACGGTCGATCTCGACCATCTTCGCTATGAGCTGATCCATGGTTTGCGTCGCCATATCGAACTCGAACAAGAAAAGTCCGCTGATCTTGCGGATGAGCTTGAAGCACTCATCCCGTCGCAGCCGATCGAACAAGATGATGCGCTTCCAGATGGCACGAATTATGGCGATTTCGATGTGCCCAATGGTGATTAGGGGCTGATTGCCCGGTGTCGCTTTCAAGTCTGTAGCCGCGGGTTTGGGCGGAGATCGTCGTCAGAATTGACAAAACAGGGTGAAGGACTCCACGCCAGGATATCAGCAGGAAGGGCGGGGAAAAGGTGCCTGTCCAACCTGATTCTAGTGCCGACAGGTCGGTGTTAATGGATCGGCTTGACGAAGAGGTTCAAGCTGCGACGCCTGGATCTGCCGCACGGCCCGCTCCTGACGTCAAAAAACCGGAAAAGTCACCCAAAAAACCATTGTCCTCTGCCGGACGCAGGCTTGTGCTCCGGCAATACGACCTCGTCGAAAAAGTTCGTGCCTATGACCCGGAAGTCGACGAGGATCTTCTCAATCGGGCTTATGTCTATGCGATGAAGGCCCACGGGTCGCAGGTTCGAGCGTCTGGTGACCCATACTTTCATCACCCCGTGGAAGTTGCGGGTCTTCTGGCCGATCTTAAGCTGGATTGTGCGTCCATCGCCACCGGTCTCCTCCACGACACGGTCGAGGATACTTCAGCCGACGTTCAAGAAATCAAGAACCTGTTCGGTCCGACCGTTGCGCACCTCGTCGATGGTGTAACCAAGCTCAACAAGATTGAACTTCAGTCTGTCCAGTCAGCGCAGGCCGAAAACTTTCGCAAGCTGCTCCTAGCGATGTCGCAAGACATCAGGGTTCTTCTGGTGAAGCTTGCCGACCGCCTGCACAACATGCGGACGCTGCATTTCATCGCCAATCCCGACAAACGCCGCCGGATTGCGCTTGAAACGATGGAGATCTACGCGCCGCTTGCCGAACGCATCGGCATGGAGAGGCTCAAGGCCGAAATCGAGGACATCGCGTTTCAAGAGCTTTGGCCCGATGCCTATGAGACCATCACTCATCGACTGCGCCAGCTAAGGCAAGACGATACAGGGCTCATTGATCGGATCGTTCAAGCCCTGCATCAAACGATCAATCCCGCCGGAATCGAAGCCGAGATTGCCGGCCGAGAGAAAACACCGCTCTCAGTCTGGCACAAGATGCGCCGCAAGAACATTAGTTTCGAGCAGCTTTCAGATATTATGGCGTTTCGAGTGGTCGTGAATTCCGTTTCGGAGTGTTACGCGGCGCTGGGAATAGTGCACAGCCGATACGCGATGCTCCCTGGCCGCTTCAAAGACTTCATCTCCCTGCCCAAACCCAACGGTTATCGCTCCCTGCACACCACGATCTTCGGCCCTGAGCAGCGCAAAATCGAAGTCCAGATCCGAACCGCTGAAATGCATGAAATCGCGGAATTCGGTGTCGCCGCTCACTGGGCCTATAAACAAGATTCCCGGATGACGGACGGGCGGCAATACCGCTGGGTTCGCGAACTGCTGGACATTTTGGAGCATACGGCTGAGCCTGAAGAGTTTCTCGAGCACACCAAGCTCGAAATGTTTCAAGACCAGGTCTTCTGCTTCACGCCCAAGGGTGATTTGGTGGCATTGCCTCGCGGTGCCACGGCACTCGACTTTGCTTATGCGGTTCACTCGGAGGTTGGCGACAGCTGTGTCGGTGCCAAGGTCGATGGCCGGATCGTCCAGCTTCGAACCGTGCTAGGCAATGGCGATCAAGTCGAAGTTATCACAAGCCGAAATTCGAAGCCTTCCCCGGAATGGGAGCGCTTTGTCGTTACCGGCAAGGCTCGTGCCCGCATTCGCCGAGCGTTGCGACTCGCACAGCGAAGCGACGACGTCGCCTCAGGTCGAGAGACACTGCAGCAGCTCGCGAAGTCCGAAAATCTCTCGGTCACAGACAAGCTTATCGAGAAATCGCTCAAAGCTCTCAATCAATCGAGCCTGGCTGACCTCTTTGTTGCGGTTGCGCGTGGCGCCCTGCAGCCTCGTCAGATTCTCGAGGTTGTTGTTCCGGAATTCAAGGAGAAGACCCGTTTGGCGGCACAAGCCGAAAGTGCCGCGGCCGTCCGCCGAGTTCGAAGAGTCACAACCACACCGACGACGCAACCGGTTCTGGGGCTTCCCGAAGGAGTCATGTTTCAGTTCGGCAATTGTTGTCGACCTGTTCGGGGTGACGCCATCAAAGGCCTAATTCGTACTGGCAAGCCTGTTGGTATCCATCGGTCCGGCTGCCTTGAACTCGAAAGGCACGACAAGCAGGACCAACGTATCATTGATCTCGACTGGAACCATTTTGGCAGCCAGGGCGCCACGATTTGCCGGCTCATGGTCCTCTCGCTCAATCGCCCGGGTGCGTTGGGCTCGATCAGCACGATCATCGGCAAGCATGAGAGCAATATCACGGATCTTCGTTTCGGCGTGCGCCATGACGATGTCTACGAAATCTTCATTGATCTTCAGGTCAATGATCTCGACCATTTGGAGCGTGTGCAGGCCGCTCTCAGGGCGACACCAGTTGTTTCCTCGGTCGAACGTGTGAATGGATAAGCTCCAACCGAACCGGATCATCTGACTGACGGCTCGAGAACACGTGATGGGGCACAACTAACAAGCCGATGATTTTCAAACGACGCACGCCTCTCACGATTTTGCAGCGGGTTCGCGCCTTGTTTTGGCCGAGTTCCGGCTTCAGCCGGGCCGGACGTTACTTGTGGATGCGTATCAAGCGGATGCCGGGCACGCCCCACAGCATTGCCGCCGGCATCGCATCCGGGGCTGCCGTCTCATGCACACCCCTGGTCGGGTTTCATTTTCTTTTGGGATTTGCGCTGGCCTTTGTGCTGCGCGGCAACATGCTTGCGGCGGCTCTGGGCACGGCCTTCGGCAATCCCTGGACATTCCCCTTTTTGTGGACCGTATCCTATCAGGTCGGAATCCATTTGATTTGGATAGAGCGGCCCGGCGAGTTTGTTGTCGAGAAAGTAAGCTGGTCGAACATCTTCGAGAATTTCAATGATTTTTTCCTGCCGGCAATTCTTGGTGCCATTCCGTTTGGCGCTATTATCTTTCTCGTCGTCTACGTTGTTTTCCGGCACGTGATCGCAACAGCGCAGGCCAAGAGAAGGCAGTTGCGCGAAAAAGCACTGCAGCGTCGTCGCGATGCCCTTGCTGAAGGCACCGATTCGAGTCGGCTGGCCTAGGCATTTCTCAACTTATAGTTTAATTCGCATCCGCGATGATGATGCGGAAGTGAAGAATGGGCGCGCAAGTTCAGGCCAATGCTGTCTCTCGTGTACGCACGCTTGCCTTCATTGGCATGTCGGCAGCCGATGTCGATGTCGAGGTGCAACTCAGCAATGGTCTGCCGAGCTTCGGAATTGTCGGGCTTCCCGACAAGGCTGTCGCGGAAAGCCGGGAGCGAATAAGGGCGGCGTTCTCGGCGCTCGGGCTTGCCCTACCGCCGAGGAGGATCACGGTCAATCTGGCACCCGCCGATCTCGCCAAGGAGGGAAGCCATTATGATTTACCCATCGCGATCGGCCTTCTCATGGCGCTGGGTGTCATTCCCTCTGATTCGGTCTCGGATAAACTTGCCATCGGCGAACTCGGCCTTGACGCAACCATCCGCACGGTGCCGGGCGTACTGGTCGCTGCGTTTGCCGCGGCCGAACGACAAATCGGCCTGATTTGCCCCGCCGATTGCGGTTCCGAGGCCGCTTGGCTGGCACAAGAAGTGCAAATCTTGGCTCCCCGTAATCTCTTGTCGCTGATCAATCACTTTGCTGGGCACTCTAGCCTCAAGCAGCCGGAGATTGCGGAACCCGAGAATGCTGCGGACTATCCCGATCTCAATGACGTCAAAGGACAGGAATCGGCCAAGCGTGCGCTCGAGATCGCGGCCGCAGGTGGCCATAACCTCTTGATGATCGGACCACCCGGGGCCGGAAAATCGATGCTCGCCTCGAGACTAGCGGGACTGCTTCCACCGCTTGAGCCCAACGAAATTCTCGAAGTCGGCATGGTGCATAGTATTGGCGGCCGACTGGAAGAGGGCAAACTCTCAAGGATGAGACCCTTCCGCAACCCGCACCACGCAGCCTCCATGGCCGCCATGGTGGGCGGCGGCACGCACGCCCGTCCAGGCGAGATTTCCTTGGCCCACAAGGGTGTGCTGTTTCTTGATGAACTTCCCGAATTTGCAAGAAGCGTGCTCGAAGCACTCAGGCAGCCGCTGGAAACGGGCAAGGTGACGATCGCGCGCGCCAACGGTCATGCAACCTATCCGGCACGATTTCAGCTAATTGCGGCCATGAACCCATGTCGATGCGGTTACCTCGATGATCCCGCTGCGGCGTGCTCAAAGGCACCGAAATGTGCCACGGATTACCAAAACCGGATCTCCGGTCCGATATTTGATCGGATTGACATGCATATCGACGTTCCCGCTCTGACTGCCGATGAAATCAGCTTGCCGCGCCCCAAGGAGGGCAGTGCTGAAGTGCGCGAACGTGTGCTGAACGCCCGCCAGGTCCAAAGGGAGCGTCTCCGCAACGCCTCGAACCATGTGATCACGACCAACGCAGAACTGGATGGCCAGGTTCTGGACGAGGTATGCCCCATGAACGCGCAAGCACAGGAACTCTTGAAGCGGGCGTCGGAGCGCCTGCGGCTCACCGCGCGAGGCTATTATCGTGTCATTCGGGTGGCCCGAACCATCGCAGATCTCGACGGGGAAGAAACCATTGGCAAACTGCACACGGCGGAGGCCGTAAGTTTCCGACGAAAATTCGTCAAACAGCCCCAATAGCGATCTTAAACCTTGATCAAGGCGGGAAGGAGCCCATCTGCGCCACATACGAATCGAGGAGTTCAATCATGTCGCGCATCCGTTTGGGCGTGAACATCGATCATGTGGCAACAGTTCGGAACGCGCGCGGCGGTGAGCATCCCGATCCGCTACGCGCGGCGCTTATAGTCGAGCGGGCAGGTGGCGACGGCATCACGGCGCATATCCGCGAAGATCGCCGACACATCAGGGATGATGACATCGTCCGCTTGGCGAAGGAATGCTCGCTGCCGCTCAACATGGAAATGGCGGCCAACGACGAAATGGTCGAGATTGCGCTCGAAGCCAAACCCAACGCCTGTTGCATCGTCCCCGAAAATCGCGAGGAGAAAACCACCGAGGCTGGGCTCGACGTTATAGCCAACGCCGTTCAACTCAAACCGATCATCGACCGCCTGAATGGTGCAGGAATTCGCGTTTCACTGTTCATCGACCCCGATATCGCACAGCTCGAAAAGGCGTCGGCGCTTAATGCGCCCGTCGTCGAGCTGCATACCGGCAGTTATGCCGAGACCAGCGAGGGCGAGGCAAGAGATCGCGAGACGGAGCGCCTGCGGCAGGCTGCCCGGCATTGCGAGGAGATCGGCCTGGAATGCCATATGGGCCATGGATTAACCTATGAAAATGTCTCTCCGATCGCGGCAATTGCCAATGTCCGCGAACTCAACATTGGCCATTTTCTTGTTGGCGAGGCTATATTTTGCGGCTTTGAGGCAAGTATCCGCAGAATGCGTCAATTGATCGATCAGGCGTGTCCATCGTGATACTCGGCGTTGGCAGCGATCTCATCGATACGCGGAGAATCGAGCGTACACTCGATCGTTTTGGTGCTCGGTTTACCGAACGCGTTTTCACCGACATCGAGCGAGCAAAATCTGACAGGCGTTTGAAAAGAGCCGAGTCTTACGCGAAACGTTACGCCGCAAAAGAGGCCTGCTCAAAAGCGCTCGGAACAGGTTTTCGCCAGGCGGTCTATTGGCGGGATATCGGCGTTGTCAATTTGCCCTCCGGCAAACCCACGCTTTGCCTCACCAATGGCGCCAAACGTCGCCTTGATGGCATGGTCCCGCCTGACATGGACTGCCTTATTGAGTTGACACTGACCGACGAGCCTCCGATCGCCTTCGCCCTCGTCATTATTTCCGCAATTCCCAAAGCCGCAACCTAGGCTTGCTTTACCAATGGGCGGTCGTCCTCTAATGTTAGCTCGGTACAGTGAGAGTGCGGCTTCAACGATGAGAAATCATTTGCTTTCGAGGCTGTCATTCGAGGTCAATTTCCGTTGAAATCAAGAGTCGTTGGAATGGCGGCCAGAAAAGAGTGCGCAAGTTAATGTATGAGCGAGCGGCCGCTTCGGAACGCAAATCTGGCGGTATCAAGGAAACAATTCGAACGCTGGTCTATGCCATTGCGATCGCCGTGGTGGTTCGAACTTTCGCATTCGAACCTTTCAACATACCTTCTGGATCGATGAAACCTACCTTATTGGTGGGTGACTATCTCTTTGTTTCCAAATTTGCCTACGGCTATAGCCGATATTCTCTCCCTTTCGGGTTGCCGCTGTTTAATGGCCGAATTTTCGGTTCGATGCCGGAACGCGGTGATGTCGCGGTCTTTAAAAAGCCGTCCGACAATGAGACCGACTACATCAAGAGGATCGTCGGTCTGCCTGGCGATCAGTTGCAAGTCGTTGACGGCGTCCTTCACATCAATGGTGACCCCGTCAAGCTTCGGGGTGACGGCGAGTTCACCGAACAGGCTTCGAACCGGACTGTCTCGGTGCCGATCTTGCTCGAAACCCTGCCAAATGGCGTGACCCACGAGATCATCGATTCAAAACCGGACGGCACATACGATAACACCAGGGTATTCGAGATTCCTCAGGATCATGTTTTCGCGATGGGTGACAATCGCGACAACTCCTCGGATAGCCGCTCAGCGGACGTGGGCTTCATTCCCATCGACAATCTCGTCGGGCGCGCGGAGATCATCTTCTTTTCGGTGAATGGCGAGGCTTCATTGTGGGAGCCTTGGAAATGGCCTTGGGGCATTCGTTACGGTCGGCTCTTCAAGCTCATTCGGTAGCGGAACTTGCCGGGATCACGACTAACCAAATCACTTCGCAGCGCCATTGCCAAGTCACTAGGCCACGAATTCAATGATGAAAGCCTGCTACGCGAGGCGTTGACCCACTCCAGCGTGGGGGGTCGTTCGAAAGGCCAGGCACAGGCAACAAAAAACAACGAGCGGCTGGAATTTCTCGGTGATCGTGTGCTGGGACTCGTGGTCGCTGATCTTTTGATTGAGACCTATCCCGACGATGCCGAGGGCGATCTTGCACGTCGTCATTCCGCCTTGGTGAATGCGGAAACGCTCAAATCGATCGCGCAGGAAATTGGGATCGGCGACTGGCTGATCGTCGCTCCCGGTGAGCATGAAACCGGCGGCAGGAGCCGCACGGCAATTCAAGCGAATTGCTGCGAAGCGCTGATCGGCGCTCTATTCCTCGATGGCGGCTTCGAGGTCGCAAAACAATTCATTGTCCAAAATTGGCTCGAGCCGGTTCGTGCCATGGACCAACCGCCGCAAGATGCGAAAACCGCCCTCCAGGAGCTAGGCCACGTCATGGGCTCGTCGCCGCCATGCTATCGCGTTGTCAGCCAAACCGGTCCGGCACATGCTCCCGAGTTTGAAATCGAAGTCTCGATGGGCCCGCTTGGACGCGAGACCGCCAGAGGAAGCTCCAAACGTGTGGCCGAGCGCGAGGCTGCCAAATTGCTCTTGGAACAGCTCAAGAGCCAATTTGATCAATGACACGAGATGAACCCAAACGAGCGGGATTCGTGGCGATTTTGGGTGCGCCCAACGCCGGAAAATCCACGCTTTTGAACCGGCTCGTCGGCGCCAAGGTTTCCATTGTCTCACCGAAAGTGCAGACCACCCGGCGGCGGATTGTCGGCGTTACGATGGTGGGTGCCACTCAAGTCATGTTTATTGACACGCCCGGCATATTCGTCGCCCAACGAAGACTCGAACGAGCCATGGTGGCAGCCGCGTGGTCGGCTGCGGAAGATGCCGATCTGGTAATGATTGTCGTTGACGCGAAGCGGGGATCAGATCGCAACCTTGAGGTCGTCCTAGATGGCGTAAAGGGCTCGAGGACCGCCAAATTTCTGGTCCTCAACAAGGTCGATCTCGTCGCCAAGGACCGTTTGCTGCCCTTGGTCAGTGATCTCAATAGCCGCTTCTCCTTCGAGGAAACCATGATGGTCTCGGCACTGGATGGCGACGGTCTCGATACACTCATGGCAGCGGCAGCCGCCTCGATTCCCGAAGGGCCATGGCTCTTTCCGGAAGATCAGCTCTCGGACCTCTCGCAACGCGTGATGGCAGCAGAGATCACGCGAGAGAAGATATTCCACAAGCTACACCAAGAGCTGCCCTACAATACTACTGTCGAAACGGAAAGCTGGGTGCAATCGGCCAAGGGCGATGAGATCCGGATCGACCAGATCATCTACGTCACTCGCGATAGTCAAAAAGCGATCCTCCTGGGCCATGGAGGCCGCATGATCCGCTCCATCGGTGCTGAGGCACGCCTGGAACTTGAAGATATCCTCGAAGTACGTGTCCATTTGTTCCTTTTCGTCAAAGTTCGAAAGGATTGGCTCGATGATCCGGAACGCTACGCTGAAATGGGCATCGAGTTTCCGGGCTGAGCGCTCATGGACTGGCAGGACGAAGGGGTAATATTGAGCGCGCGCCGGTTCGGAGAGCGTGACGCGATCGTCAGTATCATGACGTTCGAACATGGGCGGCATGCCGGTCTCGTGCGGGGCGGGGCGATCAAGCGCGGCGTCCTCCAGCCGGGCAATCATGTGACCTGCGAATGGCGGGCGCGTTTGTCCGATCATTTGGGAGCATTTCGGATCGAGCCGGTTGCGGTTCTTCGCGTGAGCGTCATTGACGATCCGCTCAGATTGACGGCTGTCGGATCAATATGTGCGCTAGTCGATCAATGTGTTGGCGAACGCGATGCCCATCCCGTCATCTGCGCGGCCACCATTTCGCTGATCCGGCGCATCGGTGAGGCCGAGGACTGGCTTGCCGATATGCCTCGTTTCGAGCTGCTCTTACTTGCCGAACTTGGTTTCGCGCTCGAACTCCAGAAGTGTGCGCTTGGCGGGCCGTCCGACCACTTGGCCTTCGTCTCGCCGCGCACCGGGCGTGCTGTCAGCCGTGACAAAGCTGGAGACTATGCGCCGAAACTGCTGCCTTTGCCCCGCTATCTCATTGCCGACACCGATCCCGACAAGTCCGAAATCATCAATGCCCTGCGTCTCACTGGTCATTTTCTTGCACGCAACCTATACGATCCGACTGACAAACCTCTTCCCCTAGCACGCGAGCGACTGATGGACTATCTCAGCGCCGACGTTGCACAATCGAATCAACAAGGATGAATGAATGAGCCCGGCAGCGTCATCGCCGAAAAATACGGACAACATTATTGACTTCCGTGCGGCGCTTAGTGAACGCTATCTGGCCTATGCACTGTCGACCATAACCTCGCGTTCGCTTCCCGATGTGCGTGACGGTCTGAAGCCTGTTCAGCGCAGGATTGTCTACGCGATGCTCCAGCTGCGGCTGGATCCTTCGAGTGGTTTCAAAAAGTGCGCGCGTGTCGTCGGCGATGTCATCGGCCGTTACCATCCCCATGGTGATGTGGCGGTTTATGATGCGCTGGTTCGGCTCGCTCAGGATTTTGCGCACCGATATCCGCTGGTCGACGGCCAGGGGAATTTCGGCAATGTCGACGGCGATAATCCGGCCGCCATGCGATACACGGAGAGCCGTCTCACCGATGTTGCCATGGCATTGCTCGAAGGTATTGACGAGAACACGGTCGAGTTTCGTTCAAACTACGATGGCAGTGAACGAGAGCCGATCGTACTACCGGCGTCATTTCCCAATCTCTTGGCCAATGGTGCCTCCGGCATTGCTGTCGGCATGGCAACCAGCATCCCGCCACACAATGCCGGCGAAATCTTCAAGGCCCTCGCGCACATTCTGAAAAAGCCGAAAGGGGCAGACGTCCTGGGGGCCAGGGAACTGACGCGGTTCATCAAGGGGCCCGATCTTCCGACCGGCGGCATTCTTGTTGAAAACGCTGACAGCATTCAGGAAGCTTACGCAACAGGACGTGGCAGTTTTCGCCTGAGAGCACGTTGGGAAGTCGATAAGCTTCCCCATGGCCAGTACCAGATTATTGTCACCGAGATTCCTTTCCAGGTGCAAAAGGCCAAGCTCGTGGAGCGGCTCGCTGAGTTGCTCGCGGCCAAGAAACTGCCGCTGCTTGCCGATCTGCGTGACGAATCCGCCGAAGAGATCCGACTTGTTTTGGTACCACGATCTCGTGCCGTGGAGCCTGCGCTCTTGATGGAGCATCTGTTCCGTCAGACCGAGCTCGAAACGCGGCTTAGTCTCAACATGAACGTGCTCGATGCTCAGGGTATTCCAAGGGTGATGAGCCTGGGCGAAGTGCTCAAGTCGTTTATCGATCATCGCATGGAAGTCCTGGTCCGCCGAAGTCAGTTTCGGTTGGAAAAGGTCACAGACCGGCTCGAGATCCTCGACGGCTATCTCAAGGCGTTTCTCGATATCGACGAGGTTATCCGGATCATCCGTGAAGAGGATGAACCGAGAAACGATTTGATGCGCGTGTTCGATTTATCCGAGCGCCAGGCTGAAGCGATCCTCAATCTTCGGCTGCGCAATTTGCGCCGCCTGGAAGAGATGGAACTCAAGAAGGAGCGGACCAACCTCCGCAAAGAACGGCAAGAACTCCGAACTCTTCTCAAGGACGAGGATCTGCGGCGGCAAAGACTATGCGATCAAATGCTCGAAGGGGCCAAGAAATTTGGCCGTGGCGGTCGCAACGACAGAATGACGACGATTGAAGACTTGCCTGAGATTGATACGGAATTGTTGGAGGTTCCGGTCGAGCGATCGCCCGCGACTGTGATTTGCTCACAAAAAGGTTGGATCCGCGTGGTCAGGGGCAATGTCGAGAATGGCAGCGATATTCGCTACAAGGAAGGTGATCGGGAGCGGTTTGTCATTGCTGCCACGACCGCGGATAAGCTGCTCGCCGTGTCCGACGACGGCCGCTGCTATCTCCTCGAGATCGACAAGTTGCCGAGCGGGCGGGGATTGGGCGAGCCCGTGAGTCTGTTCATCGAGCTTGCGCAAAATGCCAATATCATCGCCCTTTTCGTTCATCGCCCGGATCGGGAGCTGATGTTTGCGACCGAGGAGGGGCGCGGTTTCCGAACCAGTGAGCAAGATGTCGCAGCGCAAACCCGGGCCGGACGTCAGGTCGTCAATGTGGCGGATGGAGACCGGCTGATCATTGCCAAGCCCATCGAAGGCGATTATCTGGCGATCGTCGGAACCAATAGCCGGTTGATCATATTCGCGGTCGAGGAACTGCCTCAGATGAGCCGAGGCCGTGGTGTGATTCTTCAACGGTATCGTGACGGTAAGCTTGCCGACGTGACGTCGTTTGATCTTGAGAACGGGCTAAGCTGGGAAGCTGGCTCCCGTATTCGCAACGAAAAGGACGTGACAAACTGGGTCGGCAAGAGGGGCGGAAGCGGCAGACTTGTCCCGATCGGATTCCCAAAGAGCCGACTTTTCGGGCGGCGATACTGATCTCGGTGTCAATCTAATTAACGTTGACAATCGAGCGATTGGCTTGACGCCAGCGGCGTGTCGCAGTAAATGATCCTGCAATTGTTGCCTCCACAACACAAAAAAAGGCCGAGCCACAAGGGCTCGGCGAGTTAGATCAGGGAGGCTAAACGTCTGGGATGGGAGAAACTCCCGCCTCAATCGAAATGAGGCGCGCCGCGATGCGGCGCCAGCAATGCGGTCCCAGAACCGCCGCTTTGCTGCAGTGCAATATCTAGTGTATTCATCGTCGCTTCGCTAGGGCTTGAGTGCATGGCTGCTTTTGAATTTTTGCAAAGCTATGCGCGATCCCGCACCGCAAAACTCAACTGCAGCGCACAATTTCTACCAAACTGGCTGTGCAGCGACCTTTTCGAGCAAAAAATCGCGAAAAACTGAAACGCGTTTGGAAGCGCGGAGCTCGGCCGGATAGACAAAATAGGCCGTGAAAGTTGGTCCTTCGACATCCGGGAGTACGCGCTGCAGCCGTTCTGACGGAAAAGCCAAATAATCCGGCAGCGATGTCAGCCCGAACCCGCTCTCGGCCGCGCGCAGCATACCAAAGACGTTGTTGACCTGGAGAGCGGCGTTTCGATCCTGGGCGTTTTCGTCGTCCTCGAGTCCTGCTTGCAAGATCCAATTGAGGCTGGCGGCAGGCGGCGGAACATCGTCGCCGTAGGCGATGAGACGGTGTTTGTCCAAATCCGCAATTGTCTGTGGGACGCCATGTCGTTTCAAATAGTCGGGCGAGCCGTAGACATGGGTGTGGACCGTCATCAGCCGGCGCTGAACCAAATCCGGCTCGGTCGGTCGATTGAGGCGAATGGCGACATCAGCCTCCCGCATCGATAGATCGGCATTGCTGTCGGTGACCAGGAGGGAGATTTTCATTTCCGGATATCGATCGCCAAACTCGGACAAATGCGTTGCCAGCCACACAGTTCCGAGCCCTACCGTCGTATTGACACGCAAATGGCCGATCGGTGCATTTTGGCTTTCGCCGAGGATGCTCTCAACCGAGGCCATCCTCCGGGCCACCTCGCGTGCAGCCTCGAGCAGGATCTCACCTTGTTCAGTGAGAATGAGTCCCCGCGCGTGGCGATGAAACAGGCTCGTTCCGAGATCTTCCTCAAGTGCGCCGATCTGGCGGCTGATTGCCGATTGGCTTAGTGCCAACCGGTCCGCTGCCCGCGTGAAGCTGCCCACTTCCGCGACGGCATGAAATATTCGGACGCGGTCCCAATCCATCCGATCAGCTACCATCTAACGCTCTTCGACCCGAAATTTCTTGTACCAGCAGTCAGCGTCAATGTCCCTGCGAGGCGAGAAATTTCTCGGCCTCGAGCGCTGCCATGCATCCCGTTCCAGCGGCCGTGACCGCCTGTCGAAAGATCTTGTCCTGCACATCGCCCGCCGCGAACACCCCCTTTACATTGGTGGCCGTGCTATCGGGCTTGGTGACGATGTAACCTTCGCCGTCCATTTCGAGCTGGCTGCGGAAGAGGGAGGTCGCAGGATCGTGCCCGATGGCGATAAACAGTCCGCTCACATCGATATCTGAGATTTCGCTGGTTGTAACGTGTTTGGCCCGAACGCCCGTGACGGTCAGCGGATCATCCTCGCCGGTCACCTCGTCCACAACATGATCCCAAAGGATGTCGATTTTGGAGTTGGCGAAGACGCGATCCTGCAGGACTTTTTCCGCTCTCAAGGCTTGGCGGCGGTGAATGAGCGTCACCCTCTCACACATATTGGCAAGATAGAGAGCTTCTTCGGCAGCCGAGTAGCCGCCGCCTACCACAGCCACCTTCTTGCCCCGGAAAAAGAAGCCGTCGCAGGTCGC
>CAYPOV010000064.1:0-17463 GCA_964412385.1 uncultured Geminicoccaceae bacterium
GGCCCGTCGCTTGCCGGTTGTGAGAAGAACCGAGAGTCGGGCATAAGACGGCCGGTCCATTGGAAAACATAGAAACGATCCGCCGTCGATGAGATCGAGACGGACGCCCGGCAGGAAATGAAGACCGATTTCCTTGGCCTTGGTGTGGGCGCGAACCAATCCCGCAAAGCTGTTGCGATCGGTGACCGCAAGTGCTTTGAGATCAAGCGCTTTGGCCTGCTCCACGAGCTCTTCCGGATGCGATCCGCCCCGCAAGAAGCTGAAATTCGAGGTGACTTGAAGCTCAGCGTAGCTCGGCATCGGCATCACGCCTGCCTATCGTCTTTCGCTTGTCGCAACGTCAAGTGACGCGACCTTGCAGTGATGAATCTGACGTCGACAGCGCGCAACATTACGCAAAAAAGCCGTGCAATTTCCATTGAGGGTGATCACCGCCCTCATAAAAACCTTCGCGATAGAGCCAATATCGCCGGCCTTCGAGATCGGTGACGCGAAAGTAATCACGTCCTTGGGCGTCCCTGTCCGTGCCATGCCACCATTCGGGCATGATCCGCTCGGGGCCGGTACCGTCCGCAAGCTTGATACGCTGACCTCGCCAATCGAAGCGCACGGGCGGCCCATCGGGAATGGCTGCAAGTGCCTGCACGGACTCGGCCATAGGCAGAAGATGCAACGGACGCGGTTGAGTCGCCAACCAAGCAACCGGATCAAGATCCTGATGTGCTGGAACCCATGTCGCCGCACGCTCCGCACTATGGCTTCCTTTGGCCTGCGGACGCAGCACCCGGTCGCGCCCGAGCCTTGCCATAAGCTGATCGATCAAGAGATCGAGTTCGGCTGTGGTCTGAGCTTCCTTGGCATCACCCACGAAGCCGCGCTGTGCCGCCTCGAGCCTGCCGGTTTCGAGCGCTTCCAACACCATGAATTCGATGCCGAAACCGATATCGAGATCCTCGAGCTCAAAACGGAACAGCTTCAAAAGATGATCGAGATTGCGCACCGGACGGCCGGTCCTCACCTCGAGCCGCGCAACCTCGCCATCAATCCGATAAAACCGGGCCACAAGACGCCTCGCCCCCTCTTGGCGTTTTTCGAGATCCTCGCTGAGCGTCGCCAATAATCTGGAAAGCGCAGCCTCGATGTCTTCGGTCCGGCCAATCGGCTCGGGCCAGCTCAAGCGTGCCCGAAACGGCACCCGCTCGCGAATCGGGATAAAAACCTCGCTGCCTTTACCGAAAAGTGCATCGAGCCGCTCGACGATCAATGAACCGAAACGTGTGAGAAGCGAGGCATGCGGAAGATCGGCAACCTGCCCGAGGGTGCGCAAACCCAATCGCTCAAGGCTGAGCACCAAGGAAGGGTCGAGCCTCAAGGCCATAACCGGCAGCGCGCGCAACAAAGGCTCACTGTCCTTCGAAGCCAAAAGCCCAGCTTCACCATAGCGGGCCCAAGCCCAAGCACCGGCAAGACGATCAGAGGTCGCAACACGTGCTGTCAAACCGAAACGGGCAAGCTTCGATGCGATATCCTCGATCATCCGCGCCTCACCACCGAAAAGATGCGCGCAACCGGTAATATCGATAGCGATCGCAGCCTCGCCGCGACCGATCTGATCCAAAGGACAATCCAACATCACACGCGGGCTATAGCGTCCACACCAGGCAGCAAGCGCTTCCAAAACCGCCTGATCACGCTCGGGTGCCGCGTCCTCGAGCTTGAGTTCCGGGAAAATCGCCCGAGCATCAGGCAGGCTCAGTCCCGGCCTGATGCGCTCTTTGGCAGCCGCATCATTGACAGCAATAAGTTTGGGATTGCCGGCTTCGATAGCGACAAGAGCTAAAGGCTCTTCAGGCGAACGCGGCGTGCCGGCACGCCGCGCTGCCAGCATCAACCGTTCGATCGCCAACTTCGGCAACCAAAGCGAAAGATAACGTCGGCTCATTCCAACGAACCTCCCATCGCCTCGGGGTCCCGCCCCGACAGCGCCATAAATCAAGTTGCCAGAAAGTGCCTTGCCCGGACCGGCCTGGCTCCGCGCGCCATCGGGTCACCGCAGCATTGGGCGCAAGATCAGGAATGGTGTGTCCCCGAGAATCCCTCAATAAGGCGAGACCCAGTCCGCCCCCTTCCTCGGCAGCGAGTTGCAAACGCCGGCTTGTCAGAAGATCCAAAGGTGGAAGCTCGGCGACAGCACAGCAAACAGCCGAGGAGCGAAGAGCTTCTTCGGCAACCCAAAGGCTCTCTTGAGGTGAGCGGGCCCGTACCCAAACGAACCTTTCGGCGGCAATGCCGAAAGGCTTAAGCCCCGGTCCGTAGATCTCGCCCTCAAGACACCTCAAGCGATCTTGAGCACACCACAAGACAACACCTCGGGCATGATCGCCGGCCGCCGAAAGGGCTCGGCTCGCCAATGCCATAGCAAAGCCTCCGGCCGCTCGCCCATTGATCTCGTGCAGACTGCGCCTGGGCAAACCATGCCACGGCAGAACTTGATCGAGCTCCCGATCGCCGAAACGGACGGTTTCCCCTCCGAAATCGGCACCATGCCCTTCGATACGCCGAATTTTGGCGCGCAAGCCCTGCAATATCGACGCCGAACTTTGTCCCGACATGCCAGCACTACCGTTCTCATGACCAAAATGTTCTTTATTTGTTCTAGTTTTTTAGATGGCTGTGGTCAAGCTGGTGCATCTCAAAAGAACGAACTCGCACGACAATGCTGCATTGCAGCAAGAATGAACAAGAAGCCACGAAGCAGCCACAATCTGGTATGATCAACAGGCCACATCTGTTCTCGAGATGATGCCGTGGCACGACCTCCGACACATCCCCTGGAACCAAGAGGTCCGAACAACACGGATGAAACCAATGGAATGGCTCATCACATGCGACTTTGACAAACTCATCGCTACCAACGACACAACCGGCGAACTGCTTTCTCACTATGCCGACCCGAACTGGCGCCACTACGACGTTCTTCGCCACCATGGCATAATCGGCACTGCAGAATGTCTCCGCGAGCAAATTTCGCGACTATCGATCGACCCGCAAACACTCCAGACGTTCATCGCGGATCAGCCAATCGATCCTGTTTTTCCGGAATTTGTCCGCACCTGCCGAGCGAAACGTCTCCCACTTGTGATCGTCAGTGACGGCATCGACCACGTGATCAAAGGATTTCTCAACAATCACGGGATCCACAATCTGATCAGTTTCGCCGGACACCTTCACCAAACAAGCGAACAGCGATGGCTCTATCAACCCCTCACGACGACAACATCGTGCCGTATCCGTGCCGGAACCTGCCGCTGCACAATCATCCAACATCTCAAGGCAGAAACAAAGATTCCCAAGGTCCTGCACATCGGAGCGGCGCGGTCCAACTTATGCGCAACGCGCGTCGTCGACCTCACATTCGCCAAGCCGGAACTCGCATCACTCTGCAAGGCGTCGGATCGACCTCACCGCGTGATCACGAACTTCAAGGACGCCCTTGATGCCCTCGACGAACTCCGATTGCGCAACAACTAGTGGATTGACCGCAACACTCGATCCCGAAGTGCCAAGGCGCAGAATCCACTAGAATCAATGGGCTAGTGGTACGAAAGACAACTCACTGGAGGAAATCTTCCGAAGGCTCCGTACCACTAGTCACTACAGCTCAACTCGAAAGCCGCGAGCCCTTCTTCGAGATAGTCGGCGAGAAGAGGCATGCCCATGAGATAGTCTGCTGTGCGATCGTTGGAGGCGCGGCGAGCTTCGTCGAGCGCATCGTCCCACTCCTCGCGCGAAAAGCTTCCGCGACCGAGCCAGGCAAGTGCGACAAGCTCAATTTGCTGATCTTCGTTCAAATCGTCGATCAAGCTCCGCAATTCGTCAGCAGTCGCGTCATCCGCTGTTTCCTCCAAAATCTCGCGATCGCCGTCGTCTGTCGGATTAGAACCTTCGTCGGGATCAACCACCGCTTCTTTAGCATTGAGAACCTTGGATTTGAGGATAACGCTGCACACGGAATCCAGGTCAATCGCATTCATCACGTCTCTCCTTTCTCACGAACCGGCTAGCGGCTCACATTGGCCCTGCGTATGACCAAACGAGGTCTTGATTGACCCATTGCGAAACAAGCCAGCCATGATGGCAAGACTTGAAAAAACGGAAAAGTTGATTTTCCTTCTCACAAAAGAGCGTAAGAGGGCAGGCGCAAAAGGCACAACCCAGGCCAATTGCGGTGGAATTCCATCGTTTGGTCGTGATCGATGAAGTCCATCTCGCTAAAGTGCCAGGCGACCACAAAGCAAGAGTGTGAAACATTAGGGCATGACCAACCCGCAACGTTTTCTCAACCGGATCATATTCTTTCTCCTCCTCGTGATCGTCGTCGCCGGGCTGGTCTATGAAATCATCTTGCGCGCATTCCTGCACAATCCGGCCCTCAACGGCCTGATTCTCGGCGTACTGTTACTCGGGATCATCTACACTTTTCGCCGAATTCTGTTGTTAAAGCCGGAAGTACGATGGATCGAAGCCTTCCGTACCCAGCAACCCGGATTTTCGCTTCACGAGCCGCCCAAGCTCCTTGGCCCCGTAACGACAGTGCTGGGCGAGCGTGAGAGGCGCGGCCGCGCGTCCCTCAATGCTCTTTCTATGCGCTATCTCCTCGATAGCATCAGTGCTCGCCTCGACGAGAGTCGTGAGATTTCGCGCTATCTGACCGGACTTCTCATCTTCCTGGGCCTCCTCGGCACATTCTGGGGGCTCCTGGAGACCATCAACTCCGTAGGCATTGTCATTTCGGAATTGTCTTTGGGCGGCAATGACATGGTAACCCTATTCAATGATATGAAAGAAGGCCTTGCCGCTCCTTTATCAGGCATGGGCACTGCATTCAGCTCATCCCTCTTTGGCCTCTCAGGATCGCTAGTCCTCGGTTTTCTCGACCTTCAAGCAAATCAAGCGCAAAACGCGTTCTACAACGATCTTGAGGAATGGCTTTCAACGCTCACGCAACACCGCTCGAACGAAGAGCCGCAAACCGCTCCGGCCCTACGTCAGCCAGGGACGCCTCTTCCCGCCTATGTTCAAGCGATGCTCCAGCAAACCGCAGAGAATCTCGCCAATCTCGAAACGGCAGTGCAAAGATCCGAGGACAACCGGGCTGAGCTGAACAACCTTTTGGTTGGTCTCAATGATCAACTCGGAGCCCTGAATGATCAGCTCAGCCGTCAGCAACAGTTGAGCGAACGTATGTTCGAGGTACAAAGCGAAACAGGCTCCCAGCTCGCCTCGTTCGGCCGCGGAGACATGCTCGATCCGGAAAGTCGTGACCATCTGCGCGGTGTGGATCTCAAACTCGGCCGCCTGCTCGACGAACTTGCGAAGAGTCGCGAGGAGATGACCCACGATCTTCGGAAAGAAATTATGCTGGTGACACGGACAATTGCCCTTGCCGCAGGGGACCCGAGTGGCTCGGGGAACTAACAGTGCCCGCAAGCCGCCGGTATTCACGCACGCCAACAGATATTTGGCCGGGGTTTGTCGATGCGCTCTCGACGCTCCTCTTGGTCTTCATTTTCCTCCTCGTGGTGTTTGTCCTTGGACAGTTCTTTTTAAGCCAGCTCCTCGAGGGCCGCGACGAAGCGGTTGAGCGGCTCGAATCCGAACTCGAAGACCTGGAAGCCTCGATTGCCGTTGAGCGGCAAACATCTGATGATCTTAGGCAGGCGCTCAATCGTGTCGCCGACGAGCTGCGGATCGCGGAAGTCGCCCGAAGTGATCTTGAGGGTGACCTTCGGGAACTCGAAACAGACCGCGATCTTGTCAATCAACGGCTCCAAATTTCGCAGACCGCCGAACGCGAGCGCGAAACGGAACTTGAAACGATCCGCTCTGAACGCGATGCCATCGAAACTCGATTGGCAACTCGGCAACAAGAACTCGAGGCCGTCGTATCCACAACGCTTGATCTCGAGCGCGCTCTGGAAGCTGGAGCCCTCGAACGTCGCCTCGCTCTTGCCGAGGTCGACCGCCTTCAAGGACTGGTGCGCACACTCAGCGAGCAATTGACGCAACTCGACCAGAGCCTCGAGCAGAAGCAAGGTGAGATCGACACTCAGAACGCGGTCATTGAGGATCTGGGCGAGCGACTCAACGTTGCCCTGGCTGAACGGGTGGAGGAACTTTCACAGTACCGTTCGGAATTCTTCGGCCGTCTAAGGCAACTCCTCGGCGAACAGGAAGATATTGAGATCGTCGGCGATCGGTTTGTCGTTCAATCCGAGGTATTGTTCGATTCGGGCGAGGCGGATCTCGAACCTCAAGGTCGGCAAGAGTTGGCGAAACTGGCGGATACGCTCAGACTTCTGATCGGCGATATCCCTGAAGAACTCGATTGGGTCATACAAGTGGACGGACATACGGATAAGAGACCGATCAGCACCGCCCAGTTTCCGTCAAATTGGGAATTGTCGACGGCGCGCGCGATCGAAGTCGCCCGCTTCCTCACTTCTCAGGGCATCCCGCCCGAAAGGGTCGCAGCACGCGGTTTTGCCGAATTCCATCCCCTTGATGATCGCGAAACGGAAGAGGCGTTTCGCAGGAACAGGCGTATCGAGCTTAAGCTGACCACGCGTTGAACACATCCGGCTGCGCGGATTGGCGTCCATTCCCTGGCTTGCAATTCCAAACAGGTCTGGCATGTCTTGGCAGTAGCTGGATGGGGCGAACAAAGCGCAGAGCAGGCGATGGCAGCGACAATTTCCTCAGCAATGCCAACTGGCCAAATTGATCCGGTCTTAGACGAGGAGTCCGAAGATCAGTTCCGGAAAATGGCGGCGGATCATCGTAGCGGCAAACGCCGCTTCGGCCTCTATGGAGCGGTTCTGCTTGGGATCGGCTTCATTCTCTTTCTTCTCGGGGCCCTCACCTCTTTGCCGACATTTTGGTTGGTCGCGATCGGCATCATCACCATGGCGGTAAGCGCATTCGCGTTCGATCAGGCGTTTGAGCATCGAGAGCGCCTCGATGGCCTTCAGGTTTTACGGGAAGAGTGGATTCAAATGCGCCGTCAGGCACCTGACGATGCGGAGCTGGATCCACGATTTACGAGATTCTTGACGTCACTTTATAGCTAGCAATCGACGCTATCGCAGCGGGCAAGGGAGCAACTCATGGCGGACCGTTTTTCCGATCTCGAAGCTAACCGGCATGATTGGGAGAAGAATCGTGGTCGACGAACGGGACTTCTTACGCTCGTCCCGATCGCGGCTGCCGCCGGTCTCGGATGGTACGGTTACGATCAAATTGACAACGCTAACCAAGCCAATGCCACGCTGACCGAAGAGAAAGACCAGCTTCAACAACAAAGTCAGAGCGAGATCGCCTCGCTAACAGAACAAAAAGAGGCGCTTCAGAAGACGGAAACCGAACTTCAAGGTCAGATAGCCTCGCTTCAAGACACGCAAAACCAACTCGAAGACACCAAATCTAACCTCGAAGCAGATCTCAAATCTGCACAAACACAAAACGATAGCCTGACCGAAGCCCGCAACAGCCTTCAATCAGAACTCAACAATACCCAAGAAAACCTGCAGGCGGAGACCGAGAAGGCAGCGTCCCTGCAAGCAGAACTCGACAACGCGAACGCGCAGATCACCGAGCTGCAAACCTCGATCGACGAAAAGAATCAGCAGCTCAATGCGTTACAAGATGAGAAAGCGTCCCTCGCCAGCAAACTCGAGGCCGAGCAACAATCCGTCGCGACACTGACCACCGAGCTTGCCTCTGCGCGCGACTCGCTGACGGCGTCTAACACTCAGGGACAAGAGCTCCAGGCACAAATCGCAAGCCTCAGCAGCGAGCTCGCATCACTCACAACAACGCGCGACGATCTCTCCCAGGAGTTGCAAAGAACACAAACCTCGTTTGGTGATGCGCAAATGCGGGTCGCAACGCTTGAGACTGAGCTGAGCGATTCGCAATCGGCTCTTGCCGGTACGCAGGCTGAGGTTTCTCAGCTCGAGACCGCCCTTGCCGAGCAGGCCGCTGAGGCCGCGACTGCCGAGGAGGACGCGCAAGCACAAATCGCAAGCCTCAGCAGCGAACTCGCATCGCTCACAACAACACGTGACGATCTCTCCCAGGAACTGCAAACAACACAGACGTCTCTCAGCGAGACACAAACGAGGGTCGCGGTTCTCAAGACCGAACTGAGCGATTCCCAATCGGCACTGGCCGACACGCAGTCCCAGGTCTCACAACTTGAGACCACACTCTCTGAGCAGGCTGCGGAGGCGGCGGCTGCCGAGGAAGAAGCGCGGGCAAAGATCGCTAGTCTCGAGGAGGAACTTGAGGCGTCCAACGCGACCGTGAGCCGGCTCGAGCAAGAGAAATCGGCTCTCCAGGATGAGTTCGTCACTGCGAGCCAAGAACTCGGGCAGGTACAGCACGAGATTTCGGTTCTTGAAACATCGCTCGAAGAACAGTTAGCAGAGGCAGCTGCCAAAGCCGATGAGTCGAGTGCACGTATTGCTGAACTTGAAAATGAGTTGAGTAGCGCTCAAACGCAAATCAGTGAACTTGAAACTGCACTTACCGAAGCGTCAGCGCGCGAGAACGAAATCACGGCCGAGCGTGATGCTGGCGAACAAGCCTTAGCCTCGCTTGAAGCCGACCTCGTCTCAATCACTGAAATTCGCGACGGTGCACTTGCCCGCGCCAAGAGTGCCGAAGATCAAGTGCGCCTGCTACAAAGCAATGTCGCGGAACTCGAAAGCGAGATCGCAGCACAAAAAGAAGAACTTAACTTGGCGGTCTCCGCGAATAACCAGCTTCGCGAAGGATACGAGGCCCAACTCGTCGATGCACGCGGAGAGACCCAATCCCTCGAGGATGAACTCACCCAAGCCCAAGACCAGATCGCAACACTCTCTGATACCATCGAACAAAAAGAGCTGGAATCGGCCGTTATCCCGGCTATTCGCGCTGAATTGGAAAGTTCTCTTCGTCAAGTGGCGAGCCTGCAGAAACGTGTCGACCGTGCCGAGGCCGACAATGGCCACGAAGCTTTGCAAGCGGCCGAACGGGACATCGAAGCGGCCGAGGCCGAACTAGCCGAAAGGACCAAGCTCCTGCACGCACGTGAGGCAGAACTCGAAGCGCTGAAAGGTGAGCTTGCTGCAGCTCAAGAAGCATTCCAGGCGCAGGCTCGTTCCCTCGAGCAAGCACGCGCGACTGCGACGATGACCGGCCGCTACTTGATAACGGCAGTCGATTCGCGCGAAGCGTTAGCTGAGCAACATCAAACCACGCTCGCTAGCCTCGAGACTCAAGAAACCGAGACATCACGGGCCCGATTAGTTGCACTCAATACCGGACGCGAATTGCAAGACGCGCTCGACCGCAACACCCGTCTCGCCCAAGAGAAAAAAGCCGTTGAAGCCGACTTGGTAGAACAAGTCGCGGCCGTCTCGCAGGCGCGGCTTGTGGCTTCGAACACGGGCGACGAGCTGCAGGAGGCGCTCGACGCCAATACCACACTGAGCCGCGAGATGAGCGCGCTCGAAGCCGAGCTTGCCGAGGCGCATCAATCCGCCGAAGCGGCAGAGCAGGTTGCTTCCAGTACTGGATTGCAGCTTGCCAGCCTGATCGAGGCACGCGGCGAACTACGTGAGGAACTGCAGTCACTTGAAGCTGATCTGGAGCAGCAAGCAGCGGCAACATCACAGGCGCAGCTTGTCGCTTCGAACACGGGTGACGAACTGCAGGAAGCGCTCGACGCCAATACCGCACTGAGCCGCGAAATGAGTGCGCTCGAAGCCGAGCTTGCCGAGGCGCATCAATCCACCGAAGCGGCGGAGCAGGTCGCTTCCAGTACCGGATTGCAGCTTGCCAGCCTGATCGAGGCACGCGGCGAACTACGTGAGGAACTGCAGTCACTTGAAGCTGATCTGGAGCAGCAAGCAGCGGCAACATCACAGGCGCAGCTTGTCGCTTCGAACACGGGTGACGAACTGCAGGAAGCGCTCGACGCCAATACCGCACTGAGCCGCGAAATGAGTGCGCTCGAAGCCGAGCTTGCCGAGGCGCATCAATCCACCGAAGCGGCAGAGCAGGTCGCTTCGACTACGGGCATGCAACTCGCAAGCCTGATCGACCAGCGCACCGAACTCAAACAGCAGATTGCTGCACTGGAAGACGATCTCGATACCAGCCAACAGACGGCCGCTGATACTCAAGAACAGCTCAAGGGTATCTCGTCTCGTCACGAAACCCTACAACAACGTACCTCGGATCTCGAGGCGGCCCTGACCGATGCGGAAAAAGTGGCGGCCAATACCGGAAAACAGCTCGAATCCATGATCGAGCAGCGCCAAACTCTCAAACAGCAAGTCGCTGAACTCGAAGACCGGGTCACCGAGACGAGCGAGTCCGAAGCCATTGTCATGGCCCAACTTGATGAGGCCGGCACCGAACTCGAAACCCTCCAACAACAGATCGCCGACCTCGAAGCGCAGCTCGAAAGAGCGCAGACCGTCTCCGCCAATACCGGCGCGGAGCTGCAAGCCGCTCTCGATGAGACTACCGAGCTTTCAGGATCAATTCGCGACCTTGAGCAACAACTCGCAGAGCAGCAGGACGCAACAGCAGCAGCGGAACAAGTCGCATCAAGCACCGGAACACAACTCGAGAGCCTTATCAATCAGCGAGCCGAACTCAAACAGCAAATCGCCGATCTCGAGTCCGAGCTAGAAAGGACCCAAACAGTAGCCGCTAATACCGGCCTGGAACTGCAGGCCGCTCTCGACGAGAATACCGAAGTTTCAGGGTCGATCCGCGACCTTGAGGAGAACGTGGCCGATCTGCAAACGCAACTCGAGACGCGCACCCGGGGCGAACTCCTAAGAGACCAATTCGCCGCGAGTACGGGATTGACGGAAGATGAGATTGCCATTCTCGGTGGCGATCCGTCAATCTGGCGGAATCTCGATATCTTCCCCTCGGGAAGAGGCGTCCTTACGGCCGAGAGCAGCGATACCCTTCAGCCTTTAATTGACCAGCTTATCGCCGCGACCGACAAGTTCCCGGATGATATGCCTTGGGCTATTCATGTCGGCGGTCACACCGATAGCGTGCCTGTTGGCGACAACAGTGTCTACGAATCGAACTTGGCCCTGTCGGCGTCGCGCGCCGGCGCAGTCGCCGAGGCATTGGTCGCGGCTGGCATCCCCGCTGACCGCGTGATTGCCGCAGGCTATGGCTCAACCCAGCCTCTTGTGGAAGAGACTGACGCTGCAAGTCGTGCCACCAATCGTCGCGTGGAGGTTTCGCTCACGACGCGGTAATCCCCATGGACCATTATGCCTGAAAGTGAATGACTTTCAGGGACGTCGGGGTTCAGGGGAAAACGATGGCAATTGCAAGGGATCGTGCTGATTGGCGCGCGAAGTTGCGCGAATGGCTTGAAGACCCTCGCTGCGAGCAATTCATCATTGGTGTGATCGTCATCAATGCGGTCACTATCGGCCTTGAGACCTCCGGCACGATAATGAACGCCCTCGGTCCCATTCTCATGGTTATCGACACCGTGGCCGTAGCGATCTTCGTCGGCGAACTTGCGCTCAAGATGGCCGCGTACGGGTGGAGTTTTTTCAAGCGCCCCTGGAACATCTTCGATCTTATCGTCGTGGCGATTGCGCTTATTCCAGCAACCGGCAGCTTGAGCGTGCTTCGCGCTCTGCGTATCCTTCGGGCGCTACGTCTAGTCTCCACTGTGCCGCAGATGCGTATCGTCATCCAGGCTTTGCTCGCTGCCATTCCAGGCATGAGCTCAGTGATTGCCCTTATGATCCTAGTTTTTTACGTGTTTTCCGTCATGGCGACGATGCTCTACGGCTCGACCTTTCCCGACTGGTTCGGCACCATCGGCGCCTCGTTCTACTCTCTTTTCCAAATCATGACGTTGGAAAGCTGGTCAATGGGCATCGTTAGGCCCGTCATGGAATCTCACCCTTATGCATGGGCCTTCTTCGTTCCGTTCATCCTTCTCACAACCATGGCTGTCCTCAATCTCTTCATCGCCATTGTCGTCAATTCCATGGAAAAAGTGCACACCGAAGAAGTCGCCGAGCACGACGCCCTCCACGCCTTAGATCAAGCCAAAATTCTCGAAGAACTATGCGCCATTCGAAAAGAACTTGAGGCGCTCAAACAAGAAAACTCCGTTCGCGAGCCCGGCACTCCTAGTTAGGGTTGGCACCCGTCGCCGAAACGGACGAGTGCATGGCGCGCTGGAGGAGACTATAGAACTCTTAAAGACAACCTTTCCTCAAATAACCGTATGGCTATACACGGAAGCTTTTTCTTCCATACGAAGCAATTTCTGATGTTCAGAGCCGAAAATCTGAAAAATCTCTTAAAGGGGAGGAAATTGTTGCAATTCCTAAGAAGCATAAGGTGTTCGTTTGAAGTGCTTCTTTTGGCTCGTATCATGAGATCCTTGATTCGTTTCATTCAACGAAGCCATCACTGACCCCGGCGCAGACCCGTGAATTCTCTTTTCTCGGAAATGGCCGTGCGGAACTTCAATGAGCATCTTTCCGGTATTTTGCGCGCGGTCCGGATGGCCCTACTCAGTACGCAACACCGCCGGGCTCGTGGCGTCAGCCAACTCTACACTTGTCATTGGCCAGGATAGGCCCCTTAATAGAACAGAGGTGAGTAGGTGCATCTTGTGTATTGAGATTGGCTGCTAGTCTCTTCGTTGATGTTGTCGCGTCCTCCATTAATCCAAAATTTCCGCCCATGAGCTCGTTTGGTGAACAAAATCTAGGTCTCGAATTTTTTGGTGGCGAGGCTCTAGCCTCGACCGATCTTGATCAATTGTTGGTTCTCGCATGTGAGCACGTGACCAAGGGCCTGGACGTGTCACATGCCAAAGTTTTGGAATATCTACCGGACGAGCGACAACTCCTCATCCGCGCGGGCGTCGGCTGGGAGGACAATGTTGTGGGCGTCGCAAGGTTAGGGGCCGATCTCGACTCGCCTGCCGGCTATGCTCTGCAGACCGGCCAACCGACAATCGCCAATGATCTCCCAACAGAGCAGAGGTTCCGCGTCCCGGAAGTCCTCGCCCACCATGGAGTGCGCAGCGCGGTCAATGTTATCATCAAACACGGAGATAGCGTATTCGGCGTGCTTGAAGCGGATAGCAGCGAGCCGCGTGCGTTCGATGAACGCGACGTTCATTTTCTGCAAGGCTACGCCAATATTCTGGCAATGAGCGTGTCGCACAGCATCATCGCTCGAGACAATGAACAGCTCAGCACGCGATTGGAAATCATGCAGAACGAGCTACGCCATCGCACCAAAAACAATAATCAGATGCTAATAAGCATGATCAATCTGGAAAAGCAGCATCAGAAAATGTTGGCGGTTCGCCAAGTTCTCGATGACGTTGGCGGTCGCATCAACATCCTAAACGCAATTGACGATCTGATCATTGCGAGCGATGAAGGCGGCAAGATCGACTTAGGCCGCTATGTGCTTAGCATCGTCAACAATATTTTTGCTCTCGATGCCGAGCGCGCCCAAAAAATTAGACTCGATGCTGATACGTCCACAATCACCGTCGATACCCGGCGCGCGCAGGCCGTTGCGATTATTGTCAATGAGTTCCTGACTAACAGCTTCAAATATGCTTTTCAGGAAGACAAAGGCGAGATCGCCGTTAAACTTGAGCAACTTGAGCACAATGCCAGGCTCACCCTATCCGATGACGGACCAGGCATTTCCGAAAATTCCGAAAAAGGGGTTGGATTGCGCCTTATCGACGCTATGGCTGACGTACTCGACGGCAATAGTAGATGGGATAGCAACCACGGCACCAAGTTCGAACTCGAATTTCCGATCGACACCGAGTAACCGTCCCGTAATCGCTCTGAATCGCCCGACTATTCGGAACCTTTAAGCCCAATCAGCGTTTCATCAACGCGTCTTCAGCAGCAAAGGTTCAGTAATGGGTTTCGAAGTCACAGGCGTCTTTGGATTGATCGTTCTCATTCTGGATATTTGGGCTTTGATCAGCACCATTGGCAGTGGTGCATCGACCGGCTCAAAGGTAATCTGGTGTGTGATCATCATATTGCTTCCTGTCATCGGCTTCATCGCTTGGTTCTTTTTCGGGCCGCGATCAAGACGAACGAATCCAGTCTGACCTCATCTTGACAAACATTTCTCCGGCAGAACTTACTGGCGCACGGCATTCTCCACCAAACGGATGAACGATGAGCCAATCTGAACGCAACCCAACATCAAAGAATGTCCTGAGGTCTCGTGAGGCGGCAGATCGAGGTTTTGAACGTTGGGTTGAGCAACAGCTTCATCAGCTCTACGACGATGTTCTTCAGGAAGATATCCCAGAGCATTTACTCGACCTCGTCACGACACGCGACGCAGATCTCAGCGAGGTTAGCACAACAGACAACCAAATGAAGAGCCAAACTCCAGCAAATCATAAACGTGTAAAAGATCGCAACGGTTAGAAACGAAACATCACTTCATGTGCAACGTGGACAACATACAGATCGAGGCGGAAGCAATGGACCGCATGAAGACATGACAATGTATAAGCCGTCCCCAATCTTCGTAGATCTTCCCGCGATGAGGCGTTTTGCTCGTGCCTCCACAGGTTCTCAGGCAATTGGCGATACTCTGGTGCGGCGCGCCGTTAAAGCCTATAATGAGACATCCCAAGCAAATGGTGACCCCGCTTTTAGCGCGCGCGTTTGTCACTTTCGACATTTGCACGATGCTCTGGCAGCGAGCCACCACAGGTCGGTTCAGAACCTAGGAACTATCTCCGATCAGAAAATTGTCGAGGAGCGAGTTCGAAGCTTGTCGCCGATGAAGCGTCGGGCATTGCTCTTGTCCAGCCTTGAAGGTTTCGGAGATGCAGAAATCGCAAAGATCATGCGCGCAGACGCGAAGCAAGTTAAGCACTGGCTCGCTGAAGCCAGAGCCGAGATCGATCGCCAGCACGCCTGCCGGATTCTCATTATCGAAGATGAGCCCATTATCGCGCTCGATCTCGAGGGCATTGTTGGCAAGCTCGGACATCAGGTCGTGGGCATTGCTCGTACAAGACAGCAAGCAGTCGGCATTGCGCGATCAAACGCTCCCGACATTGTCCTCGCCGATATTGAACTGGCAGAGGAGACGTCCGGCATCGACGCCGTCAACGAAATCCTGGAAGACCTTGATATTCCGGCCGTTTTTGTAACCGGCTTCCCTGAGCGTCTATTGACGAGCACGAAAAAAGAACCCGTCTATTTGGTCTCAAAACCCTTCAATGATCATATCCTTAGAATTACTCTCGCTCAAGCATTGGCCACTAATACTTCTTCGCGAGCTGTTGCGTAGACGAGACCAATGCTACCCTCCAGCGTACATGAAATAAGCAAAAATCAAGGAACTTCATCGCATTCAGTCGGTTATATCGACGTAACTGAGTAAGGAGTTCCTAGATGAATTGGGATACTATCAAAGGCAATTGGAATCAATATGCCGGAAGAGCTAGAGAAAAGTGGGGTGAGCTCACAGATGATGACCTCGCCCGCGCCAAAGGTGAACGTCAGCAACTCGTGGGCGTAGTGCAAGAGCGCTATGGCCTGACGCGCGAAGAGGCCGAGAAGCAAGTTAAAGAATGGGAGGCCCACCTTAACTAGGTTCGGGCATCCCCAATTAGCATTTGGGCATTCGCACTTTTGCGGGTGCCCTCTTTCCCGCTCGACGCAAACTTCGTAAGTTCTTCACCATCCTCGCTGCCGAGCATCATTTTCTTCAACTGGGCCCGTGCACGATTGACCCGGCTCTTAATGGTCCCAACCTGGCAATTGCATTGTTCGGCCACTTTTTCATAAGGCCAACCATGGATCACCGTGAGTACGAGAACTTCTCGGTGCGTCGGACTGAGCTGGTTGAAGGCCCGCTTGAACGCTTGAGCCTCAATGGCACCTTCTTGCGCAGCCGGTGCCCAGTGCAGTTGTGCCAAAACATCATCATCGGTCGACACCGTAAATTTTTGGCGTCGCACAAGCGTGTAAAATCTGTTTCGTAAAATTGTGAACAACCAAGCCTTGAGGTTGGTACCGGGCGTAAACTGATGCTCGGCCTGAAGAGCGTTAACGATTGTATCTTGCACGAGGTCGTCCGCAAAATGGCTGTTGCCCCCTGTCATGACTCGCGCGCTCGCCCGCAAATGAGGTATTATGGCGACTATATCTGAGCGGAAATCGCTCATCTCATCCTCACAATTGTCTGTGCAGTGTATGTTCGATACAACGAAGTTTGGCATCGAAGGTTCCCTCCAGCCGTCAACGTTAGAGGCTGTCTATTGCGGAGATAAACCCCTGTGACGGGCTGACTTCGAGCCCACCTGTCGCAATTGGGAACCGTAAGGCTCGATCCGCATTAACTATTTATCTGATAACCCTGGGCCTCCCTTCAAGGGTGTCTTCTGAAACAAGGAACCGTTCATGCTAAGAATTCCACCTGCCTTCCGCATACTCGGGTTTGCGCTTATTCTTCCATTGCTGCTGGCGACTACAGCCTGTGACCTCGATGATGGCGAAGACGCGGCGGAAGATGTTGGCGATGCCGTTGAGAACACCGGTGACGCGATCGGTGATGCGGTTGAGGATACTGCTGATGAAGTCGAAGACGCGACCGACTAAACGGTAGGCACGCACCTCTAACAGCAAGTACAACGTTCGATTGAGAAGAATCGAGATTGTCATCTTCCTTGCGTCGGTGGAATAGGATCTCCTCCGACTGACAATGCGCTTGATGTTTCTGCCGGACATCAAGCGCGTTGCCCATCATGCAAGTGCCCTGGGATGGCGGTCAACCAACAGACTTGTCCCCGGGCTGGGCGATGATGGACGAGGTCTTCGCGGCACTTTTGCAAATTGTTAATAGTCGAACGTACTCCATAGTGCCAAATTCTATAGTTTGACGAAAAGTAGAGTGTCCGATTCTCGTTCTCTAGGAATATGAATATTAATCATTAATTTCTAGTAAACATAGGGATTTAATTATCATTAACATCAATTAGATCTTTCTAAATATAGTTAATTTTCTACCTGAAGTAAATAGAAAATCGAGAGCGCTTCTATCTGAGCGCAATAGACAGAAAATACTGCTTCAAATTACAGTCGCCGAACTTCGAGTGAAAGCAATGAAGAGTTGTGGAGAAGTCGGCATGGTTAACAAGAGTCACTGGGCTGCGCCCGGATTTACAGTTCTGGCTCTACTCGCCCTTTCTGCTTGCGCTACAGGTGGCGGAGGCGGTGGAGGTAGTGATACCCCGAGCACCGCATCCGATACCGATGCCAGCGGCGGAAACGAATCCTCGGACAACAGTGGCGGTAATGGGAGCGAGCGGGGGGGGGGGCGGACCAGCACAAGGCG